>JBOFBL010000747.1:0-4750 GCA_051645545.1 Casimicrobium sp. | reverse complement strand
AACGATGTCATCTGCGAGAGGATCGCGCTCGACACACGCGGCCACGTTAAGCGCGAGCAAACCCATCTCGCCACGCTGCTCGCGCGCGAGAAAACTTCGCGTAGCGCTCCAGTCGCTGCCGCCGATCGCATCAAACAGTATTACCGCGAGCGGTGAATTGCGCCACGCGCCCGGCGTCTCATCTTCGCGCCGCCAAATCGCAGCAAGTGCAGTCTTCGCTATCCAGAACGCACTGCCTTCGTCGCCGATCGTGCCGCCGCGTCCACCGAGACGATGTACGGTTTCGTTCTCATCAATGAATACGGCAATGGCGCCGGTGCCTGCATACAACAAGTGCCCACGCGCGTTTGCGAAGTACGCTCGATGCGCGCATTCGACATCGTTTTCGAGGCGCACGCCGAGAGAAGGGTTCGCGAACGCGTCGCGCACGATGTCGACAATACGTTGTGATGTGGATGTATGCGCATCGTCGTAGCCCGTGAGTCCGAAGATCACGCGATCCGGCTGTGGCAACGCGCGGCTATCAAGCATGCGTACAAGTTCGCTAAGCACACCACGCATTTGCTCGGCACCTGACGGCGTCGCGGGCATCGTGCCACTCAAACTGCCGATCGATCCCTCGAACAACAGTTCGCAACCGAGCTCGTCGCGCCGCGCGAGCGCAACGCGGGTGTGCGTGCCGCCTGCGTCGAGGCCGAGTCCGATGGTTGGCGTTGCGCTCACGATCAATTCTTTTCGTTCAATGGTTGTGTCGGCGTTTCGCGCGCGCGTTTTGATTCGTGATTGCGAGACGATTGCAGGCTGGGTGCGAAGATGCCAAGATGACTTGCCGCAATACGCTCGTTACCCGGAATGCCGCTGTGAATCGGGCGATTGAGCAAGCGCGCTTTTCCGAGATCGTCGGCGACAACCATCGTCGTGGTGCCGCCGCCGTCGAGGTTGATGGCGTCGTCTGCGCCGAGTTGTTTGAGGACTTGTGCGACATCCGCAAGTGATGCGCCTTCACTGCGCCCACTCTGGCGACCGTCGATCACAAGCCACCACATGCGATCGCTCGAACGATCGATGCCAATGGCCGTGCGCGGATGAATACCTGCTGCGGGGTTACCGATGATTTCGCCGTCGCGTAGCACGATGTTGAAACCACCTACCGCGTTATGTACGTTGTCCATTGCAAACGGTGGCGCGACGATGCGTGCACGATTTTTCTTTGAAATAACAATTGCAGGGTAATGTTTGACCTGCTTTGAAATGACATCGCCGTTGCTCACCTGCAATCCCGCCACGTCTTGCGCGAGACCTTCTTCGCTACGCTGCGGTCCGTACGGCGCGGCGTTGATTGCCGCTTGCAATGCGTGTGTTTCCAAGAACGTACTCGTTCTCACGCCCGCTGTTTCTTCATTCGGTTTTCGCGGCGACGGCAAACCCGGCGTCGCAAAAAAACGAAGACCGCGCGTTTGCGTTTCAATCTGTAACACTTGCATCACCATCGGGCGCGGCGAATTCACCGTAACTATGGCGTGCGAAACGCCTTCGAACAAGGGTGTCCAAGTAACCGGCGGCAGCGAAACCGTTGCCTGCGGCGCAGTCACCGATGGCGCGCTCTCCGCGAGTGAGTGATTGGTCGCGAGTGCGACGCAGAGTGCAAACGCAACAAGACCGAAATGAAGTTTGAATTTACGAATCAACATGCACGTTTGACACGGCACGCTGGAATCGTTCGCATATCGCGGCGACGATCGACAAGCAGTCGCACATCGGTAAAGATGTTCGGCAACATAACTTCATATTGCCGATCTTGCGTGAGCTTCAGGGGGCGCGCAGATTTTTTCTCATCGAGTTTATCGACATATATCCATCCGCCATCGCGTTTTGCAATGAGGCGATAGTGTTTAGGCGCAGCGTTAAAACGCCATCGTGTGTTCGTGCCACCTCTTGTTGCGTTCAACGGCTCGATCGCGGCGCTACGCCAGCGCTTCGGGAAATGTGGATTGTGTGCAGCGCCGTTCGTTTGGTACAGCGAAGTGAGCTCGGTTGAAAAAATGTCGAGCACGCCGCGACTAAACCAATGTACATGCCCGCCATTGCCTAAACGACGCGACAGCGCAATGCTCTGTTCGAGCTGCTCCCAGCTCGAGTCTTTGCCTTCACCCACCAATCGAATCCCGGCGACAAGATCGCGGGTTCGCGCGGGCGCAAGCGCTTGAACTGCTGCATGCTGTTCAAGCCACGTTTTCTCGAATGCGTCGTAGTTGAAGCGATAGGCCTGCGGAACGATTTCATCCCAGCGCGGCGTCGTTGCGAGCGCTCTCGCGTTACGGGGAGATGGTGGCGAAATGCGATCGGCATGCGTCCAAGCCGCCCACGTTGGCCAATCAAGCAAATAGTTTTCCCACGCCCAGGGATGTACGGCGGGCGATAGCGAGATCAATAATCCCGGACGCTTGACGCGCACCTCTTGCACAAACCACTTTGCGAACTCGTCGACCTTGCTCGCGCGCCATTTCATCCACGCGGGATCGGTGTGATCGCTCGGCGGCGATGCGCCCGCGTGCTCACGTGCATACGCAGCGCGCGTGTAATCGTCGTATCCCATCGTAACGTGCGGCCACACAATACGATCGTCAAGCTGAATGCCGTCGATGTCGTAGCGATCAATCGCTTCGAGCACAAGGTCAAGCAAAAATTCGCGCGCTTCGGGATGCAGCGGATTCATCCAGACAAAACCATTCGGCGCAACCTCGGAGCCGTCGCGATTGCGACTTAACCATTCGGGTTTCATTTGCCGCAGATGCGTTATCGTCGATTGATGTGCAGCCATGAAGCCATACTCGAACCACGCAACATAAATCAAACCGTTGCGATGTGCTTCGATAAGCGTTTCTTGCAACAAGTCGCGTGCAGGCGCTGTGATTTTCTCGCTCGGATCTTGTGGCGCTGCCCGCGGGCGTTCGCGCAGACCGATGGTGCGCTCAAGCGTTGCCGAGGGGAACTGCGTGTAGCCGTTTTTCCATACTTCAACGTACACGGTATTGAGGCCGATGCCCGCTAACCGCGCCATGGTTTGTCTGGTTTGCTCGGGATTGGCGATGGCGTTGTTCGCGGTCGTTGTGATCCACGTGCCACGGACTTCAGGGCGGGACATCGCAGAAGCTATTGCTGAATGAGCAAGCGTCGCGAACAAACACGCCACTGCCTGCACGACAACGATCATACGAAAACGAGAAAAAAGCTTCGTCACAAAGAACACACCACGTACGCTGCTAAGACGATGATTCTCAAGGCCTAGAAAAAAGAAAACCCGGGGGAGAGAGACCGGGTGGGTAAAGAAGGTGCTAGTTGCGGAGTCTGCGATCCGCTTGATTGAAGCGGTGCGGGCGACACTCATTGAGGAGCCTCGCCCGCTGGGATGGCTACATCATGGCGCGCAGGTTCAGGAAGTACTGGCGACCGCTACGATGCCAGTAACCCGGCGCGTTTTCGGTGATGAAGTAAGTGCTGCGAACAGGGTTCGTCAGGTTGCGCGCATCGAAGGTGACGCTAAAGCGGTCATTGATTTTGTAGCCCAACGACATCGCAAGATCGCCGTAACCCTTGTACTTGTGCACACCGTTGGCGGGTGTGTTGGTGCCGTTGCCGACGAAGCCGATTGCGTAGTCCGAGCGGTGATTCCACGCGATTCGCGCGCTGAACTTCGCGTCCTCATAGAACCCGATCAGGTTGTAAGTCGTTTTCGATGTGCCCAGTAGGTCAACGCCAACCGCATCTTTCGCGTCGACATAGGTCACGTTGGCACCTACGCCAAATCCTGCACCGATGGGCAACTCGACCGCTGCCTCTGCGCCTTTGATACGCGCGTCGATTCCGATACGGCTCGTAACCGTGTAGATCGAATTGGTATTAGTTGCGGTGTTGAAGAACTCCACTTGCGAGGTGCCTGCCTTCACATAGTCTTTCAGATCCTGATAGAAGATGCCGCCTGAGACGTAGCCGCGTGGCGCGAAATACCAGGCAAGCGATGCATCGACGTTACTCGCAGTGATTGGCTTGAGTTTTGGATTACCTGAGGAACCGGTAAGCAGCGTGTTGTTCAAACTCACAGCACCAGCCAGTTCGTTGTAGTTTGGACGACCGAGTGTTTTGCTGACCGAGAAGCGCGCGACGAGATCGTTATTGACGCCATAGCGCAAATTGAGGCTCGGCAACACGACATCGTGTTTTGTCTCGACCTTTCGCGGCAAATAGGTTGCAAAGCGCGAACCTACGATTGCGCCCGGTACCGAGCACGGCGCGAGCGGGGCACATAGGGTCGCTGCCAAGCCTTCGTAAGACAATGAGGAGAGTTCAGTGGTTACTGCACGCGCGCCTACGTTACCCGTAAGGCGATCGTAGTCGAACTCAGCCATCAGGTACGCAGCGTTATTCGTTTCTTTGACCGTGTATCCACTTGTGTAAATCTGGTTACGCTTTGGATCCCAGTTCACGTTGGCGGCTGCAAACGCGCGCAGCTGATCGGCATCGAAACGGAACAGATCACGCGGGAAGTCGGCATTGATGCCGTTTGCGTAATTGCTTGGGTAGCGCGTTGCGGGCACCGGCGGTGTCGCAAAGGGCACGAGAAGTCCGCCAGTGACCGAAGTAAACGGCGTCGGCAAAATCGTGTCGCCGCTGTCCTGAGCATTCCAGCGTGGTCCGATCACGGTGTAGTTGCGATCATGCTTTGCGGTGCGTGCGCCGAACTTGAGGTTAC
>JBOFBL010000746.1:0-3938 GCA_051645545.1 Casimicrobium sp. | reverse complement strand
CTTGATCAAGCAAGGCGATCACTCGAACCCCAGCGCTCGGTCTGGGTCCCCGCCTTCGCGGGGATGACAGCATGCGAATCATGCTACGGATTGCTCTAAAAAATCTTTCGCAAACCGCTGCAACACACCACCCGCGTCGTAGACCGAAATTTCTTCTGCGGTATCGAGACGACACGTGACCGGCACTTCAACACGTTCGCCATTCTTGCGATGAACTACTAAAGTCAATGTCGCGCGCGGCGTGCGCTTGCCGATCACGTCAAATGTCTCAGTGCCATCGAGCGCAAGCGTCTTGCGATTCGTACCCGCTTTGAATTCAAGCGGCAACACACCCATGCCAATCAAATTCGTACGATGAATGCGCTCGAATCCTTCGGCAACAATCGCTTCCACGCCTGCGAGGCGCACACCCTTCGCCGCCCAATCGCGCGAGGAGCCCTGGCCGTAGTCCGCACCTGCAATCACGATGAGCGGCTGCTTGCGATTCATGTACGTCTCAATCGCTTCCCACATTCGCATCACTTTACCCTCCGGCTCCACGCGCGCGAGCGAACCTTTCTTCACTGCGCCATCGACGATGGCCATTTCGTTGACGAGCGTGGGGTTCGCAAAGGTTGCGCGCTGCGCCGTTAGATGATCGCCACGATGTGTCGCGTAGGAATTGAAGTCCTCTTCGGGTAAACCCATCTTCGCGAGGTACTCACCCGCTGCGCTGTTCAACATGATCGCGTTCGATGGCGAAAGATGATCGGTCGTGATGTTGTCGCTCAGGATTGCGAGCGGACGCATGCCGCGCAACGTGCGCTCGCCCGCGAGGGCACCTTCCCAGTACGGCGGGCGGCGGATGTAAGTGCTTTGCGGACGCCAATCGTAGAGTGGTTTCACGCGTTTGCCCGTATCGGCTGCAATCGCAAACATCGGCTCGTAGACTCTGCGGAATTGCTCAGGCTTCACGCTTGCTTTCACGACCGCGTCGATCTCTTCGTCGCTCGGCCAGAGATCTTTCAATGTGATCGGTTTGCCGTTTGCGTCATGCCCTAAAGCATCGCGCTCGATATCAAATCGAATCGTACCGGCAATCGCATACGCAACCACAAGTGGAGGCGAAGCGAGGAACGCTTGCTTCGCATACGGATGAATGCGGCCGTCGAAATTCCGATTACCGGACAGTACCGCCGTCGCATACAGATCGCGATCAATGATTTCTCGCTGAATCTTCGGATCGAGCGCACCGGACATGCCGTTACACGTCGTGCAGGCGAAGGCGACGATGCCGAAGCCGAGTTTTTCGAGTTCACTCTTCAACCCTGCTTCTTCGAGATACAGCGCAACAGTCTTCGAGCCTGGTGCAAGCGAACTCTTTACCCATGGTTTCCGCGTGAGTCCGAAACGATTCGCGTTGCGCGCGAGGAGACCGGCAGCGATCACGTTGCGCGGGTTTGACGTATTCGTGCAGGACGTGATAGCTGCAATGATCACCGCACCGTCAGGCATCGTTCCAGTTGTAGGCGACGACTTGGCGGCGCTCGATTGAGCAACGCTCTCCTCGTCAGAAGCGCGGCCAAGTCCGCGCCTACCGGCGGCGACGGGTGTTGCGATTCCCTTTTCGACGAGATCCGTCGTCGCTACGCGCGCATGCGGATTGGAAGGCCCAGCCATGTTGCGCACAACCGTCGAGAGATCGAACGTGAGCGCACGTTCATACTCGGCAGTCTTCAACGCATCAGCCCAAAGCCCCGTATGTTTCGCATACGTCTCGACGAGTTTCACCTGCGCATCGTCGCGACCGGTGAGCCGCAAATAATCAATCGTTTGCTGATCGATGAAGAACATCGCTGCCGTCGCGCCATACTCGGGTGCCATGTTCGAGATCGTTGCGCGGTCGCCGAGCGTTAACGCAGACGCGCCTTCGCCGTAAAACTCCAAATACGCGCCGACGACTTTTTGTTTGCGCAGAAATTCGGTGAGCGCGAGCACGACATCCGTCGCGGTGATGCCAGGTTGTGGTTTGCCCAAAAGCTCAACACCCACGATGTCCGGAAGACGCATCCACGACGCGCGACCGAGCATCACGTTCTCTGCCTCTAAACCACCAACACCCACCGCGATCACACCCAACGCATCGACATGCGGTGTGTGGCTATCAGTGCCAACACAGGTATCCGGATAGGCAACGCCATTCTCAACGCCGATCACGGGCGACATGCGCTCCAAATTGATCTGATGCATGATGCCGTTGCCCGGCGGAATCACGTCCACATTCTTGAACGCGAGTTTTGTCCAATCGATGAAGTGAAAGCGATCTTCATTGCGCCGATCTTCAATCGTGCGATTCTTCTCAAACGCTTGTGGATCGTAACCACCACATTCCACCGCGAGCGAGTGATCCACGATCAACTGCACGGGCACCACGGGATTGACCTTCGCCGGATCGCCTCCCTGGTCGGCGATTGCATCGCGTAGACCTGCGAGATCGACGAGAGCGGTTTGTCCAAGAATGTCGTGGCACACCACGCGCGCAGGGAACCACGGGAAATCGATCTCGCGTTTGCGTTCGATCAACTGCGTGAGGTAATCGTTGATCTTTGAAGGCTCGGCTTTGCGAACGATGTTCTCCGCGTGCACGCGCGCGGTGTACGGGAGTTTGTCGTACGCACCGGGTTTGATCGCTTCGACGGCGGCGCGTGCGTCGATGTAGTGGAGGTTGGTGCCGGGGAGGGGTTTCTTGAATTGAGCGTTCATCGTTTCGTTCACTTTGTCCCCTCTCCCTTGAGGGGAGAGGGCTAAGGAGAGGGTGAAGCTTCGAATCGCACGCTAGCGGTTGGAAACTGCCCCCTCTCCCGTCGCTACGCGACACCCTCTCCCACAAGGGGCGAGGGGACTAACTATTTCCTATCCCTCAACGGAACAAACTTCAAATCCTCCGGCCCGACGTAATTCGCACTCGGCCGAATGATCTTGCCATCGATTCGCTGCTCGATCACATGCGCGCTCCAGCCGCTCGTGCGCGAGATGACGAACAAGGGTGTGAACATCGCAGTCGGCACACCCATCATGTGATAACTCACAGCGCTAAACCAATCGAGATTCGGGAACATTTTTTTGATGTCCCACATCACCGTTTCTAAGCGCTCGGCGATGTTGAACATCTTCATGTCGTTCTTTTCTGCGGAGAGTTTGCGCGCGACTTCTTTGATCACTTTATTGCGCGGATCGCTCACCGTGTACACCGGGTGACCGAACCCGATCACCACTTGTTTGGCTTCAACCCGCGCTTTGATGTCGGCTTCCGCTTCGTCGGGCGTTTCATATCGCTTTTGCACTTCGAACGCGACTTCGTTTGCGCCACCATGCTTCGGGCCACGCAATGCGCCAATTGCGCCGCAGATCGCGCTGTACATATCTGAACCCGTACCCGCGATCACGCGACCGGTGAAGGTGGATGCGTTGAATTCATGCTCAGCATAGAGCACAAGCGAAGTATGCATCGCCTTCACCCAGCTTTGCGGCGGGCGCTTGCCATGTAGCAGATGCAGGAAGTGGCCACCGATCGAATCCTCTTCGGAATCCGTCTCAATCCGAACGCCGTTGTGGCTGTAGTGATACCAGTAAAGCATCATCGAACCGAGCGAAGCCATCAGCTTGTCCGCAATGTCCTTCGCGCCCGGATGATTGTGATCATCCTTCTCGGGCGACACGCAGCCGAGCACCGACACCGCCGTGCGCATCACATCCATCGGATGCGCCGACGGCGGCAGTTGCTCCAGCGCAGCTTTCACAGTCGCAGGCACGCCGCGCAGCGCTTTCAGCTTCGCTTTGTAACCCGCAAGCTCCGCCACGTTCGGCAACTTGCCATGCACGAGTAGATACGCAATCTCCTCAAATTCGCACGCATCGGCGACATCCAAAATGTCATAGCCGCGATAGTGCAAATCGTT
>JBOFBL010000745.1:0-1687 GCA_051645545.1 Casimicrobium sp. | reverse complement strand
GTGAGGGTGACGATTTGGTCGAGGTGTTGTTTGCTGACTAGGCCGGTGTAGGTGGTACGCATGGTGTTCTTTCTGTAGCGGTACGCTCTGTTCTGTCATCCCCGCGAAGGCGGGGATCCATTCGTACTTAGATCATCGCTCATTCGAGGCGTGATCTATGCAGTGATGGGTTCCCGCCTTCGCGGGAATGACAATGATTGGAAACGCACAAATGTGATTCAACGCAACGAACGTTCATTCGCCAC
This sequence comes from Casimicrobium sp., assembly GCA_051645545.1. Classification (GTDB taxonomy): domain Bacteria; phylum Pseudomonadota; class Gammaproteobacteria; order Burkholderiales; family Casimicrobiaceae; genus Casimicrobium. Next base: position 1,442 of record JBOFBL010000745.1, on the reverse strand, counting down.
GGCTTCACTGAAAAGGTTCTTATTGGCGGCTATCTCTTATGACTCAGGCGCCGCCGACCTGGTCACGCGTTGGTATTCGAATTCGGATTCGAGTTTTGCGGAGTGTTTGCGTCAGGTTTTGCGCCGAGCGCGCGCGCAGCATCGTACGGCGGTGGTGCCGCGACTCCCATCGAAACGATGTATTTCAATGCTTGATCAACGCTCATTTGCAATTCGTGAACCTTACTTTTCGGCAAGATGAGCATGTAACCGGACGTCGGGTTTGGCGTCGTCGGCACATAAACGCTCACGTGCTCGCCCTCTAGTTTACTCGCCAATTCGTCTCTGACGGTGTTGGTGAGAAACGCAACGGTGTGACTGCCCGCGTGTGGGAATTCGATGAGCACGGCTTTGTTGAACGCTTGCCCGTTTTCGGAGAGCACGGGATCGGTCAACTGTTTGATCGATTTGTAAATTGCGCCGACAACCGGAATACGGTTGACGATGCTTTCCCAGGCCTTGACGAGCTGCTTACCGAAGACGTTGCTCGCGATCGCGCCTGTCACGAAGAGCAACAAGAAAGCGAAGATGATGCCCATGCCGGGAATCTTGTTGCCGTCGAACGTAGGGCGCCAAGACGCTGGTAGCAGCAGGATCGTTTGATCGAGCGAGGTAATCAAAAAATGCAAAACCCAGATCGTGATTCCGAGTGGAACCAAGACGAGTAGTCCTGCAAGAAGATATTTTTTGATCACGGCTTACTACTTGAAAAATTAGTTTGCAGCGGGGGTGGAAGGTGCCGGTGCTGGCGTCGGTGCGGCTACAGGCGCGGTTCCAGCAACATTACTGGATGCCCCGTTAGTTTGGGGCGTCGAGGAAGAATCGGCGGTTTTCGATTCAGTAGCAGATGTGCTCTTATCGCCCGATGATTTCGTGCTTCCGTTCCGAAAGTCCGTGACATACCAACCACTGCCTTTTAACGCGAATCCAGCCGCGGAAATTTTTTTGACGTAGTTCGTTTTGCCGCAGGATGGGCAGGTGCTGAGTGCGGCGTCGGCGAGTTTTTGCATGTGCTCGCCCTGATGTCCGCAGTCGGGGCATGCATATTCGTAGATCGGCATAGTGTTGCGCGTGAACTGCGTTGCGACGATTTGTCGCGTCTCGCAGTGAAAAGTGATCCTTCTAAGCCCTTGATTATACGGGGTTTCGCCGTCACAAACGTCATGTCGATCGCGCCGGTTTGGCGAGGCTCGCGACGAGCTGCGGGGCAGCACAACCGAAGCGCGGATTTCGCGCTTCCGCGCTGGCGCGAAGCACCGTATGATTCCCACCAATGACTTAGCGTCTGGATTAAACAAGTTAAAGCCTATGACGATGTATTACCTCTGGTGGATTGCCGCTGCAATCTTGGTCGGTGTCGAAATGATGACCGGCACGTTTTATTTGCTGGTGCTAGCGGTCGC
>JBOFBL010000744.1:0-4063 GCA_051645545.1 Casimicrobium sp. | reverse complement strand
TAACGAAACAATTTCCATTTTGGGGACTTGCGGCCTTTTTCGTATTGTTCTCGGGAATCACGACGAGTATCGGTGCGCATCTGGTGTCGATTCTTCGTGAACGAAACTTGCCTGCCGCATGGGTGATTGCGATTCCAGCCTCGATTGGTGCGTTGCAAGTGGCGGGTCGCCTCGTGCTGTATTTCGCCGAAAAACATATCGATGTACACAAGGCCAATCGCTGGATCCCAACGTTTCTGCCCGCAGCACTCTTCGTACTTGCGCTTGGACTCGCCTCACCTTATGTGGCGATCGTTTTCGCACTGCTCTACGGCATGGCCAATGGCATGATCACGATCGTGAAAGCCACCGCGATGGCGCAATATGTTTCGCGCGAACGCGCCGCCTCGCTAAACGGCTTACTTGGCTTGCCGACTGCGATCATGCGCGCGATTGCGCCGTCACTCTTGGCTTTTGTGTGGAGTGAACGCCAGGGCTACTCGTTGGGTATTGCAGGATTGACCGTAGTGGGCGCGCTCGCTGTTGTTTGTTTTTGGGTCGCGCAAACGCAATCGATGAAAAATGTGTCGCATTGAACCCTGAATCGTGTTCGTTAGCAGATGAATAGTCACCTTCAATTAGACAAGAACCGAGTAGCGCTAGCGTCGCTCCGACCGTGGGTTGCTTTGATTGCCATGGCGGCACTTCTAGTGGAGTTTTTTGCTGCCAATCGCCTTGGCTACAGTCCATGGCTGCGCTGGATGCTCGGTGAGGCGATGACATCAACCAAATTAACTGAGCACTTGTGGATTCTGGGACTGCCGTGGATTGCGATGTTTACCGCCGGATTCCTCACGCGTCGCATGTCTCTCGCTTTACTTGTCATATTCGGATTTTCGCTGGTTTATTGGTTCGCGAAATCGAATTCTGGCGCCGACATCGTGGTTTTTATGCGCGCGCTTGGCAACGCAGGTGTCGTGTGCGCGCTCCTTTTGCTTTGGCTTACTTGCACGCGAAGAAGCAGTGGTGGCGAGCTATTGCGTTGGTACTTTTTGCTGCTGGTGCTATTTGTGTCGTTGCTTGCGTTTTCAAGTGCGGGCTTAACGCTTAGCGGACATTTACACCCAATGACCTACGATGTAATTCTCTACAAACTCGACAGCGCGTTCGGCCCCCCGCTGTCTTCAATGCTTAATCGCGTCATGAAGGCATCTCCGACGATTGAGTGGCTCACCCGCACATGTTATGGACTCGTGTTGTTTGCCATGTACGTTGTGCTTGGATTGGTGCTTCGGTGTCGGCGTGCTGAAGAGCTTCGCCTCTGGGCGCTCATTGTCACCCCGTTTTTGTTGCCGCTGATTTTTTACAATTGGATTCCCGTTAGCGGACCGATCTACGCGTGGCCCATGCTATTCCCCGCGCTACCGGAGCCGGGCGCGCTCTCGCTCGCGCAAACCGCAATTCCGATCGCTCCGCGCAATGCCATGCCATCTATGCACCTCGCCTCTGCGCTGTTGATGACTGCAGTGACGATGCGGCTAAGGCTCACACTTCCTGCACTACTGAGCTTTGTTTTCTTGGTAGGCACCGCATGGGCGACGCTCGCCCTGGGCGAGCATTACCTTATCGACCTGATTGTTGCGGTGCCGTTTACGGCCGCATTGTTATCTTTTTGCGACTTGCAGAAAACGCGAAACACATCAGGCACGTTCGACTACTGGGCAATCGCTTGCGTCGCCACCGTACTTCTGTGGATGACGCTGATTAGTGTAGCTTTCAAATGGCTATACCAGGCTCCGTGGGCGTTGTGGCTGCTAAGTGCTCTTTCGTGTGTTGTTGGAATGACCGCTATCGCTCGATTCATCGTGATGCCAAATTCTGGTTCTGCGAATGCTACTTAACGCTTAAGGTCTTTGAGCGCTGCGAAGGCACTGGTCATGGCATTTTGTGCTGGTGGAGTTTGTGCGCGAGCAGTGCCGCGCGGAGCGAACGGCGGTCGGGTTTGGCTTTGCGAGTGCGGGTCGCGTTTCGCAACTTCAGTATCGAGTCGCATGGTGAGCGCAATCCGTTTGCGCACTACGTCGACCTCTACAACTTTTACCTTTACGATCTGACCCGCTTTAACAACCTCTTTCGGATCTTTCACGAATTTGTTCGCTAGTTGCGACACATGAACTAAACCGTCTTGGTGTGCGCCGACATCGACGAACGCACCGAACGCAGCGACGTTGGTGACTGTGCCTTCAAGCATCATGCCTTCACGCAAATCCGTGATGTCGTTGACGCCATCGTTGAAGCGCGCGACCTTGAACTCAGGGCGCGGATCGCGACCGGGTTTCTCCAGTTCGGCGAGCACGTCTTTCACTGTGATCTCGCCGACGCCTTCTGAAGTGAAAGCATTTGTAGGAATCGTCTTCAGCGCGCTGCCGTTGCCGAGAATTTCAGCCAAAGGACGCTTCGCGCGGGCGATGATTTTTTCGACGAGCGGATAACTCTCCGGATGTACTGCACTTGCGTCGAGCGGATTTGTGCCGCCTTGAATGCGCAGGAAGCCCGCGCATTGCTCAAATGTTTTCGGGCCGATGCCAGAGACTTTGCGAATTGCCTCACGATCCGCGAACGCACCCTCGCGCTCACGATGTGTCACGATCGCGCGGGCATTGCTCGCGGACAGCCCCGCCACGCGCGCGAGCAGCGGCGCACTCGCGAGATTTACGTCGACACCGACTGAGTTCACGCAGTCTTCGACGACGGCATCGAGTTTTTTTGCAAGCAGAGTTTGATTCACATCGTGTTGATATTGTCCGACGCCAATTGATTTCGGATCGATCTTCACGAGCTCTGCAAGCGGATCCTGCAAACGTCGTGCAATGCTGACCGCGCCGCGCAAACTTACATCGAGATCCGGCAGCTCTTGCGACGCGTATTCGCTCGCTGAATACACCGACGCACCAGCCTCGGACACAACGACTTTTGTGACGCCGGTAGCGAGTTGTTTGATCAAATCGGCGGCGAGTTGGTCGGTTTCGCGACTCGCCGTGCCATTGCCAATCGCGATCAGTTGCACGTTGTGCGCCTCGCAAAGCTTGCGTAGCGTGTTGAGCGAACCATCCCAATCTTTGCGCGGCTCGTGCGGATATACCGTGTTTGTCGCAACTACTTTTCCGGTTGAATCAACGATCGCGACCTTCACACCGGTGCGAATACCTGGATCGAGCCCCATCACGACTTTGTTCCCCGCCGGTGCGGCCAACATCAAATCACGCACATTGTCACCGAACACTTTGATCGCAACTTCTTCGGCACTCTCGCGCAGTTTTGCAAATAAATCGCGCTCGAGCGACGGCGCAAGTTTGACCTTCCATGTCCAACTTACCACGCGCTTCAACCAATCGTCGGCTGCACGAGCTTGGTGCGACCATCGCAAGTGTGAAGCGATCATGCCTTCGCACGCATTGAATACCGGCGCTTTCTTTACGCCTTCGGTTGCGTCGGGCGATTCGGGCAATGCCAACTTGATGGTCAACGTCTCCGCCATCCAGCCGCGAAACACTGCGAGCGCACGATGCGATGGCACTTTGCCAATGGGTTCTGCGTAGTCAAAATAATCGCGGAATTTCTCACCTTCTTTTTCTTTGCCTTCGACTAATTTGCTCTCGAACAAACCATTGATCCAGAGCCATTCACGCACTTTGCCAACAAGCGCTGCGTCTTCTGCCCATGTCTCGCTCAGAATATCGCGTGCTCCGTCTAAGCAACTTGCAGCGTCGCTAAAACCCGCTTCAGCATTCACAAATTTCGCCGCCTCGTCGAGCGGTACTAAACTTGGCGTCGCAAACAAAGCATCGGCCAATGGCTGCAATCCCCCCTCGCGAGCGATCTGCGCCTTGGTACGACGCTTTGGTTTGTAGGGTGCGTACAGATCTTCAATTTCCTGTTTCGTGTTCGCACGATCAAGTGCGAGTGCAAGATCGTCGCTCAATTTGCCTTGCTCTTTGATGGAGGCGAGTACCGAATCGCGCCGCTCGTCGAGCTCGCGCAGGTACACCAAGCGCTCGTCGAGTAAACGAAGTTGAATATCGTC
>JBOFBL010000743.1:0-2108 GCA_051645545.1 Casimicrobium sp. | reverse complement strand
GCGAGTACGGAGCGACCGAACACGTCGTAGACGGTGCCAGCGCCGATGAAATTGGCCACCGCAATTGCGTCCCCGCGCGGGGCGTTCAAGGGAACATTCCCTGCTAGATCTGCGCCACGATAGCCTAGGAGATAGCGATTGAGCAATACGCTGTCGTTCGGCGCTGTGACTGCATTGTCGGCGTTGATATCGAGATTGCAATACGGCGCGGCTTGTAGCTCGAATGCGCCAACATCGCAATTGCCGCCACCGACGCCACGCGCGACAGCACGCACATCGCGAGTCAGTCGTGCGCCGGTTTGATCCAGACAATGGGTCGCGGGAATTGCGTCGAGCACCGACGACGGTGTTGCGAGCGCGAGTGAGCGCACCACACCGCCGTTAAATTCCAGCGACGCGGCAACCGGATCGCTCGGGAGGGTCTCCGGCAGATCGGTTGCGAGCCAGCCGCTTGCGCTCGATCGCGGCGAGGCCCAGTTGTATCCGCCCACGGCAAGCGCCGTGATCGTTGCACCACCCGGTTGATAAAGATTGCTCTCTGCCGTCGAGCCGATACTTGTTGTTGCACTGCTTAAGATCGTGCCTCGCAAACGAAGCGATGTGGACGCGAGCGAACCTTGATGCACGTTGGCTCCGCCCGCAGGCGCGCTGTTGCGCGCGACGGTGCTGTGGAGTAAGGTGAGCGCGCCATTCGAAAAAGCGATGCCGCCTCCGGCCATTCCCGGCGCGGATGGCGTTGTCGTATTGAAAGCAACGGTCGAATTAAGCAGCGTCACGCTCGGCGTCGAGCTCGCAACCGATTGACTCAAGATACCACCACCGCCGATGCCACTTGCGGAGGTCAGCGCATTTTTTGCAACTTCGCTATGCAGCAACAACAAAGACCCACTATTGAAGACACCGCCGCCGCCTTCCATCGCGCGGTTATCCACGACTGCGACACGATCCAATACGAGCTCGCCTTTGTTTTCAATCGCACCGCCGCGGCTCGCAAACCCGAACTCCAGACGCAAACCACGGAGCACTAGCGGCACGCCTCCAACCGGCGCTTGCGATAAGAGTATCTGTGTCGTATTGCCGCCGCTCAAGCCCAGGTTCGGCACGCTCAGGCCGGAAATCACGAGTGGTTTATTGATCGAGAGCGTGCTCGCAAGCACGATCGTGCTATTCGCAGGCAGAGCGAAGGTGATGGTTTCGCCAGCAGCGGCGTTGGCAATGGCGTCGCGCAAACTGCCGGTGCCGCTGTCGGCCGTCGAAGTGACAATCGCCGCAACGCATGCGCCGCACCACAATGCAAAGGTAACAGCGAGCAAGCGTAGAAGAAGCGCAGCATGCATCATGTTGTTGGCTCCTAAGGACGCGATGGATAGATGCCCTGCAACGCAATGATGTAGCGCAGCACGAGTGAGGGCATGATGTTGTTGTGCGGTTGCGAGCCGCCGCTCGTGGTGACACCTCCCGTCGCCAGCGTCGCATTCGGTGCCGCAGAAGAATAAATTGGATCGGCGCTGACGCCAAACCGATTACCTTGCGCGTTGCTGCGATCAGCGTTCGATGCACTCACGCCGATCGTATGCGTATGCGCGGGGGTCGTGGCCGTATCGAGCGTGACCGTCGCCTGCCCCACCACTTCGCCGATTGCATAAGGGCTCAAACCCGGGCCTTGAAATTGACCGATCGGCACGCGATTGCGCAAATCCGGCAGCGCGAAGGTGCTCACACCATTTCCGCCGAAATTCACGCCGAGCAACGAGAACAGAGCCGAGTTCTGAGCGATCGGGAACAGTGCGCCGTTGCACTCCGCCCAACCCCTCGGCGCAAAAGTGAAACCTACTGTTTTTATTTCGCCGATAAATGGATCGGACATAGATAAGCGTTCCTTAAAACAAGTAACGGTGGCGTAAAACCAAAACCTAGGGGCGCGTCGGGTAAATGCCTTCGTATGCGATGATGAAATTGAGCACGAGGCTTGGCTGCCTGTTCTCATGAGGCTGATTGCCACCCGTGCTCGCCAACGCGCTCGCAGACATTGACGTCGTTTGCGCAGCATTCGTGTAGACGTTCAATCCACCCGAGGCCAATCGCGCCGCTTGCGGGCTCGATACGGG
>JBOFBL010000742.1:0-17355 GCA_051645545.1 Casimicrobium sp. | reverse complement strand
TTGTCGCCGTTAATCGGTGAGGCGAAATGAACGCCTTGTTCCGTGATCTTGCGCAAGTCACCGAGCGACCAGACTTGAAAGCCGCCCGAATCCGTCAGGATCGGTTTCTTCCAGCCCATGAAGTCATGCAGACCCTTCGTTTGATCAATGATCGTCGTGCCGGGACGAAGCCACAGATGAAAGGTGTTGCCGAGAATGATTTGCGCGCCGATGTCGTCGAGCGACTGCGGTGTCATCGCTTTTACCGTGCCATACGTGCCGACCGGCATGAAGATCGGCGTTTCGACGACGCCATGATTTAAATGAACGCGACCACGGCGCGCGTGCCCATCTTGGGCGAGAAGTTCGAAACGCAAGGACATGTTTTTGTAATGATTCTGTCGGTGCGCTCGACCAAACGGCATTCGCGCAAAGAGCGAGGAGACAAAGATGATCCGTAATTTTCGCAGGAATACCGTCATCGCTGCCGCAGGTGCGCTTGTAGCTGCGTACGCCCCCACCTACGCGGTCGCGCAAAGCGCTGCTTGCAAAGCAATGAGCGGCAAGACCGTGCCTGCGCTTATTGAGCTTTATACGTCCGAGGGCTGCAACAGTTGCCCACCAGCGGATCGGTGGCTATCGCAGCAGATCGCCAATCCCGAAACGAACGCGAAGATGATCGCGCTCGCGTTTCACGTTGATTACTGGGATTACATCGGATGGAAAGACTCGTACGCGCGTGTCGACTATGGCGTGCGACACAGCTCGATGGTGCGGGCAAACGGTTCGAGCACGGTGTACACGCCGCAAGTGTTTATCAACGGACGCGACGATCGTTCGTGGCGTGTTGGACTCGCGGGCATGACACCGACCGCTGCGCGCGCGACGATAGACGTTGAAGCGGACTGGAAGGATGGCAAACTCGCGTTCCGCGGGCGCGTGATCGAAGGTGGTGACGCAGTTCGAATTCGCTATGCCGTTACCGAGAACGGCATCTCAACCGCTGTTAAAGCAGGCGAGAACGCGGGCGAAACGCTCAAGCAAGACGCTGTCGTGCGCGATCACGCGATTGTGAATGTGGGCGCAGATAAATCGTTTTCGATCAACGCGAAGCTCGCGAGCGATGTGAAGCGCGAGAAAAGTTTGTTGCATGTGATTGCGGAGAATGCGCGCGGTGAAGCGCTCGCGGCGGTAACGCTCAGGTGCGGCGCGTAGTTGCAAATTTGTAGGAGCGGCTCTGCCGCGATTGTTCGCTGAGCGACCGCAGTGTAAGCGCTTTGGATATCTACCATTGAAGATCCGATCTCGCGCGTAAAGTTCTCTTTACGATCTATCGCGGCAGAGCCGCTCCTACAGCTTGTTGAGCAGCATCGCATCGCCATAACTGAAGAAGCGATAACGCTGCTCAACCGCGTGTTTGTAAATCGCACGAATGTGTTCGTACCCCGCGAACGCCGACACGAGCATCATCAACGTCGATTTCGGTAGATGAAAATTCGTAATCATCAGATCTACAACGTTGAACTGAAATCCAGGCGTGATGAAGATCTCGGTTTCGCTCTCATGAGCGCGAAGCTCACCGCATTCTTGAAAACAACCTTCGAGCGTTCGCACACTCGTTGTGCCGACCGCAATCACGCGACCGCCGCTTGCTTTGCATCGATGAATCGCATCGACCGTTGCTTGCGGCAAGGCGTATCGCTCTTTATGCATGCGATGCTCGGCGATATTCTCAGTTTTCACAGGAAGAAATGTGCCCGCGCCGACATGCAAGGTCACATATGCGAACTCGACGCCGCGCGCTTTGCATGCGGCGAGTGTCGATTCGTCGAAATGCAAACCAGCGGTTGGGGCCGCAACCGCGCCTTCATTCTTCGCGTACACCGTTTGATAGCGCTCATCGTCCGCCTTCTCGGCAGCACGATGCATGTACGGCGGCAACGGCAGTTCACCAGCATCGCGCATGAGGGTTTCGAAATCGCCGGATTGCAATTGCAGCGTGAAGAATCGATCGTCGCGCGATTCGACCGTTGCGATAGCGCGATGCTTGTCTGGCGCGATGATGATTTCAGCTCCGACTTTAGGTGCGTGACTCGCGCGCAGTTGCGCAAGCGCACGCGTAGGCGACAGCAAACGCTCGATCATCACTTCAACTGCACCGCCGCTCGGTTTAATTGCGTTCAATCTCGCGTTGATCACGCGCGTGTCGTTGAACACGAGCAAGTCCCCCGCTCGCAGCAACGAAGGCAAATCGGAAAAGATGCGATCAACCGGCTGAGCTTCGCGCGCATCAAGCAAGCGCGAGGCGGAGCGAACCGCAAGCGGATGTTGCGCGATCAGTTCTGGCGGGAGTTCGTAGTCGAAATCGGAGAGGGTATAAGTCTTCTTCACCGGACGATTTTATCGATCGTTGCATCGATTTGTGGGAGCGCGCTCGCGCGCGAAAAACGCTTGATGTGAACGAATACCGACTTAAGCGAATGCTGTTCGATTCGAAACCAGTTTGGTGTTTAGTGACGCGAATCTGTAGCGAGGGTTTTCGCGCGCAAGCGCGCTCCCACAGTCAGACGCGAACACGCGCGGGGCGAAAAACCCCTGCATCGTAGTAGCACACCGAATCTTCATTCTCCGCAAACCATCCCGGCACACCGAGCAATGGCAGCGGAATCCGTCGCTCGTCTTCGCAAAGCACCCGATCCGCTGCGATTTCTGTAGCGAGGTAACGATCAATTTCTTCCATTGAAGAAGTGGGTGAGAGAGGCGCCCACTGCGCCTTCACGGTGAGTCCGCGATGCCAATTCGTTGCGAGTTGTTCGAGCGCACCGTGACCGAAGAGAATCGGTCTCACATGTGCAAGCCACTCAGCGCGTCGCTCGACGAACATCGTTTTCCATTGATGTGTTTTATTGAGTATCTCAAACTCACTGCACCGCGACGGCTCGCAAAGCAAGATCGCACCCGACTCGTCGAACAGCGTCAACACGTCGCGTCTTCGCGGACGACGATTGTTCTCACCCGCACCCAAAGCAACATGCAATTCGGAAATGATCCGCTTCGTTTGCGGGAACGTGAGCCAAATACATGCGTTAAATACATCGTGCCAATTGTCGTTAACAATCAATTCGCGATGACTCACGATGCGCGTTTCGTATTCGACGGCAGAAAGTTTTTGTTCGGGCGCAGGAATGAATCGAAGATCGATCGCACGTTCGCGCGCTAGGGAGTTGAGCGACGCGACGTAGTCTTCTCGATTGATCACGTCGAGTACCGGATGGATAAAGTCAAACGCAGCATGACTCAGGTTGCAGGAGCGGCTTGCCGCGACATCGAGTTGTATAGCCATGAGGCGTTAGGTCGCGCGGCAAGCCGCTCTTACAGGGTCAGCGCTTCCCGCCCGCGGAGAAGATGAGCAGGGCGATGATGATGAACACGATCACCGCGAGTGTGATCTTGACCCAGCTCTTCGGATATTCGCCGTTTAGTTTTCCGTTGACTGCGTTGATGATGACCTGAAAATCCTTCGCGTTATAGGTGTAGGTCATGAGCCAAACCGGGGCGAGGATGTGTTTGAACGTTTGCCGCGAGAAATCCGCGTTTACTCGCAGGTTGCGATAGGTGTCGCCCGGCACTTGATTGCCGCAGAGCGTTTCGGTTTCACCCATCATGCGTTCGCGCGATTTTTTTGACGCGGCGATCAGATCGATTTGATAACGCTCGACCGTCCAGCCGCTCACGTAGGCGGGATCATATGCGCGTAGCGCGCCGCTGCCTTTGTCGGTCGTGGGGAATGGCTCAACAGAACGCAGCAATGCTTCGTGCACGCCTTTCGAGCCGCAGACGAGTGTGTCGTCGAAGAAATGATTGAGCGAACCGCTTGTCCATTGCCAGCGCGTGCGTTGTACTTGACGTGTACGCTGCTGGCCGTTGTCGTAGTACGTTTCGGTTTCGTAGTAGTGATAACCGGCTTCGGCTTGCCATTGCGCATCGACCATCGCGTCGAATGTCCAATACGGCAGATAAATGCCTTTCGCAGTATCGGTCATCGCGCGTTTCTTGAGCGCGTTCGGTGCCCACCAGAGCTTGCCGTACCACGCGCGAATCAACTCGCGCGCTTTCGGTTCGCTCACTTGAATCGGCAAGATGCCCTCGGGTCGAATGACATCGTCCGTCTCGTCGTACTCGACGATCGCAGACGCGCCACAGAATTCGCAACCCTTCGCTTGCTTCGCGGCATCGAACACGCTGATCGCTTGGCATTGCCGACACTTGATCATGCGCGCAGTGCGTGCCCAGCCGCGCTTTTCGCCTTGAAGATTTTTCAATGCGTTCGCGAGATCGTGTTCAACGACATCGGTCGATTGAATGCCTGGTGGCGTTTCTTTTTCGAGCGGCAGCGGTGATTCAGTGCCGCAAAACGCGCAGAGCAATTTTTGTTTCGCAGGATTCCACACCGCTTCGCCGCCGCAGGCGACGCATGAGAATTTGCTGCGCGCGGCTTTTTCTGGCGCAGTGGCGGCGGTGTGAGTGGCGCTCGGTCGGTCCATCGCTTATACGTGTTTCAAATAGTGCATTCGAATGACAATGTAGACGCCGATCGCGCCTTGTGCAATCGCGCAGGCGACGCGAAGCGCGATCGATCCCGGGCTTGCAAGCGGTAACAACGCAGCGATTCCGATCAACGCTAGCAAGACCAATTTTTCGCGCACATCCACATCGAATCGAATCACGAAGTACGCGAAAACGATCAGAATGAAGATAGTGCTCATGGTCTCTTGAGCGAATCGGCGATATCCGATTTATCAATCCTAGCTACACTCGTTACCGCCCAATTTACTTGGGCAAAGAAACAATTTATGTGTAATTTCGAAAAATGATAAAAATCGAACGATCACCCAATAAAATTGGTCGACCATCGCCGTGGTTCAAACGCTATCCTTTGAGGAAGGTTTCAACCGCCTCGCGAGTGACGCGCCACTGCGAACCGATCTTGCGGCCCTTCAGATTCCCAGAATCAAGCTCGCTCATCACGTCGGCTTCTGTAACGCCGAGCATTTGTGCAACCTGCGCAGGATTCATGAGTTCCATTGCGGGTGCAGCACTCGCAGCAGCAGCTGCTGCTGCTGCTGCTGCGACGGGTGCCGCTGTAGCGATGCCTCCTGGCACCATGCCTTTCGGCGCATTCGGGTTTTGACCCACCGCACCACCTGGCTGTTGCAACATCTGCTGACCCATCGTCATCGCCGCAGCGAACTCCGCACCGAAGCCCATCGTGCCCGCCTTGCCTTCGCCGACAGCGTTGGCCATGTTGTAGCGAATGTATTCGCCCATGTCGCCAATCGTTGTCATCGCGCCGCGCTTGTCGATCGCCTGCTCGACTTCCGGTGGCAACGACACATTCTCGATATTGAACGAGGTGATTTCGATACCGTATTTGGCAGTCGTCTGCGGATTGATCGCGGGCAGCAAGGCTTCGCCCAATTCGCTGTAACGCGACGCGACATCAAGCGCCGGCACTTTCGCAGAGGCGAGCGCTTCCGAAAACACCGTCACGATCTTCGAGCGCATCACATCCGCGAATTCGTCTAAGCGGAAATGATTGTCTGTACCCGCAACTTCTTTGAGGAACAACGGTGGATTCACGATCTTGAAATCGTACTGACCGAAGGCGCGCATGCGCACGACGCCGAAATCCGGGTCACGCATCATGATCGGATTCGCGGTGCCCCATTTGTTGCCTGCGAACACGCGAGTCGTGACGTAGTAAACGTCGGCCTTGAATGGCGATTCGAAGCCGTATTTCCAACCGAGAATCGTCGAGAGAATCGGGATGTTGTCAGTCGTCAGATTGTGCTTACCGGGGCGAAGCGCGTCGGCGTATTTACCCAAATAAACGAACTGCGCAACCTGACTCTCGCGTACGATCAACTGCGCGTTGTTCTTGATCTCTTTATCCTGATCGGGCCAGCGATAGGACAGCGTATCGCGCGAATCATCTTGCCATTCGATGATTTCGATCAGTTGTTTTTTGATGAAGTCCATCAGAGCCATAGCGATTCCCTCCGGTTGAGTGAAATGACGAATAACACGCGACGAAATTACTTGGTCGTCGCAACCTTTGCTTGCGCAGCGTTTAACGCTGCTTCAATACGATCTTTCGGCAACGCGCCCGCGATCATGCGACCGTCGGCCAGGAAGAACGACGGTGTCGCGCGAACGCCAAGCTTGGCACCGAGTGCTTTGGTTTCTTCGACCGGGTTTTTGCAATCGGTCTTTGCGTTCGCATCGAACTTCTTGTTGAGAATCGCCTCTTGCCATGCGGCGAGACGATCTTTCGCGCACCAAATGCCGACTTGTTTCTTATGCGCTTGCGGATGCAGCGAATCGATCGGGTACATAAAGTTGTACACAGTAACGTTGTCCATCGATTGAATAGTTTGCTCGAGGCGCGTGCAGAACGGGCAATCAACGTCCGAGAACACATACATCACGCGCTCGCCTTTACCGCGCACGAATTTGATTGCGTTGTCGAGCGGCAATTGCTTGACATCAATCGCCGTCAACTCCGAGTTGCGTGCTTCAGTGAGGTTGGTCATCGTCGCGGCTTCGATCAAATTGCCGACTACGAAGTGCGTGACCTTCGCGTCGAAATAAATCATGTCGTCGCCAATCATGGCTTCGAACATGTTGGGCAACACGCTCGCGCGAAGCCCTTTGATCGGCGCGCCTTTGAAGCGCTCTTCGAGCGTTTTTTGTACCTCGGCCAATTGCGCGCTGCTCGCGGCTGGCGCAACGGCAGCCGCCGCAGCGGGTTTTGCGGCGGGCGGCTGCTGTGCGTTGCACGCAACCACGGCAACCGTGGCGAGAAGAGCGATGAGGAGTTGTTTCATTGAGTGAATCCTTGAAGCGGGCTTTTAATTCGGATTAGCTGGCGACGGAAGACAGCATGCGACGAAATGCGGGCACGGCGCCCAAAACGCGCATTCCGAGGTCGCTAACGGCAGCCGTTGGAAGAAAAGACGAGTTAGCGTCGTTTAACGCGCCATTGTAGATTCGGGCTAAGGCGTCCGTTGCCGTTTGCATGGCGGCGACTGCCGCATAGCGGCAGCGGCGGAATTTTGCGAGCAAAAGCGCGTGACCGATATCGCCGCGCACTTCGCTCGCGCGTGCAAGCGCATCGCCGAGCGCACGCGCGTCGGCAAGCCCCAGGTTCACGCCCTGCCCTGCGAGCGGATGAATTGCGTGCGCTGCATCGCCAACGATTAAGGCACGCGGCAACACCGGATCGGCGACGCGCGATAGTTTCAAGGGAAACGATTTGCAGGGTGAGTTCACCCGTGTTGGTCGAACCTGCGCTTGTGTCGCTTGCGAAATTTCTGCGCAGAGCGCATCGAGCGACATCGTTTCGAGTGCGCTTGCGTGTACCGACGTTGTCGACCACACCATCGACACCGCACCATCGCCCTCGTCGTTCGGCAGCGGCAACAGTGCGAGGATCGAACCGTCGGGCAAAAACCATTGCTGCGCTTCATTGCGATGCGGCGTCTCGGTCGCAAAATTAGCGACGACACCAACGCGGTCGTAGTCGCGCTTCAGCACTTCGACACCCAAGGCCTCGACCAAACGCGCGTCTGCGCCTTGCGCAACGATAACGAGTTTCGCGTTGAGCAGCGTGCCATTAACGAGCTCGACGAAGCGCTCGCCGTCGAGCAAATCGGTGGCTTTCACCTCGCCTTGAACGAAGTGCACTTTCTTTTCAAGCGCACGCGTTGCGATAGCGGCGGTGAGTGCGTCATGCTCAACGATAGCCGCGATTTTTTCTTTACGCGCATCGCGCGTGTCGATTGCGAGCACACTTCGATGCGCTTGATCGTAAACGCGAATGCGCTCGACCTGGGCGCTGCGTGTCGTATCAATGGTAACGCCGCAATCGTTAAGCCATCGCAGATGATCTTCGCTCACGGTGTAAACGCGCGCACCGATGCGACCTTGCGGCATCGAAGGCGGCGCAATGCGATCGACCACAGCGACATCGAGCGTTTTGTTCGTTGCGACCATCGCAAGCGCACATGCCCAACCGACCGGGCCGCCGCCAACGACGATCGCATCGAAGTGCGTATGCATCAGCGCGTCACCATGTGAGCTCTTCGATCACGTGATTCTGATTCGTGTAAATGCAAATCTCGCCCGCGACTTTGAGCGATTCGGCCACGATGTCTTTCGCGGAGAGGTCGCTGTGTTGCGTGAGCGCGCGCGCCGCCGCCTGTGCGAAGCCGCCGCCGGAGCCGATTGCAACAATGCCGTATTCGGGCTCAAGTACGTCGCCGTTACCGGTGATGATGAGCGAAGCGCTGTGATCGACAACCGCGAGCATCGCTTCGAGTCGGCGCAGAATGCGATCTTGCCGCCAGTCTTTAGCGAGCTCCACTGCGGCGCGAGTGAGATGCCCCGAGTGTTTTTCAAGTTTGCCTTCGAAACGCTCGAACAGCGTAAACGCATCTGCGGTCGCACCTGCGAAACCGGCAATGATCTTGTCGTGATAGAGGCGACGAATTTTCTTGGCGGTCGATTTCACGACCATGTTGCCGAGCGTCACCTGACCATCGCCACCTATCGCAACGGAATTACCGCGACGCACGGACACGATCGTAGTTCCGTGAAAATCGATTTTTGAATCCATTTGAACCATCGCCCAATTAAATCGGGCGATGCACTAAAAAGCCAAGAAGTGATTTTACGCTTTTACGAAGAGCGAACCGGGCGCGCCCGTGAGCTGCATGAGCGCTTGAATGATCGGCGAAGCGCCAATCACGCGAACATCAATCGCTTGCGCCATCAACCGGTTAAACGCGTTGGAAATGGCACCACCGCAGACAAAATCCACGCGCTGCACATTTTTCATATCGACGATCACAGGATTGGTGGTGGCCGCATCGGGCGTGATCGTCTTGAGGCATTGATCGGTCGAGCCTTTAAGCTCACCGCTCCAAATCACGCGATCATTCGCCAAACCAATTTCGGAGCTTGCGTCCGATTTCGCAGAATCGGCGAGGATGCTCTTCTGCTGAATGGTGATCGATTCCCACGATGGCGGCGAAATCTCGAAGGTGACCGCGAAATCGACTGCGCGATCTTCAAATTTTTCGTGATAGCCGGACCACTGCAACAGCTCAAGCACGAGATACCACTGGCCTTTGTTTTCTTTAACCATCGGTTGCAGTGGTGCCGACAAGCGATTGATCGCGGCGTCAAGCCCGCGAAACGATACGAACACGCCGCGTCGACGAATCGCTGCGAGCGCACCAGCGATCAAGGTGCCACAAACATCGTCCACGCCATCAAGCTCGTTGATATCGACGTCCATGCGCTGCATGGTCGAATTCTTTTGCTTCGAGGTTTCGAGCAACACATTGATTGCAGGCACCGTCGGGTCGTTCATGCTGCCGCGAAGCAGCGCGCGCGCTTTGCCCGCCGCAGCCGCCGCTGGCGATTTCGCGGGAGTGGCGCCGGTTCGCGCGCTCATCTCGTCCCAGGACGGCGCAGATTTTTCGAACTGAACGACAAATTTAAGCGCTAAATCGTCGAATGACGTGCGATCGCCCGCGCGCGCGTAGAGATCGAACAAACAGAGCCACACGAGCGGCTGTTTGCGCTCTGGCGTATCGATAGCATGCACGAGCGCTGCGGTGGCCGCAGCCGGGTTGCCGTGCGCAAACATGAGCGCCGCGTTTTCGAGCGAGGGGCCGAGGCCGCCGTCTTCGCTGACTTCGATCGCATCGCCCAGAGGTGCGAGCGCACTCGCAACCTGCGATTCACCGCTCGCCGCTTTCGATGCTGCGGCGGTGTTGGCTTTATCAAGCGGCTCAAGCGAGAGATCCTGCGCACGCTGCGCAGCGGCTTTCGCTTTGGCGACTTTCGGAAAAATGGTGAAACCCATAGGCTGGAAGTTACCGCTTATCGGGGCTAGGTGCAACCTGTAATGACCTTGTTGGACAAAAAAACAGGTTTGTCCAAGATAAAGTCAGGGTATTGCGAGCCGCGTATGCAACATGTTCGCAACATTCGTAAAAACTATTTCTCAACGGACGACGCATCGGTTAAACGATAGTAGAGCCCCGCGGGATCGTCTTTAAGCACTTCGAACTTACCCGAGAGCGAAACCGCCTCAAAGCGATATTTCACACCCTTGTTCGCGCGAATTTCAATCATCGAATCGGGGCCTGCAGGCAAACAAAACGAGCAATGCGGTGGCGCAGCGACAAGCAAGAAACGCTTTTGATTGTCGCCAATATCGAGCGGAATCATGAAGCCCTCAACGCGCACATTTTTGCCATCAATCGCAGTGATCGCATTGTCAAACGAGGGTTGCAGTTTGTTGTTTTTCTTAACAAGCTCGACCCGTGCGAGGGTTCGCCACGACGTAAATCCCGCACGCTCGGGCAAAAACTGCGATGGCGGCAACAGCGAGCCGGGCGCGGGCGATGCGCCGCTCGGCGCCACTGGTGTGACTGCATGAATCGACGGTGGCAGCAAAAACGCGCAGATAAGCGCGGCAATTGCTGCAAATCGCTCGCCGCCTGAGAGTGAGAAACGTAAGTTCATAGAGCGTTTTTGATCTTTCAAACCCGAGAAAGTTGCGCGGCGACATCGATTCGATACGCGCGGCGGATCGTCGGCAACGATGCTACTAGAGCCAGCAGCAACGCAACCGCAATGCAAATCGAGGCAATCGCAGCGCCCGCGGCGACGTCGAGCTGCATGCCTGGCAGTGCGCTCCCTACGAGCCAAAGCGCGGCGGCGGCGATCAGCGCAAGCGAAATCAGCGAGGCGATCGTCACGATCACCAGCGTTTCGCTCATCAACAGTCGCGCGATCCGTGAGCGCGGCACGCCCATCGCGCGCATGAGCGCGATGTCGGTTTGCCTGCGCTCGAGCGCCTGTGAGAGCGCAGCGAACGTTGCAATCATCGCGCTTGCCAAGAGCGCAATAGCGAATGCTTTGACGATCGCCGCTACCCAACCGAAGTTGGCGAGTAGTCGTGCCGATTCGTTCGCGGGCGACGTCGCGTGAAGATTGGTTTGCGAATTGATATAGCGCGGCAGCGTGGCCATCGCAACAGGGGATTTGAGCGCGATGAGCGCGAAGGTGACCTCCGGTTCGGTAGACGCCGTGTGGCCCTCGTGCGCGATCCATACGCTCTCGAGCGGAGTGACGACCAACTCATCAATCACGCGACCAGTCGGCGCGAGAATGCCGACGACGGTGTACGGATGGGCATCGTGCGCCTCGCCGCCTTCCGCAAGACCATGCGTACCGACGAAATGATCGCCAATCGCAAGCTTTAGTTTTTTTGCCGCGTTGGCGCCGAGCACCGCATCAAGCGGCTGCAGCGGCAGCGTTCCACTGGCGGCTTTCGCTTCGTAAAAGTCGAACAATGAATTTTTCGCGCCGACGATGCGCGCGCCACCGACTGAATCCCCCAGCGAGAGTGGTTCGATACGCGCAATCATTGGATGTTTCGCAAGCGTCTCGACGGTTGCGAGCGGAATGTTTCCATTGGGTACGTCCGCGTGATACACAGCGGCAAGTGTGTTTTGCAAACCGGAGCCCTTCGCACCGATCACGAGGTCAATTCCCTTCGCTTGTCGCGCAGCATGTGCCTCTAATGTGTGCTGCAACCACAGCACCGAAATAGCCGACGCAATACCCAATGAGCACAGGGCGATGGCAAGAATAAAATGCCAAGGCGACTCGGCCATATATTTTCGAACAAGACCCAGCATTATTGGACGTTCAGCGCGATTTCTCGTACTGATTCCGCATGGCTTTGTAAGGCTTCAATAAAGTCCCGATCGTGGGTTGCGATCAAGGCCGCGCCGCCTTCGCGTACGTAGCACGCCATCGCTTGCGCAATCGCCTCCGCACTCTCGCGATCAAGCGCAGCGCTCGGCTCATCCGCACACAAGAGCGTCGGCATCGCAGCGAGCGCGCGCACCGCGCACACACGCGAGGCTTGCCCAACCGAGAGCGTCGCAGGCATTGCGTTTTCATACTGTGCGACGCCGACGTCGCGAAGCAGTTCGCGCGATCGCGCACGAAACGTCTCAATGGACGCAGATGC
The DNA here is from genome assembly GCA_051645545.1 of Casimicrobium sp. Classification (GTDB taxonomy): domain Bacteria; phylum Pseudomonadota; class Gammaproteobacteria; order Burkholderiales; family Casimicrobiaceae; genus Casimicrobium. The sequence goes on along the minus strand of JBOFBL010000742.1, from coordinate 5,258 downwards.
GTGTCCGCCCATCACGAATGGCAACAACACGTTGTCAATCACATTGAGCGCAGAGATCAGATGTACGCGCTGCGGCATCCAACCCACTTGAAACGGGCGCAAGCGATCGCGTTCGGTTTGCGCGAGTCCCGTGAGCTCGCTGCCGGATAGCCTCACACTGCCGCTTGCGCGTTCAAGCGCGAGCACGCCTGTGGCCAGATGAAGCAGCGTCGACTTTCCCGAGCCGGAGCGGCCCGATACAACGACGATTTCACCCTCATTCACGTCGAATTGCGGCAATGCAATCGCAGCGCCACCCGCGTAGCGAAACGCGTCAATGCGAACGGTCAATCGTGGGTGGTTGTTTTTGGCCACAAGCTCAATCGAAAAAAGCGCCAAAGCGTTGAATGAAAAAAGGGCCGGCTTAACCGACCCTTTATTTTGCAACGTATGACTTGACTCTACGCCGATAAGTTCTTCTCGGCAAAGTCCCAGTTCATCAATTTATCGATAAGCGTTTCGACGTACTTCGCACGCAAGTTCTGGTAATCGAGGTAGTAGGCATGTTCCCACACGTCAATCGTCAGTAGTGGCTTTTGGCCTTTGGTGAACGGCACTTCCGCATTCGGCGTTTTCACGACCTTCAATGCATCGCCGTCTTTCACGAGCCATGCCCAACCGGAACCGAACTGCGTGATCGCCGCGTTCGCAAATTCTTTTTTGAAGTTATCGTAGTCGCCAAACGATTTATCGATCATTGCACCCATGGTGCCGCCGGGTTTGCCGCCGCCATTGGGCTTCAGGCTATGCCAATAAAACGTGTGATTCCAGATTTGTGCGGCGTTGTTGAACACGCCCGCCATATCCGCTTTGCCTGCCGAATGATTCACGATCGCCTCGAGCGACATCTGCGCGAGGTCTTTACCTTCGACTAACTTGTTGAGATTGTCGACGTAGGTTTTGTGATGTTTGCCGTAATGAAAACTCAGCGTGTTCGCCGAGATCAACGGATCAAGCGCGTTGTCGGCGTAAGGCAGAGCGGGGAGGGAGAAGGGTGCACTCATAATTTTCAACTTTAGGTGAATTGGAGAGGGGATTTTCCGTTGACTACGCGTCGCGAGCGGGATGAGCTTGGTCGGGAGAAGCGCAGACGTACAAGTGTACGGCGAGCATCGCAGCGATCAAGATCGCCCGCGCAGTAGCGTAGGCAACGAGAAAATCAATCGCCAAATAACTTTTGCATGCGCTCGCGGCGCTCCTGCGCTTCGATCGAAAGCGTTGCGGTCGGACGTGCGATCAGGCGTGCAAGCCCAATCGGCTCACCAGTTTCCTCGCACCAGCCAAAGCTGCCGTCGTCGATCATGCGCAGCGCTTTGTCAACTTTCTTCAAGAGTTTACGTTCGCGGTCACGCGTGCGCAGCTCCAGCGTGTATTCCTCTTCTTGCGTCGCGCGGTCGGAAGGATCGGTGGCCACTTCGACATCGCGCAAGTGCTCGCCCGTGTCCGTTGCGTTGTGCAGAATCGTGCCGCGCAACTCGGTCAATTTTTCTTTGAAGAACGCGAGTTGAGCTTTGCTCATGTAGTCGGATTCGGGTTGCTTCATGAGCTCAACTTCGGTGAGCCCGGCATATTTTTTGTTCGCGTCGAGCGAAAGTACGATCGCCTTTGGCGGCGTCATTGCGATAGGAGCGGTATTCGATTTGGCCACAGGTTTATAGGTATAAGAAATAGCAGCGCTAGCAGGCTTCGCAGCGGTTTTCGCCACGGGCGCGCTTGGCGCGGGAGTCGGCTGCGGAGCCGTTGGTTTGGCCGTCGCAGGGGGAGGAGGAGTTTTTGCAGCGCTCTTAGCGGTCGCAGCGGCGACGACTTTTGGCGCTTCTTTAGGTACAGTTTTCGGCTCGGGCTTAGTGGCCGCTTTAGCGATCACTTTCGGCGCGGGCTTAGCAGCGACTTTGGCGGCGGGTTTCGGAGACGATTTCGGTGCAGCTTTCGCCTTTGCAGCAGGCGTCTTCGCCGCTGGCGCTTTTGCTTTCGGTGCGGGTTTTGGCGCAACTTTTGCGGTTGCCTTCGGCTTTACCGCTGGCTTCTTCGTTGCCGTTGCCCCCTTTTTTACGCTGGCTTTTTTTGTTTTTGCAGTACTCGCCATTTCTACTCAAACGCCTTCCCTGAAAAATCTTCTTGCAGCCCACGTCGGGTTGCGCCTCGAACCAATCGCTGTCTATCGATTTCAGAATGTTGAGAGGCGGCGGATTATAGCCACATCACAACGCTTGGCCGCGACAAAGAAGCCCGCGACTGTCAAACGTTCGAGTGTAACCATTGCTTGCGCCCTATGTTGGGCGAAAATGTGCGTGTCGGCACTTTTGTATGCGTTTGCATATCGCCACAGCGGCAATCGCGCCACCGCCGAACACGAATTCTTCCGTTAATCCGCTACCGTTCAATCCATGCCGCAAACGCTCACGCTCATCCGTCCCGACGATTTTCACGTGCATTTGCGCGACGGCGAAGGCCTGCGATCGATCGTCCCGATGACTGCAACGCAATTCGAGCGCGCGCTCGTGATGCCGAATTTGAAGCCGCCGGTCACCACGGTTGCACAAGCCAAGTCGTACTTCGATCGGATCAAGGCAGCACTCAATCCTGGGCAGAGCTTCACCCCCCTGATGACGCTCTACCTAACCGACAACACGCAGCCCGACGAAATTGTGCGAGTCAAGGAGAGCGGTTTCGTCCACGCACTTAAATACTATCCAGCGGGTGCAACGACGAATTCGGATTCTGGCGTGACCGACCTGGCCAAAGTGCGCGGCGTGCTGGACGCTATGCAACGGCACGGCGTGATTCTTTGCCTGCACGGCGAAGTCACGCATGCCGATGTCGATGTGTTCGATCGCGAGGCGCGCTTTGTCGACAGCCTGTTGCAGCAAATCTTGCGCGATTTCCCAGCGCTCAAAATTGTTGTTGAGCACATCACAACGAGTGAGGCAACCGATTTCGTGCGCGCAAGCGGCGACAACATCGCAGCAACGATCACACCGCAACATCTGCTCTATAACCGCAACGCGATCTTCACCGGCGGCATTCGCCCGCATTTCTATTGCCTGCCAATCCTCAAACGCGAGTCGCACCGGCGCTCACTCATTGCGGCCGCGACCTCGGGCTCATCAAAATTCTTTCTCGGCACCGACAGCGCACCGCATGCGAAAGGCACCAAAGAAAATGCCTGCGGCTGCGCCGGTTGTTTCACTGCACACGCCGCAATCGAGCTCTATGCCGAAGCATTTGAGCAAGCAAATGCGCTCGACAAGTTAGACGATTTCGCTAGCAAGTTCGGCGCACAGTTCTACGGTTTGCCGCGCAACGAGCGCAAAGTTGTATTGCGCAAAACCCAATGGACACCAGAGGCTGAGTTTGCTTTTGGCGGCGATACAGTCGTCGCGCTCACCGCCGGGCGCACGCTCGATTGGAAACTCGACTAATGGCGCGCATCGACACTGCTGTCATGGTTTCATCATCGCGTAGACGCAATTTCCGTTTACCATCGATGCCGTGAACGCCGTCGCCGACAAGCCTTTTCAAGAACTGCACAAAATTTCTTTTGTGTTGCACGGCGTTGCCGCCGCGCCCGGCATTGCGATTGCCCGCGCGCAGCTCGTCTCGAATGCGACGCTTGAGGTTGCGCACTACGACATCGCACCCGACAAAGTAGAGGCCGAGAAAGCGCGCTTCGATCACGCAGTGGCAACCGTGCGCACGCAATTCGAAGACATTCACGAGCGCATGAAAAGCGAAGACGCGCCAGCGGACTTCGCCGCGTTTCTCGATGTGCACTGGATGATTTTGACCGACACGCAGCTCTCGCAAGAGCCAAAGCGCGTGATCGAAGAGCAGCGCTGCAACGCCGAATGGGCCGTCACGCAGCAGATGAATACGCTTGTCGAGCAATTCAATCAGTTCGAAGATGCTTACCTGCGCGAACGCGCCAACGATGTCGTGCAGGTGGTCGAGCGTATTGTGAAGGCGCTGATGGGTCGCGCCAGCGAATTACCAGTGTCGGACGGACTGCATACGACGGCCTTGGTGGCACACGATCTTTCGCCCGCAGACGTCATCCACTTTAAAGAAAACGCATTCGCCGCATTCGTCACCGACGCCGGCGGCGCCACATCGCACACCGCGATCGTTGCGCGCTCGCTCGGCATTCCTGCCGTCGTCGCTTTGCACAACGCACGCTCATTGCTGCGCGAAACCGAGCTCTTGATCGTCGATGGCGACAACGGCCTGGTGATCGTCAATCCCGACGCGCATGTGCTCGCCGAGTATCGGCTCAAGCAAGACGCGCAGGCCATCGAGCGCAAAAAACTCAAGCGACTAGTCTCGACCAAGGCTGTGACGCTCGACGGCGTCAGCGTCGATTTGAATGCAAACATCGAATTGCCGACCGATCTCGCGGTATGTCTTGATAACGGCGCCGATGGCGTTGGCCTGTTTCGCTCCGAGTTTTTGTTTTTGCATCGCGAAGATTTGCCCACCGAGGACGAGCAGTTCGAGGCCTACCGCACTGTTGTCGAAGGCATGAACGGCAGACCCGTCACGATCCGCACCTTCGATCTTGGTGCTGACAAACGAATGCCCGGCTTGGGCGATCGCCCGAGCGAGAACCCTGCGCTTGGACTTCGCGCGATTCGCTTGTGTCTCGCAGAGCCGAAACTATTCTTGACGCAACTTCGCGCGATCCTGCGTGCGAGCGCCTATGGCTCGATTCGAATTTTGATTCCGATGATCGCCAACGCACATGAGGTGACGCAGACGCTCGCATTTATCAATCGTGCGAAGACGGAACTCAGCGCTCAGAAAATCGCTTTCGATGCGAATGTTCAAGTGGGCGGCATGATCGAAATTCCGGCGTCCGTCATCTCGTTGCCTTACTTCGCTGAGCACCTCGATTTTCTCTCGATCGGCACCAACGATTTAATTCAGTACACGCTTGCGATCGATCGTACCGACGACGCAGTCGCGCACATGTACGATTCGCTGCATCCAGCGGTCGTGAAACTCGTTGCGATGGCGATTCGTAGTGCGCAAAAAGCGGAAACGCCGATTGCAGTGTGCGGCGAGATGGCCGGTGAGTTGCGCTTGACGCGCCTGTTACTCGGTTTCGGGTTGCGCAATTTCTCGATGCATCCCAAGCAGCTGCTCAAAATCAAGCAACGGATTCTCACCTCTACGATGTCCGACTGCGAGGCGGCCGCCAATCGTATTCTGAAAACCGACGA
>JBOFBL010000741.1:0-5172 GCA_051645545.1 Casimicrobium sp. | reverse complement strand
AGCGGCTCTGCCGCGACCAACGTTGCAACGTTAACCGGCGCGATTTGGAGGCATTGGTCGCGGCAGAGCCGCTCCTACAACCCTACAAAAGCGTATCGCACTTCACGGTAAACGCGCCGCTCTTGCGCTGCGCGAAGTAATGCTTAAGCGTCGTCGCGACCGTACGAAACGCGATCTCGTCCCACGGGATTTCGCTCTCATCGTAGAGCTGCACCTCGGTGCTCTCAGGCGTCGTTTCGAATTTTGGTTCGGTAAGCGTGCCGAGATACATCATGTGAACCTGCCCGATGCGTGGCACCGACAAGACGGTCAGCAAAGGACCGAGCTCAACCTTGGCAACGGCTTCTTCGAACAGCTCGCGCTGCGCGCCCTCTTCGACTGATTCCTCAAGCTCCATGAACCCTGCGGGCAACGTCCATTTGCCGTGGCGCGGCTCGATTCCACGTTTACAGAGCAACACCTTGTCGCCATACACTGGGACAACACCACAAACGACGAGCGGATTCTTGTAATGCACCGTTCCACAATCGGGGCAAACATAGCGAACGCGATGATCGCCTTCCGGGACGCATCGCGTCAAATTCGGCGAACCACACTCGGAGCAGAATTTCAAACTGCGACCTCGGCGCTCGCAGTCGCTGGCAACTTGATGAAGTGATCACGATAGTGCTTCAACTCGTCAATCGACTCATACACATCAGCCAGCGCCGTATGCCGCGTTTTCTTCTGAAACGCCTTCTTCACTTCGGGCGCCCAGCGCGCGGCAAGCTCCTTCAAGGTGCTCACATCAACATTGCGATAGTGAAAAAAATCATTGAGCTTCGGCATGTAGCGCTCCATAAAGCGCCGATCCTGATGCACGCTATTGCCACAGCAGGGGCTAACACCCTTGGGCACATATTGCGAGAGAAATTCGATCAAGCGACTTTCAACTTCCGCCTCGTTCATCAGCGAGGCTTTGACCTTATCGATCAGCCCAGAGCGACCATGCGTGTTCTTATTCCACTCATCCATCGCGTCGAGCAGCGCAACGTCCTGGCGCACGACAAACACTGGGCCCTCGGCAACCGTTTCGAGATTCTTATCAGTGATCACCACGGCGACTTCAAGGATGCGACAGGAATCCGGGTCGAGCCCCGACATCTCCATATCGAGCCAGATAAGGTGGTTTTGATCCTGCGGCATAAGGTACGTGATCCTGCAAATCGGGCTGGCTGCCGCACATCGAGTACCGCGTAGCCCCATAACGGTGTTGTTGCGCTTGAATTTCCCGAAAATCGCGGAAAATTCGTTCTTATTGGATTTTCACATAGTTGGATCAACTTGGCGCAGTCTTCTTTTCTCGGTTTTTTCACGGCGTTTAGCTGGATCGTGTTGATCGCGATCATCCTTCAATACGCAATTGAAACGCTGCTTCTCAAACGGCATTTGGCGCATGTCGCCGCTAACCGCGCGGCGGTTCCCTCGCCGTTCACCGAAACGATTGCGTTGTCCGATCATCAACGCGCGGCGGATTACACAGCCGCGCGCGGCAGCTTCGGTTCGCTCGAATCGACCTTTGGCCTCGTTGTCTCGATCGCCATGCTCTTCTTCGGGCTCGCATGGCTTTGGAATGTCACGGCGATTTTCACCGACGCGGTTTGGTTGCGCGAGTTGTTGCTAGTGGTGCTGATGTCTGCGATCACCGGCGTGCTCGGCTTGCCATTCAGTTACTACTCGACGTTCAACATCGAAGAGCGATTCGGATTTAACAAAACGACCAAGGCGACGTTCTGGATTGACTTGGTCAAAGGCACGCTGCTGTCAGCCGCGCTCTTGCTGCCCTTGCTCGCGCTCGTGTTCTGGCTCATGCGCGCGGCGGGCTCGCTCTGGTGGCTCTACGCCTGGGGCATTTTCATCGGCTTTCAGCTCTTGATGCTTGCGATTTATCCGACGTTCATCGCGCCCCTCTTCAACAAATTCACGCCACTCGACAAAGAAGACACTAAGTCGGCGATCGAAGGCTTGATGAAGCGCACCGAATTCGAAAGCAAGGGGCTCTTCGTGATGGACGGCTCGAAGCGCTCGGCGCACGGCAACGCGTATTTCACAGGTTTCGGTAAAGCGAAACGCATCGTGTTCTTCGACACCTTGCTTGAAAAACTCAACAACAACGAAATCGTCGCCGTGCTCGCGCACGAGCTTGGACATTTCAAACGTAAACATATATTGAAACGAATTGTTTTGATGGCGATAATGAGTCTTGCGTTCTTCGCGGCTGTCGCGTGGGCCATGCAACAGCCGTGGCTCTATACCTCGTTCGGTTTCGCTGCGGACACCGGTAAGACCGCGCCCGGCGTTGCTTTGATTCTGTTCTCGCTCGCCTTGCCGCCGCTGCTCTTCTGGCTCGGGCCATTGAGCGCGGCGTACTCGCGCAAACATGAGTTCGAAGCGGATGCCTATGCCGCACAGGTGAGTAGCAAGAGCGACTTGATCGTTGCTTTGACGAAACTCTATCGAGACAATGCAAACACGCTCACGCCCGATCCGCTCTACTCCGCGTATCATCACTCGCATCCACCTGCGATGATTCGGATTGCGCACTTGCAGGGGTTGGCGACGTGATCCCCTCCCCTTCAAGGGGAGGGCTAGGGAGGGGATGGGGTTCTCTTCCTGCTTATCAACCAAACCTCATCCCCCTCCTAACCTCCCCCTTGAAGGGGGAGGGACTTCCGACCGGTTAAATCAACATGAAACTGCACGATCTCGCCGCCCTCAAACCACTTCCCCAACACAAAGAAAAAGCGTTCACCACAACGCAAATCGATGGGCACTTGCACGAGCTTCCCGGTTGGTCATTCGCTGAAGGAAAGATCGTTAAAACCTATTCCTTCAAGAATTACTACGAAACGATCGCGTTCGTGAACGTCGTTGCCGCGATCTCACACGTCACCGATCATCATCCGGATTTAGCCGTGCACTACAACCGTTGCGTCGTCGCCTACAACACGCACGACGTGGAGCAAGGCAACGGCGGCATCTCGATCAACGATTTCATTTGCGCGGCACGCATCGAAGCGTTCGTTTTGCAGAGTGCCAGCGCGTGATGAGTCGATCAACGTCTCTGCCCAAAACAAACGCAACGCGCAACAACATGCGCACAGAAAGATAAGATGGAGCAAGGCGTCATCATCGAAACCCAACGGCGTCACGCGACAGTCAAATTGTCAGACGGTCGTCGTCTGCGTTGCGTCACCAAAGGTCGCCAACTTCAAGCCGCATGCGGCGACGTGGTGCAGATCGCGATCACGAACGAAAACGAAGGCGTGATCGAAAAACTCGGCGATCGCACCTCTCTGTTCTATCGCGCGGATCAATTCAAAGAAAAACTGGTTGCCGCGAACGTGACGCAGGTTGCGTGCATCATCGCGCCCTTGCCCGCGTACTCGGATGAGCTCTTGAACCGCTGGCTCGTGTGCGCACGCGCAAGCGGCGTGAAAGCGATCATCGGTTTGAACAAAGTCGATCTCGTTGAAGCAGCAGCGACGGCGAATGCGCTTGCGATGTATCGTGAACTCGGCTTCGACGTGATTCCGTTCTCCGCGAAATTCAATTCGAAGCCAATGCGCGAACGGTTGCTCGGCGAGAAGACCGTGCTTATCGGGCAATCGGGCATGGGTAAAAGCAAACTGCTCAACGCGCTCGTTGGCAGCGAAGCGCAATACACGCAAGAGATTTCAGAAGCGCTCGATTCGGGCAAACACACGACGACGTTCACGAAGCTTTTCGAAATCGCGGAAGAAGGCGGCGAGCCAGACGGCAACAGTTGGGTGATCGACTCGCCGGGCATGCAAGTGTTCGGGCTTGCGCACTTCACACGCGATGAAATCGAGCGCGCATTTCCCGAATTCGAACCGCTCATCGGCAAATGCAAATTCCGCGATTGCAAGCATTTGCATGAACCGAATTGCGCGTTACGCGACGCTGTTGCCGCAGGTAAAGCTAGCGCGGAGCGGCTTTCAATGCTGCGAAAGTTCTGTGCGGAAACCGAGGCGATTCCGCATTACTCGAAGAACTAATTGATGCCGAAATTTATCACACCTTTTTAGTGAAAAGCCCAATTTAATTGGTCGAACCCGCTAAAAAGAAAATATTTCGAAATAACTATTATTAAGCGCTATCGCCCAATTAAATTGGACGATTGGCTTAATTGCCATTATCAATATTGGCAATCGATTCTGAGTAGCGAAACGCCGTCAAACTCGCGCCCGTCTCTTAGAAAAGCGAAAAATATTCGCGCTGTTCCCAATCTTTTCGTTCGCTCTTCTCTGCTTCATAGCGCGAGAATTCGTGGCGCTTAATGTGCGCGTAGTAGTCGACAAACGCGTCGCCGAAGCCTTTGCGAAACACGTCATCGCTCACGAGCACATCGATGGAATCCGCAAGCGAAGTTGGCAATAGATCATTGTTGTTTGTCGAATAAGGATTCGTTTCTGCGGGCGGCAGCGCGAGTTTTTTCTCGATACCATTAAGCCCCGCATGAATTTGCGATGCGATGTAGAGATACGGATTCGCCGCAGGCTCTCCAATGCGATTTTCGATACGCGACGCAGCATCGTCCGCGCCATTCGATACAACACGAAACGCAGCGCCACGCGAACCGCTACCCCAGATTGCACGCTGCGGCGCCATCATGTTCGGTTGATAGCGCGCGTAGCCGTTGATCGTGGGCACAGCGAGTGCGGTCATCGCGCGAGCGTGTGCGAGCAGCCCCGCGAGATAGTGCGATCCTAGAGGACTCAGAGGAAAACCATCCCCACCCGGCCCTCCCCTTGAAAGGGAGGGAACAAATAAGTTCGCACTACTCTTCGCATCGACCAACGACTGATGCAAATGCCAGCCACTCGACACGATGTTTGGAAACTGCGGACGACACATGAGCGTCGCGTGATACCCAGCGCGGCGCAGTGCTTGTTTCGTTGCGTTACGAAACAACACCATCGCATCCGTCGCCGCGAGCGCGTCTTGCACATCGAACACAACTTCGACTTGACTCGGACCCAATTCCACTTCGAGTGAACGAATCGGCAGATCGAGCGCCTGCGCAGTCGCGAGCACGATCCGCATCGGCGCGTCGCTCATATCCGCCCATTGCTCGCAAAGCACATTGTTGCCCGGATGAATCATCGTCAC
>JBOFBL010000740.1:0-1281 GCA_051645545.1 Casimicrobium sp. | reverse complement strand
CGCGAGCAGCGTGGCGAGATGGGTTTGCTCGCGCTTAACGTGGCCGCGTGTGTCGAGCGCGATCCTCTCGCAGATGACATCGTTGCGCGCGCAGGTGATGAGCTCGGTCGACTCGCTGCGCTTTCGTTCGCTCGCTTCGGCCATTATCCGATTGCGCTCGCTGGTCGCGCGATGAGATTGCACCCAATGATTGTCGAGCGCATCAAACGGGCGCTACCCGTCAATGCGGAGATCATCGAGCGCGAGGTCAACGTTCATGCAGTGGCGGCGATGCGTGCGACGCAAGTATCCGATTGAATCAATAGCGTAGACATTGAAAGCCCAATTTAATTGGGTCGATAAGCCATTTTTTACTATTTTCAATAACTACATTTATGCTAACAATCGCCCAATTAAATTGGGCGATAAATAAAAAAGTTGGATATCACTGTAACCCCTAAGCTCTACGCGCACTCTGCACGCCCTTCACTTGCGTGACCTGTGCAAGCGCAGTTTTAAGTTGCTCCATGCTCTTCACTTCGGCCGTGAATTTCATCTTCGCCATGAAATCCTTCGAGAGCGTGTTCACAGCCGTCACGTTGATCTTAGCTCGCGCGAGTACGTCCGAGATGTCGCGCAGCAGACCTTGACGATCGCCCGCGATCACTTCGATTTGCACGCTGAACAAATCTTTCTCTGCGGCGTCGCCCCAATCGGCAGTGATGATGCGGCGCGGCTCGGTCGCCTCCATGCGCAGCACGTTCGCACAATCCGCGCGATGAATGGTGATGCCTTTGAGTCGCGTAACGAAACCCACGATCGGATCCGGCGGCACCGGCTTGCAGCACTTCGCAAGCCCTGTGGCGAGCTTATCGACACCCACGATCAGAATGCCGCCGCTTGAAGATTTCGCACGCGATCGCGTAGTGTGAATTTCCGCTTTCTCTTGCGCGTTTTCGTCGTCGACGATACCCGCAGCTTTGCGAATGGCGATGTCAAGATCGCGATTGTTGACTTCCGCACGACCCACTGCCGTGAAAAAATCGTCGAGCGTTTTATAACCGGCGTCGTGCGCGAGCTTATCGAGCGAGAGCGCGGTTTGGCCGTGTCTTTGCAGATCTTTTTCAACAATCGTGCGCCCGTTGGCGAGCGTCTCTTGCAACTCAAGCGCGTTGAAAAATTGCCGCACTTTGCTTCTCGCGCGATGCGAGCGCACGTAGCCGTTTTCTGGGTTTAACCAATCGCGCGAAGGCCCGCCCTCTTTCACTGCGATGATTTCAACGCGCTGCCCATTTTTAAGCG
>JBOFBL010000739.1:0-6788 GCA_051645545.1 Casimicrobium sp. | reverse complement strand
TTGATCCAGTCGCTGAGGCCGAGGTCTACATCGCTTACGGTCGTGAAGCGCAAGCCGAAGAAATTCTGCGCGAAGCGCTTGCGCGCGACCCACAACGTGCTGACGTCGCCACGAAGCTCGCAGAAATGGCGGCTGCTTCTGGCAATCAAGCAGGCTTTGACGATTGGGTTGCAAAGATTGGCAAGATGGAACGTGGCGCAGAGTACAGTTCGCGTTTGAGCGAGCTCGCTGCTGCACACTTCCCTGGACACAGTCTTGCGTCGGGTGCTTCCGGTCTCGTCGCAAAAGCAGCAGAAGTTGCTAGCGATGCCGCGGATTCCGTGAAGAGTGCAGGTTCAAGCGCGCTTGGCATGGGTGGCGCGGCAGCAGCGGCAGGGGCTGCAGCCGTCGCAGCAACCGCAGCTTCGGCAAGCGGTGTGGTTAAAGATTTCTTCTCGGCACCTGCGCCAGCAGCGCCACCACCAGCCGCTGACAAGTCGCTCGATTTCGTGCTTGATGGCATGACCATGGCGGCACCTGCGGCGGATAAATCGTTCGAGAAATCGGTGCCAACCGTGATCCCGACGATCAAACCGGCGGCGGCGACGGGCGGCAAGAAATCGCTTGAAGACGATCTGGCCGATCTTGAGGCATCGCTTAAGAAAGCGACGACTTCGGGTCAATTGCCGGAATCGAGCATGGACTTCACTGACTTCTCGACCGCGACGCCAACGAATCTTGGCACCGTTGGTCCGGCGATGAAGCCTGACATGCTTGATTTATCGTTCGACGCGAATCGCTCGGGCACGATGGAGCCGACGCCTTCGATCCTTGACGGTCAATGGCACGATGCCGCGACGAAACTTGACCTCGCGCGTGCTTACGAGGAAATGGGCGACCAAGAAGGCGCTCGCGAAATTCTGCGCGAAGTCATCCATGATGGCGACGATACGCAGAAGGCGGAAGCCCGCGCATTGCTCGCGAAACTCGGCGGCTAGTCGCACGATTAGCTAACTGATTTGAATCGCGAATACGAGCCTCAACGCTGGGCGTTGGGGCTCGATTATTTTGGAGCGGCGTATTGTGGCTGGCAACGGCAAATCGAGCAGCCGTCCGTTCAACAACATCTTGAAACGGCGCTAACGAACGTCGCTGCGCTGCCGATTTCAGTCGTTGCGGCGGGCCGTACCGACACGGGTGTTCATGCCTCGCTGCAAGTAGTTCACTTCGATGTACCGCACGATCTTGCACGTGAAGAAACCGCGTGGATTCGTGGTGGCAATCAATTCTTGCCAAACGACGTTTCCGTTCGTTGGGCGAAGCGCGTGTCTCTTGAATTTCACGCGCGTTTCGCTGCGACCTCACGACGCTATGTTTATCTGCTCGCTGTGCAACCGCAGCGCCCTGGTTTGATGAGCGGTCGCGTCGGCTGGACGCATTGGCCGCAAGACGTCGAACGCATTCGCGAAGCGATGAGCACACTCGTCGGGACGCATGACTTCACTTCGTTTCGTGCGGCGGAATGCCAAGCGAAGTCACCTGTGAAAACAATTCATTCGGCGACGATCGTTGAGAAAAACGGCGTGCTCCGTTTCGACTTTCACGCCGACGCGTTTTTGCATCACATGATTCGCAACATCGTCGGTGCTTGCGTTTACATCGGCAATGGTCGGCGGCCAGTTGATTGGATCTCAACGTTACTTGCTGCAAAAGATCGCACTCAAGCCGCGCCGACGTTTTCGCCCGATGGCTTGTATCTCGCGGGAATCGAATACGACCCGAAGTTTGGAATTCCTGAATCGTTCGTTGATCCCGAACTGTAGGAGCGGCTCTGCCGCGATAAACCTCTCCAGTCGGAGAAAATTCGTTCGTCGCGCTGATCGCGGCAGAGCCGCTCCTACAAAGAGCGATCGCAACGAGCGAGCGACGAACCAAGGTCAATTTGCGGAGTTTTGCGCAGTCGCTCGCAGCTTCGTCGTCTCGCTGGCGCGCCTTCGGCCTTCCGATTCGCTTTCGCGAATCGCCGCTCGCTCCTCGCGCTCCTACAATCTGAACAATGCGCACCCGAATAAAACTCTGCGGTTTCAAGACGCTCGAAACAGTCGACGCTGCGATCGATGCAGGTGCGGACGCGATTGGTTTCAACCTCTATCCGCCCAGCGTGCGCTCAATCGATCTGCAAACCCTTGCTGCGCTCACAAAACGCGTCCCAGCCTTCGTTTCAACCGTTGCGCTCTTCGTCAATCCGACCCGCGAGGAAGTCCGTGCCGCCATCGCCGCTGCACGCATTGATCTGCTGCAATTCCACGGAAACGAAAGCCCCGATTTCTGCAAGCAATTCGGCAAACCGTTTATGAAAGCCTTCGCCGTAGACGAGAGCTTTGATCTACTAAAATCGTGTCAAACCTATTCGAACGCTGCGGCGCTGCTGCTCGACACACCGAGCGCGGGTCACGGCGGCAGCGGAAAGACATTCAATTGGCAGCTCATCAACAACACAGCAAACGGCTCAAGCGCTCACGCGCCTCGGCTCGTTTTGTCTGGTGGCTTGACTGCTGCAAATGTGGCCGACGCGATTAGCGCTGTTCACCCGTTTGCGGTGGATGTGAGTAGCGGCGTCGAATCGTCGCGCGGCGTGAAAGACGTAAAACTGATTTACGAGTTTTGCGCAGCTGTGCCCCATTGAATCGGGGAAAGACGCCAAAAACATAGCTACTCACTATCCTTTATTTTTGTTTCTCACTCCCAATTGAATTGGGCGATGACGAGGATAGCTATGAACCCATACGATTTACCCGACGCCCGTGGCCATTTCGGTCAATACGGCGGAACCTTCGTTGCCGAAACGCTCATTCAAGCGCTCGACGATCTCAAAGCGCACTACGCGAAGTATCAACACGATGCCGAATTCCGTCGTGAGTTTGAGAGCGAGTTGAAGCATTTCGTCGGGCGTCCTTCGCCCGTGTATCACGCAAAGCGTTGGAGCGAACAGCTCGGCGGCGCGCAGATTTATTTCAAACGCGAAGACTTGAATCACACCGGCGCTCACAAAGTCAACAACTGCATCGGCCAAGCGTTGCTTGCGAAACGCTTAGGCAAACCGCGCGTGATTGCCGAAACCGGCGCAGGACAACACGGCGTCGCAACGGCAACCGTCGCCGCGCGCTACGGTCTCGAATGCGTCGTCTACATGGGCAGCGAGGACGTGAAGCGGCAAGCGCAGAACGTCTACCGCATGAAGCTGCTTGGCGCAACCGTCGTTCCGGTTGAAAGCGGATCGAAAACGCTCAAAGATGCGCTCAATGAAGCGTTGCGCGATTGGGTGACGAATGTGGAGAACACGTTCTACATCATCGGCACCGTTGCAGGCCCGCATCCCTATCCGATGATGGTGCGCGATTTTCAATCGATCATCGGCGAAGAATGCCTCACGCAAATGCCTGAAATCGCGGGGCGTCAGCCCGATGCCGTGATTGCTTGCGTCGGCGGCGGCAGCAACGCGATGGGGATTTTTTATCCGTACATCAATCACGAAAGCGTGCGTTTGATTGGTGTTGAAGCCGCAGGCGAAGGTTTGGATTCCGGCAAACACAGTGCCTCGCTCACCAAAGGCGTGCCCGGTGTGTTGCACGGCAATCGCACGTATTTGCTGCAAGACGAAAACGGTCAAATCATCGAAACGCATTCGGTGAGCGCCGGGCTCGACTACCCTGGCGTTGGCCCTGAACATGCGTATTTGAAAGACATCGGTCGTGCCGAGTACGTCGGCATCACCGATGATGAAGCGCTCAAAGCGTTTCATGAATGTTGTCGTATCGAAGGCATCATCCCCGCGCTTGAATCCGCACATGCGATCGCGTACGCAACGAAACTCGCGAAGACCTTGACGAAAGACAAAGTGCTGCTCGTGAATCTCTCCGGGCGAGGCGACAAAGACATGCACACCGTGTCTATGAAATCCGGGCTTTCGTTCTACTGTCATCCCGAGTGCGAACTCGGGCGACATGCGGCGGCGTCGCCGAACAAAGAACAGATAGTAAAGCTCGTCAAAGGCTGATTTCACGAACCATTTCTTCGACGCAGATTACGCTGATTTAACGCAGATTGCCGCAGATTTTTTTAATCTTAGACGATGCATTTGAACAAGCTCAACCGAGCCACAGTACAAAAAGTAATCAGCGTAAATCTGCGTTAAATCAGCGTAATCTGCGTCAAAAAAAGAACCTCATGAACCGCATCAATCAAACCTTTTCCTCACTCAAAGCAAACAACAAAACCGCGCTGATCCCCTTCATCACCGCAGGCGATCCCGCGCTCGATTCGACTTTACCAACCATGCACGCACTCGCCAAAGCAGGCGCAGACGTGATCGAGCTCGGCGTACCGTTCTCCGATCCGATGGCCGACGGCCCCGTGATTCAGCGCTCCTCAGAGCGCGCACTCGCGAAAGGCATGTCGCTCAAAAAAGTGCTCGCGATCGTCGCCGAATTTCGCAAAACGAATGTCACGACGCCGATCGTGCTCATGGGCTACGCGAACCCGATCGAAGCGATGGGTCGTGACGTGTTCGTGACGAGTGCAGCCGACGCAGGCGTCGACGGTGTGCTCGTCGTCGATTACCCGCCCGAAGAAGCCGACGACTTCGCCGCAATGCTTGGCAAACGCGATCTCTCGCCGATCTTCCTGTTAGCACCCACGTCCACAGGCGAGCGCATCGCCGCCGTCGGTCGCCTTGCACGCGGTTACGTGTACTACGTGAGCCTGCGCGGCGTCACGGGCGCTGGGCATCTCGACACCATCGAAGTCGCAAGTAAGGTCGCCGAGATCAAATCGAAAGTCCCCGTGCCCGTCGGCGTCGGCTTCGGCATTCGCGACGGCGAAACCGCGCGCCGCGTTGGCGAAGTAGCGGACGCAGTCGTGATCGGCTCTGCGCTCGTGCAGGGTATGTTCGACGCGCACGAAAAAAAGAACGGAAGCGAAGCGCAGCTTGCGGGGGAGTGGCTTAGTGCGATTAGAACGAAGTTAGACGCCGCGACTGAATCTGATGATTGGTCAGTTGACGGTCGTAACATTCTCGCGGCCGATCGCATGGCAAAGATTAGGCACGAGATCGAGAAAGTTGGGCCGGTGATCGTCGAACACTGGTTCTATTTTGGCGGTAGCGCTCCAGACCGCCTGGTGTTTAGTGACTTTGATGCTTTCGTTAAATATCTTCAAAATCATTCACAGCCTGGAGATGCGATTCACGTTTGGAGCTACGCGTCGCTCTGTCAAGTTAGCAATAGTCTTACCGATGGGAAAGTGCCGGACAATCATGGTCGCGTGCCGACAACTGGATCTTACTGAGTGAATCCGATACAATGAATACATATATTCAATGTATTCTCGGAGCGCAGAAATGGCCACTTCGATTCGACTGAACCCCGAAACCGAAAAACGTCTCGACCATCTTGCCGCAATGACCGGTCGCACAAAGGCGTATTACATCCGCGAAATGATCGAGTCGTCGATTGATGATCTCGAAGCGGCTTATCGCGCCGATGCGACCCTAGAGCGTATTCGCAAGGGCGAAGAACGCGTTTACTCGCTGGAGGAAGTGGAGCGCCGTCTTGGCTTGGCAGATTAGCCTTTCGGCGGGCGCTGAATCACAACTTGAGAAACTTGATCCACCAACGGCGAAAAGGATAACTCGGTTCGTCCGCGAAAGGATTGCAGTACTGGACGATCCGCGCGACCTCGGTAAAGCGCTTCATGGACGATTGCGCCAGTATTGGTCTTACCGAGTAGGTGACTATCGCGTCATTTGCGATATTCAAGACGCAATCGTGACGATCCTCGTCGTTGACGTCGATCACCGTAAAGATGTCTACAAATCGAATTGAGTTAGGCGATTCGCTCAAATCCGCGACAATCACGCCCTCACGAGAAAACTCCGATCCGCTCCGGCGGGTTCGAAACGAACTGAATGTCCTGGCTAGAAAAAATCATCCCCGCCGTTAAGGGCGATACGGCTGCGAAGCGCGGCGTGCCCGAAGGCTTGTGGCTCAAGTGCCCGAATTGCGATTCGGTGCTCTATACCGAAGACGTTGAGAAGAATCAGCATGTGTGCATGAAGTGCAGTCATCACATGCGGATCGGTGCGCGCAAGCGCTTGGATGGTCTGCTCGACGAAACGGGCCGCAAAGAGATCGGCGCTGAAGTCACACCCGTCGATTCGCTCAAATTCAAAGACAGCAAAAAGTATCCCGATCGTTTGAAGCAGGCGACCGAAGCGACCGGCGAAACCGATGCGCTCGTGGTGATGCAGGGCACGATTGAAAAAGTGCCTGCGGTCGTCGCCTGTTTCGAATTCGAATTCATGGGCGGCTCGATGGGCTCGGTCGTTGGCGAGCGCTTCGCGCGCGGCGTTGATGCGGCGATCAAAGCGAAATGCGGTTTTGTCTCGGTCGCGGCGAGCGGCGGCGCGCGTATGCAGGAAGGGCTTGCTTCGCTCATGCAAATGGCGAAAACGAATGCGCGGCTCGCTGAATTGGCCGAGAAGAAGTTGCCTTACATCAGCATCTTGACCGATCCAACGATGGGCGGCGTGTCGGCGAGCTTCGCGTTCGTGGGTGATGTTGTGATTGCGGAGCCGGGCGCGCTCGTCGGTTTCGCGGGGCCGCGTGTGATTGAGCAAACCGTGCGCGAGAAATTGCCCGAGGGTTTTCAGCGCGCAGAATTTTTATTGGAGAAGGGCGCGATTGACATGATTGTGGATCGCCGCGAAATGCGTGCGACACTCGCAAGATTGCTCTCTGCGCTACGCAGCT
>JBOFBL010000738.1:0-2026 GCA_051645545.1 Casimicrobium sp. | reverse complement strand
GTTGCTATCGAATCGATCGACACCGGACGGCATTACACGTGGCAAGACATCGAAGACGAAACTGCGCGAATGGCAAACCTGCTGTGCTCGCTCGCGCTGCCCGACGGCGCGCGTGTGGCGGCACAAACGGAGAAGAGTGTTGAGGCATTGCTTCTCTATCTAGCCGTACTGCGCGCGGGCTACGTTTACTTGCCGCTTAACAACGCCTATCAAGCCGCGGAAATCGGTTATTTCATCGAGAACGCAGAACCTGCGGTGTTTGTTTGTACCTCGAAAACAAAATCCTGGATCGAACCGATTGCAGCAAACGCGAGCGTCGCGCATGTGTTCACGCTCGACGAGGATGGCAGTGGCACGCTCATCGATGCGGCGGCAACGCAATCGAACAAACATCCAATCGCGGAGCGCAACGCAAACGATCTCGCCGCGATTCTCTACACCAGCGGCACCACGGGTCGCAGCAAGGGCGCGATGCTCTCGCATCGCAATTTGCTTTCGAACGCGAACACCCTGGTCGACTATTGGGAATGGTCGTCGCGCGATGTGTTGATACATGCGTTACCGATTTTTCACGTGCATGGATTATTCGTCGCAAGCCATTGCGCGCTCCTGGCGGGCGCAAAGATTATCTGGTTCTCGAAATTCGATGCAAAAGCCGTCATCGCCCAATTAAATCGGGCGACCGTGTTTATGGGTGTACCGACGCTCTACGTTCGCCTGCTTGCCGAGTCAACGCTTACTAAAGCTACGTGCGGATCGATGCGGCTCTTCATTGCGGGCTCGGCACCCTTGCTGCTCGAAACCTTCAATGCGTTTCGCGAACGCACGGGACACACGATCCTCGAGCGCTACGGAATGAGTGAGACGGTGATGCTCACCTCGAATCCGTACCGCACGAACAGCGGCGAGCCGAGCTCGGGAAGACGGGGCGGCACAGTAGGCTTCGCGCTCCCAGGCGTGAGCGTGCGCGTGAGCAACGATCGAGGCGAGCGCTGTGCGATCGAAGAGATTGGCAACATTGAAGTGCGCGGACCGAACGTCTTCTCGGGTTACTGGCGAATGCCTGAGAAAACGAAAGAGGAGTTCACAGGCGACGGTTGGTTCAAGACCGGTGACGTAGGCAAACT
The DNA here is from genome assembly GCA_051645545.1 of Casimicrobium sp. GTDB lineage: Bacteria > Pseudomonadota > Gammaproteobacteria > Burkholderiales > Casimicrobiaceae > Casimicrobium. The sequence continues at coordinate 899 of JBOFBL010000738.1, read as the reverse complement.
CGATGCGCACGGCTACTTCACGATTGTCGGACGCAGCAAAGATCTCATCATCAGCGGCGGCTACAACGTCTATCCCGCGGAAATCGAGGGCTACATCAACGAAATGCCAGGCGTAGCGGAATCAGCAGTGATCGGCGTGCCGCATCCGGATTTCGGCGAAGCGGTGGTGGCCGTCGCGGTTGCAAAAAACGGTATGACACTCGATGCGAACACGATGGTGAGCGCGCTCAAATCGAACATCGCTAACTTCAAAGTACCGAAGCGGCTGTTCGTCGTGAATGAATTGCCGCGCAACGCAATGGGTAAAGTGCAGAAGAATTTGCTGCGCGAACAACACAAGGCGCTGTTCTCTTGAGCAATTGCGAAATCGTGCGCGCGCCTTCGCGGGCAATCGCTTTTTTACTGCGCAGCTTTCTCGAAGTTTTCGATACGTTTGTCGATGTCGGGATGCGTGCTCAGGAATTCCGGGATTGAAGGCAGTTTCGATGATTTCTTCGTAGCGCTTTCTCTCGGTTTATCGCCGCTTACGGCCACATCCTTCTTGTCTTTTTCTTTGTCTTTTTCATCGTCATCATGATCGTGGTCATGGTCGCGGAGTTTTCTAAACAACGCAGCCACCGACTTCGGATTGATATTGTTGATACGCATCAGCTCAATCGCGCGGCGATCCGCCTCTTCTTCGAAATCACGCGAGTACTTGAGTTGCGTCACAACGACTGCCGCATTGGCAAGCGTTGTGAAATCTCCGAAATACCACGTCGCAACCGCCGCCAACGCAGCCGATCGAAACAGATTTTGCATGCCATGACGGTATTCGACGTGACCCAGCTCGTGCGCAAATACGCCAACCACTGCGTCGTCATCCGGTGCGAGTTTGATCAACTCGTCGAAGAACACAA
>JBOFBL010000737.1:0-8796 GCA_051645545.1 Casimicrobium sp. | reverse complement strand
GGTTGGTTGCTGGGCTTTCGCAAGGCGCGACTGTCATGCTCTTTGACGGCTCACCCTTTACAAAGCGCGGTCACGCCTTGTGGGATTTTGCGCAAAGCGAACACTGTACGCAGTTCGGCGCAAGTGCGAAGTACATCGACGCCATCAAGAAGCTCGGCGTAGTGCCACGTCGCTCTCACGATTTGGGTGCGCTACGCACGATTTATTCGACCGGCTCACCGCTCTCACCCGAAAGCTTCGACTACGTGTATCAATGCGTTAAACCCGACGTGCATCTTGCTTCGATTTCCGGTGGCACCGACATCATGAGTTGTTTCGCAATCGGCAATCCCACATTGCCTGTGTATCGCGGCGAAATGCAATGTCGCGGTTTGGGCATGGCCGTTGACGTGTGGCGAGACGACGCGAGCTCGATTCCCGCAGGCGCGAATGAAATGGGTGAGCTCGTTTGTTCGCAGGCGTTTCCATCGATGCCGCTCGGTTTCGTGAACGATCCAGACGGCGCGCGTTATCGTGCTTCCTACTTCGAACGCTTTCCCGGCGTGTGGACGCATGGCGATTGGTGTCAGATTACTGCGAACGACGGCGTCGTGATCGTCGGGCGTAGCGACGCAACGCTAAACCCGGGTGGCGTTCGTATCGGCACGGCGGAAATCTATCGTCAAGTCGAGACGATTGACGAGGTTCTCGAATCGATTGCGATCGGACAAATTTTTAATAACGACAGTCGGGTCGTGCTGTTTGTGAAACTGCGCGACGATGTCATGCTTGATGCCACGCTCGTCGAGCGGATTAAGCATCGCATTAAAGAAAACACCACGCCGCGCCACGTGCCTGCAAAGATCGTCCAGGTCGCCGACATCCCGCGAACCAAGAGCAACAAAATCGTTGAGCTCGCGGTTCGCGATGTTGTGCACGGTCGTATGCCAAAAAATATCGAAGCGCTCGCGAACCCCGAAGCGCTGGAGTATTTTCGAAATCGCGTAGAGCTGCTGAAATAAGTGTCAGCCAGCGAGCTTTTAGTCGAAAGTGATAACCCGGCTCTGGTGACCACACTACACGCGATAGGCTAGGAAGTGCGTTGAGCGGGCACGCCGCAGTCGACTGTGATTACTGCGCTTCCATCGCTTCACGTGTCACCTGAAAGGGTTACAGCGCCTAGTTGCAACCGTAACGTGAAGAAAACTAATATTCCGCTGGTGATTAAAGAAAAAAAGTTCGTATCAGCGTCGAGCCTAATTTAAAGAATCGGGGCACATAAGCAGTAGTTTTTGAGTTTGTGCGTTGGTTGCTCTGGTGGGGCAATCGCGCCCTAAGACCTGCGTTCTTTCTATCGCTTCGTCGCAACGTTGAGTTGCGTCGACAAGTGGGGTGTGCGTGTTTAACAACAGCATGTTGCTGGGTCGCTTTTCTGTAATTACTTGTTACACGTAGCGTGATCACAAGCTATCTGTGTTTGCTGCTGCGTGTGATTCATTCAATAGTTTCTTGTGGAGTACTCTCATAGTGACATTGCGAAAGCTTATCCGTACTGTGCCGACGTCTGTCGTCGGCACAGCATTTGCCCACCTATTGCTCAGCGTTTCCGCAAACGCGCAGACAGGCGATACATTTAATCAAGTGAAGCGAGCTGCCGAAACAGCCGTGAAGACCACGCCTAATCAGCCCGCGCCTAACGCAGCTACACCTATGGGCGCCGTCGCGCAAGCGCCATCCGCCAACACATTATCTGACCCAGAGTCGGGTGGGGTACGTCGAATCACGGTACGTAATAGTTATACCGTTACTGACACGGGTGAAGCGGAGATTGTTCTTACCAAAGTTAAAGCCAGCTCATTGGCCGATGCAAAGTCGAAAGCGACGAAGCAGTTTGGCGATGGTGAGAACTTGTGGATATTCGTGAAAACCAAACGCCCGTTGAAGGATTATGCGTTGGGCAATATAGATAACCCCACACAAGTGCTAGAACTTAAATTCGCACTGGCAAGCTCTATTGAGAGCGGTGCGTTCGGCCCATTCCCGCTGCCGCGTGGCGCAAAGGACCACCAGTATGGCAATTGTTTCCTTCACCTAAAGAAAACTGAGCACAACCTAACCGAGCTTTCGGTGCCTTTCGTACCTGGCTTTTGGCGAGTGGTTAAACCAGATAGCCCGTCAGAAAAGGAGAAGGAGAGTCAGTTCAACTGTTTATCGCAGATCTTAGAAAACAGTGACTCTGACAGCAAGATCAAACGTGGCGTTCATCCGATGGAAGTATTTCTTATGGATTCATCCATCCGTGCCTCTGAACAACACGGCTCCACTCGCACGCGCGAAGTCGTTGCGGGGCGCGTTCCGATTACCTACGACATCAGCGGTGGTTATCAACGGCATCGCGCGCAAATCGACGTTTTGGGTGACTGCACGCGTCTTCATGACAGTAAGCGTAAGTCGGTACCGCAGTGCGCATTTCGCTAGAAAGTTCAAATCATGACACGACTACTTGTTTTAATCGGCGCAGCTGCCGCTCGTCATCTCGCCGTCGTCGCGCTGTTAACCTCATATGTAGTTGCGCCTATGGCGGCTGCGTCCACCGACGACGCAGCGCGTTACGGTCCCACTGCGCAGGTGTGGGAGCGCCGGGGTAGCCAAACTGCATACGTGCACACTGAAAACACTGTGCTACTCACTTCACGTAAGCCGCGCAGCTTGCAAGATGCGAAATCAGTGGCAATCACGGAGGTCAAAGATGGAGATCCGCTGTGGCTGTACGTCCACACCGCAAAACCGCTTAAGCACTATCTTCGTTATGACCCGGACGCGCGACCTGATCAGCGAACGTGGCAGATCGAAGTGATCTTGGGAAGCACGATGCATCCCGACAATCAAGCGCAAGGATTGTGGCGTGGGCAACGGATGGACTATCCGGTTAGCCCTTCCGAGATGGAAGGCAGGGAGCTTGCTATCGCTCTAGCGAATCCTATGGGCGTAAAGGCCGACACTTCGACTCTGATGCGAAAGCCAGATGAGCGGATTTATCGTGACGCTAATCTGTTTTTGCGTGAAGTCGCGCACAATGATCAGCGTCGTGGAATTTACGATATTTCGTTCTACGTAGCGGATCACACACGCTCCACACATGGCATCGATTGGATGGCTGCACCGCAGCTTATCGGCGCAGCGAAGCTCACGGTCCGAGTGCCGGATGGGCTGCCGAAATACAAGCTACTGCGCGAACAATCGGGGCGTTGTGTGGATGGGCGTACCAAAAAAGTGAGTAGTCCTTGCGTAGTTCAGTAGCGCCTACCGTTTGCTGCAGATATTGAAGCGTCTGCCAACTCGAAGACAACTAAATATTTGCGCACTCGCTCTGCATTATCGAGCTAACAACCACGGTGGCCAGCCGTTTTACGTGTCACCCGAAAAGGTTACGTGTCGCTGTAGTTGACGTGACCGATTTTTCCTATGATGCGTATGTAGTTTCATAAAGAGACCGGACGTATCGTCTACCAAAAAGTTCGTCATGAAAAAAATGCGCTTTATCTGGCGCTTATCGAAGAACTTTGTTCTGTGCTGCTTGCGTGTAGCGCCCCGCCAGTGGGCTATCCGCCGTCTTGTCTATCCGGCAAAGTTTGCCTAGATCCAAATTAAGGAGACAGAGAAATGAAACGCTCTAAAATTTATTTAGCGATTGCGACGATTGTTTGCGGAGCTGGCTTAGCGGGATGCCCAGAGCCGCCCGGTGATTCGCCGCCTGATCCTTTGATTGGCGCGCCTGCACCGGCGCCTTGTCAAGATACGCCTTTAGGCAGCTGCACGGAGGATCGCTACTCTGGAAGTTGCGATGATGAAAGAGACAGTGCATCGCGGTCATGCGATTCGTCCCGGTTCGGCGTACAGACATTTAGTTTCACGCAGCCCGGAGTAACCCCAGATGGCCGACCGTACACTCGCTATATGCACACACACAAATACAGTTGCTCTGACCCCAGACCACAGTGTCGTGAATAAGGTGATGGACTAGTCATAACGCTAATAGATTTAAGAAGAGCGCTCGCTTTGGGAGAGAATTGGTAAACGCCAGATAGTGCGCGCCAATGTTCCAGCAGTGGCGCGGCATACCAACAACTTCGTACAATAAGTTTTTGGAATAGCTGCGTACGGTTTATGGCAAACAAACTTTTCCCCTCCGCGCAAGCGGCGCTCGATGGCGTCGTCAAAGACGGCCAACTGATCGCCGTCGGCGGCTTCGGCCTCTGTGGCATTCCCGAGGCTTTGATCGATGCGCTGCAGGCGAGCGGCAAAAAAGAACTCACCGCGATTTCGAACAATGCGGGCGTCGATGGCTTCGGTCTTGGCAAATTGCTTGCGACGCGCCAGATCAAGAAAATGATTTCGAGCTACGTCGGTGAGAACAAAGAATTCGAACGCCAGTATCTCGCGGGTGAGCTCGAACTCGATTTCACGCCGCAAGGTACGTTAGCTGAGAAGCTGCGCGCAGGTGGCGCAGGCATTCCGGCGTTCTTCACGAAGACGGGCGTCGGTACCGTTGTCGCAGACGGCAAAGAAGTGCGCGAATTCGATGGCGAAAAATATGTGATGGAACGCTCGCTCGTGCCCGACGTGTCTCTCGTGAAAGCCTACATCGCCGACAAATCGGGCAATCTGATTTTCAGAAAGACCGCGCGCAATTTCAATCCGAACGTTGCGCAGGCCGGCAAGATCACGATCGTCGAAGTTGAAAAGATTGTTGAGACCGGATCGCTTGATCCCGATCAAATTCATTTGCCCGGAATTTTTGTGCATCGGTTAGTGCTGAACAGCGCGCCCGAGAAACGGATTGAACAGCGGACTGTGCGCTCTTAGCGTAATTCGCATGCTGGCGCGCAGGACGTCGCCCTCTGGGCTAGGACGTCGCGCCCTCGCGCTAAGACGATGCTCCCGTTGGTCGCTAGGACGCAAAGCTTCGCCAATACAGTTTTTCTTTTTCAATTTTTAACTTACGCAACATTCAGGAATGAAGGAACGAAGAGAGATGACTACAGAGCTTTGCGTCCTAGGCGCGCGACATTTTTTGTCGTGTGTGCAGCGTCGCGCGCCGTCGTCCTTTCGTCCTCTCGTCCTGTGACGAGCGATAGCGAGGAACACCATGCCCTGGAACAGAGACGAAATGGCTGCGCGTGCAGCGAAAGAATTGCAAGACGGTTTTTATGTGAACCTGGGCATCGGTTTGCCGACGCTGGTTGCGAATCATGTGCCGAAGGGCATGGAAGTTTGGTTGCAATCCGAAAATGGTTTGCTGGGTATCGGGCCGTTTCCCACGGAGGCCGAGGTCGATCCCGATCTCATCAATGCGGGCAAACAGACCGTGACGACGCTACCGGGCTCCTCGATTTTTTCGAGCGCCGATAGCTTCGGCATGATTCGCGGCGGCAAGATCAATCTCGCGATTCTGGGCGCGATGCAGGTGAGCGAGAAGGGCGATCTTGCGAACTGGATGATTCCCGGCAAGATGGTCAAAGGCATGGGCGGCGCAATGGATTTGGTCGCAGGTGTCGGCCGTGTGGTTGTGCTGATGGAGCATGTCGCGAAGAAAAAGGACGGCAGCACCGATTTAAAAATCTTGCAGAAGTGCAATCTGCCGCTCACAGGCGTCGGCGTCGTCGATCTCATCATCACCGATCTCGGTGTGCTCGAAGTCACTCACTCAGGTTTGAGCATTACCGAGCTCGCGCCAGGCGTTTCTCGCGAAGAAATTCAAGCAGCAACGGGCTGTTCGTTACACTAATTCCAGGCAACAGCACTTTGCCGGATTGCCCAATTTAATTGGGCCACCGCGTATTCATTGATATTTTTCAAAAATATTGTTTTTATGTGTTATCGCCCAATTAAATAGGGCGATAAGCGTATATGTTGGAATGCGGCATAAGCCGCGTTTTCAGGCGGTTGCTTTGTGACGCTGTAACGCATTTCGTTGCACCGATGTCTTTTGAACGACGCGCTTTTTGACAATGCCTGCGAGTTAACGCGTCGTCGCTTGCGAACGCGCGCGCGAATTGGAATGAGTTAAAACCGAGGCATGAAGTTGTCAATTATTTTTTCGCGAGCGCGTGTTGCGTTTGCCGCACTCGTCGCAACGCTCGCGCACACGCACCTACTCGCGCAAGCAAACGTTACCCCCGCACAATCCGCGACTACCGCAACGACCAACGCGACCACGACGACGGCTGCGACCGCCGACACACGCTTGCCGCCGCCATCGCCGAGTGGTCAGCGCCTGTTCGATGCCGCACGCGACAAGCTTGTGCAAATTCGTATCCTCACCCGCGCGGGCTCGTCGCAAGCGAGTGTGGGCTCCGGTTTTTTGATCGCCGCCGACGGCACCACGCTCACTAACTATCACGTCGTGTCGCAACTCGTGCTCGAACCGCAACGCTTTCGCGCCGAATATGTGCGCGTCGACGGTAAACGCGGAGAGGTCGCACTCGTGGGTTTCGACGTGATTCACGATCTCGCGCTCGTTCGCCTCGAAGGCATTTCGAATGCGGCGCATTTCAATTTACGCGAAGCGAGCGAGCCGCTGCGTCAAGGCGAAAAAATCTACTCGCTTGGCAATCCACTCGATCTCGGTTTCGCGATTTCGGAAGGCACGTACAACGGACTCGTTGAACGCCGTTTGTACGATCAAATTCATTTCACCGGTGCATTAAATCCCGGCATGAGTGGCGGCCCGGCCGTTGATGAACAAGGTCGTGTGATTGGCGTGAACGTTGCGGGCACGGGCGGCGAACTTGCGAATTTGCTGGTGCCGCTTAACTACGTTCGTCCGCTTGTCGCCGCGCCACGCGAAATTGCGCCGGATAAAAAGCAGATCGCAGTGCAACTCAAAAAACATCAAACCACGATGATCGACGCGCTGCTTGCGAAACCTTTACCGCGACAAGCGCTCGGCCCTGCAGAGGTTGCGGTGGGCGACGACAAGCTGCTGCGTTGCTGGGGCAGCTCGAATGCGAAACCGGACAAGATGTATCGCACCGAGACGATCAACTGCGCGCTGCGCGCAAGTCTCTATGTCGATTCGTCGTTCACCACTGGCACGGTGAAATGGGATCACACCTATCGCACCGGTGAAAGACTTGGCGCGTGGCGATTTGCCGCGTGGCAAAGTCGCATTGGCGGAGGCCTGGTGAACATGGTGATGGGCGGCGCGCAGGCGAAACCGACGCGTTATCTCACGCGACCGCACTGCACCGATGATTTTGTCAACGGCGATGGCATTGCGATGCGTGCTTCGATTTGCGTGCGTGCTCATCGCGAATTCGATGAACTGTTCGACATGAGCGTGACGGCAACGTCAGTCGATCGCGATACCGAAGGTCTCACCAGTTCGCTGGAAGCGAAAGGCGTGACCTTCGCCAACGGCAACCGTTTGCTCAAATCGTTTTTGGAGGCTACAACGTGGAAGAAGTAGTGCACGTGATCTCCACCGATGTGGCGCAAGTGACAGTGAGTGGCGAGCCGAAAATTGCCGACGACAGTCACCGCGATCGCGGCGCCTTCGTCGAAGTGCTCGATAAACATGACAACGTCGTGCATCGCGCTCGCTACGAAACGCTTCCGATCACCATCGGCAATGCGTATCGCTGCGATCATATCCTCGATAGCGAAGCTGGCACCTTGCAAACCGTCAAACTCTCGCGCGATGAATCGGATGTGCTCAAAGTAAGCTCGCCTAATCGTTTCTGGGCACCGGGTGGCATGACAGTTGAGTGGTCGGTCGATCCCGATCGTGCGTTCATCGTTGCCGGTGAGCGCATCCGCGTGCGCACGCGCGACTACGTACCCACGCGTCGCGCCGCGACGCCAGATGCCATTCGTCGTTTGGGCGGCTGGATGACACTCGTTTCGGTCGCGCTTGCGCTCGGTGTCACCGCACTGCAAGGTTGGGTGGCCGACATCGATGGTGAAAGCGGGTCGAAATACATCACGGGCGCGCTCGGCATCTTTGGCGCGCTCGCGATCTGGGCGGGCATCTGGGCCTTGGTTTCGCGGTTGAACGGCAAATCGACGCACTTTCTTGCGCATCTCTCGCTCGCGGGGCTCGCTACGGTTGCGATTGCCTTGATCGACTTTGTATTCGACAGCGCCGCGTTTGCGTTCAACCTGTCCACGATTCATCGATACGGATATGTGTTGCTCGCAGTGTGTATGGGCGTGCTCGTGTGGTGTCACGCGCGCTACATCGTACGCACGCGCATCGGAAGCGCCGCGATCGCTGCAATGTCGCTCGGCCTTGCCGTGTTTGCGATGCAGGCGACTACGAACTTCGCGCTGCGCGGCAATCTCGCCTCCGGCCTCACGATGACTGAAATGCGGCCACCTGGATGGCGCGTATCGAGTGGGTCATCGATCGAAGAATTTTTCAGCGATACCGAGAAACTCGAAAAGCGAGCGGAGGCATCGAAACCGGAGAAGCCCGAAGGTTTTGATTATTCGCAATACGGGGAGTGAAGCGCTCTGCGCTTCACAGGACGTCGCTTCGCTAGGACGACGCTCCTGACGTCGCTAGGACGACGCGCTTCGCGCTATGACGCAAAGCTTGGTTGTCGCACTTCTCCAATCTGTGGCGCATGTAGGAGCGGCTTGCCGCGACCGAACTCGGCATCAGAGTTGACTTGTTTCGCAAGCATGGGTCGCGGCTCCTACAGAACCGCATCGTAAGCAAACAGGTTGTAATTCATCATTGCACCCATATTGCATCCGATTGAGCGAAAATGCTTGCGAAGCTTTGCGTCATAGCGAAGCGTCGTCCTAGCC
>JBOFBL010000736.1:0-2659 GCA_051645545.1 Casimicrobium sp. | reverse complement strand
CCGAGCGCTATCCGCACGATTCGCGCGGTTTCGATCTGTTTTCTTTTCCGAGCAATGCACGGCTTGCGTGGTTCGATATGGAACGCTTCGTCAATCGTTACGCGACGCAAGCGGCGTCGAAAGGCTGGCGCGCAGTGGTTTCAAATCATGAGCAATTCGGCGCACTCGCCGCAGCGCTCTTGGCAGAGAAAATGGGTTGGCCTGGCACATCCGTCGAGGCGATTCTTTCCTGTCAACACAAACTCTACGCTCGCGAAGTGATGGCGCGCGTTTGCCCCGAGGCGACGCCGAAATTTGCTGAGCTCTCGTGCGAATACGGCGACGATGTGCCGCAAGCGATTAACTACCCAACGTTCGTGAAACCCGTGAAAGCCGCGTTCTCGGTGCTCGCGCGCGAAGTTGCGAATCGCGACGAACTGCAGATGCACACGCGATTCGGCGCCTGGGAGCTTTGGGTGATTCGCCATCTCGTCGAGCCCTTTGACCGCATCATGCGCGAACGACTGCCAAAGGCAACGACTGCGCATCGTATGATGCTTGAAGAACCCATTCGCGCCGAGCAATTCAATGTCGATGGCTATGTGTACAACGGGCAGGTTCACATCATCGGTTGCGTCGATGCCGTGATGTATCCGGGCACGCAATGCTTCATGCGTTTCGATTACAAAAGCAAAGTAGCCGCAGACGCGATCGCCCGAATTAAATGGGCGATGGAGCGATTTTTACGTGAAATCAAGTTTGAACATGGATTGTTCAACATCGAATTCTTTTGGGACGATGTGGCAAAAAGTTTGAAGATCATTGAAGTCAATCCGCGCATGGCTTCGCAGTTCTCGGATTTGTATCGTCGCGTCGATGGCATCGATCTTCACGAGTATGCCTTCGCGCTCGCGCACGGCGAGGATCCGGCAAATATTTCGAAGGCGACACCAGAGTATGGTGCCGCATCGAGCTTCGTTTATCGATCGCTTGATCCAAACGCAACCGTTGCCATGCCGAACCAAGAACAGCGCACCGCGCTCTACCGCGAATTCCCCGACGCGCTGCTGTTCGAGTTTCCAAAAGACAGAGCGCAAATCGCGCGTGATTTCAAATGGCTCGGCAGCTATCGCTACGGCATCGTGCACTTAGGCGGCCGCGATGAACACGATCTTCGCGCGCGCTGCGAGCGTGCAAGCACGTTGCTCGGTTGGCCCGCGCCGTATCGCGACGCGCCTTGATCCAACACGACAAAGGATTAACTTTTCCTGTTCGTGGCGAGCTTGTCGAACCATGAACGCATTTCAAACTTCTTCGTGCCGGATCAATAGTTGCGACAATAGCCGCTCATGAACCGCTGGTTTCCTTTTCTAATCTGGCTGCCGCTGCTGCGTGATCGCGGCATGTTGCGAGGCGATTTGCTCGCGGGACTCACCGGCGCCATTGTTGTTCTGCCACAAGGCATTGCGTTTGCCACGCTCGCGGGCATGCCGCCGCAATACGGGCTCTATAGCGCGATGGTGCCTTGTGTGATTGCTGCGCTGTTTGGTTCTTCTCGCTTGATGGTGACGGGCCCTGCGAATGCCATTTCACTCACGGTGCTTGCGATGATTGCGCCGTTCGCGGCGCCGGAATCGCCTCGTTACGTCGAGCTCGTGATTACGCTTTCTTTGCTGGTGGGTTTATGGCAACTCCTACTCGGTCTCGCGCGCGCGGGAAAGCTCGTTGATTTTGTCTCACACACCGTGATCGTCGGCTTCACGGCAGGCGCGGCGATTCTCATCATCAATTCACAAGTGCGAAATTTCTTCGGCATTGACATTGCACGTGGATCATCTCTCGTGCAAACGGCGCAGCGTTTCGTCGAACTCTTTAGCCACATCAATGTGCTCACGCTGAGCACCTCTCTCATCACCCTGATCGCTGCGCTCGCCTGGAGCCGATTCAATCGTTGGGTGCCGTCGCTGTTGATTGCGGTGATTGCGGGCGCGGTGTATGTTGCGATTGCGAAACATTTCAATCCGAATTTGAGCTTGGCAACAGTTGACGCATTGCCGAGCGCGTTGCCACCGCTGTCAATGCCAAATCTAAGCATCGATACATTGAAACTCCTGCTGATTCCATCGATTGCGATGACGCTACTCGCGCTCGCGGAAGCGGTATCGATTGCGCAAGCGATGGCGAAAAAACGTCACGAAAAACTCGACGGTTCGCAGGAATTCATTGGGCAAGGGCTTGCCAATGTTGCGGGAGCCTTCTTCTCATCGTACCCTTCGAGTGGCTCGTTCAATCGCTCGGGCGTGAACGTTGCGAGTGGTGCGAACACGCCTTTTTCGGCAATTTGTGCGGCGCTGTTTCTCGTATTGATTTTGTTTTTCGTCGCACCGCTTGCGAAGTATTTGCCGCTTGCTGCGGTGGCGGCGGTTCTGTTTTTGGTCGCCTGGGGATTGATTGATCGCCGCGAGATTGCGCATTTGTTGAAAGATAAATTTGAGCGCATCACGTTGCTCGCAACGTTCATTGCGACGCTCACCCTGCCGCTCGAATGGGCTGTATTGTTGGGCGTTGTGGTTTCGTTGATCGTTGCGCGCGTCGCACGTATGGCGAAGCAGGCAAAATAGGTAACCACTTGTAGGAGCGGCTCTGCCGCGACAAGCTGGCCATACGCCAACGCTGATCG
>JBOFBL010000735.1:0-7708 GCA_051645545.1 Casimicrobium sp. | reverse complement strand
GAACTCGGCACGAAGCCGGCGAATCACTATTTGCCACGACGCAAAACCGAGATCCCCACCGATCCGCAGCAAATCGTTCGTGAGATTAATCCGCTTCGCGTTGAGGGTCGTGAACCTGCGAAAGACGGTATCCCACTCTCCGCGGACTGGGAGCATTGAGTTGAACCCGCCGTATTCGATGATTATCTTTACGACGCTGATCGGCGCTGCGCAAGGACTCTTTATCGCGATATTTGCCATCGATCTCATTTCGGCGTTGCAATTGTCACCTGCCGCGCCAAAGATGTTCTTCACGATAAGTTCCGTCGTCGTGCTCGCGATGTGTGGCGCGGGCCTGTTGGCGGCAACATTTCATCTCGGGCATCCGCTTCGCGCGTGGCGTGCGGCAGCGATGTGGCGCACCTCTTGGTTGTCGCGTGAAGTGATTGTGTTGCCCGCGTTTATGGCGCTTGTACTATGTTGGGCCTTGTTGCAGTGGGTCGATCTACGCGCACATATCGTCGCCGTGGGCACCGCAGCAGTATTGCTCGCATTGTTTCTTTACGTGTGTACAGGGATGATTTACGCAGCGGTGAAAGCAATGGCGCAGTGGGCACATCCCATTACACCGATCAACTTCCTGGTGTTGGGCCTCGCTTCGGGTTTAACGCTTGCGGCGTCGCTCGCCGCGTGGCTTGCCCCATCGTGGGTGCCGTTACTTTCCGCTGCCGCATTGGTCGTTACCTTGACTGGGCTCGCAACGCGCGCTTTCTCGCTCAGGCGCAACCTCACCCTGGTCGCAAAAACCAATTTGCAAACGGCGATCGGTATACGACATCCAAACATCCAGCAAAAAGCGCAGGGCGCCATGGGCGGATCGTTTAACACGCGTGAGTTTTTTCATGGGAAAGACGAATCGCGCGTTCGTCAGATTCGCTGGTTTGGGGCGATCGCTGGATTCTTCGTGCCAATGATTGCCCTGGTATTCGGCGTAACCAGTGCGGTGGGTTTGTCAATCTTGTTTTTGTTACAGTACTTTGGTTTACTTGCCGAGCGGTGGAGTTTTTTCGCCGAAGCGCAGCATCCGCAAAATCTTTATTACCGTTCGATTTCATAGCGTGTTTTGAGTTTTGCGTGCGCGCCTGCGCGAGAACATTCCGAAATGGTTTCCGGGAGTACCCAATCGTTCGTGGCTGTGATAGCGTTCGACGCTTGTAGTCGTCTAATTGGAAGGAGACAGGATCATGAGTTTGCTTAATTCGGTGCTGGGTGCAGTATTGTCGAAAGGCATGGGCGGTGGCGGCGGTCAACAGGATTTGATCGGCAGCGTGATTGGCGGTCTTCTGCAACAAAGTGGCGGTGCGGGCGGGCTACTCGACGCATTTCGTAAAGCTGGTTTTGGCCAACAGGCCGACTCGTGGCAGAGCACAGGACAAAACATGCCGATTGGTGGCGACGACCTCATGAAGGTGTTGGGCGGCATGATGGGCGGCGGCAGTGCGCCACAACAAGGCGGTGGCGGCTTGGGCGGTATGCTCGGTGGACTGCTCGGTGGCGGACAACAAGCGCCGCAAGCCGGTATGGGTGCGATGGGCGGTTTAGGCGGGCTCGAACAAATCCTCGCGCAAACGGGCATGGATCAAAGTCAGTTCGGCGATCTGCTCTCGAAGGCATTACCGCAGGTGCTCGATGGCATGACACCCGGCGGGCAAGTCGCGGATCATTCGGACGATATGCTGCAGAACGTACTCGGCGGCGTGCTCGGCAAGCTCGGCAAATAGCTCGCGCCAATCAATAGAATGCAAAGGCGGCTTCGTGCCGCCTTTTTGTTTTCCGGAGCGCACGATTGAACTTACTCGACGCAACGATCTTAGGCATCGTTGAAGGCATCACCGAATTTCTTCCGATTTCTTCGACGGGGCATTTGATCGTTGCTGCCTCGTGGCTCGGCATTCACGGCGAACCCAAAGTAAAAACGTTCGAGATCGCGATTCAGATCGGCGCGATCTTCGCAGTGATCTGGGCGTATCGCGTTCGCTTCAATGGTGCGATCAAAGGCGTGACGCGCGTGGAGAATGCGCAGCGCTTGTTCATCAATCTGTTCGTTGCGTTCTTGCCGATTGCAGTGCTCGGTTTGTTGTTTTCAAAACAGATCAAAATGTATTTGTTCACGGCGTACGGCGTCGCTGCGGCCTCGATCATCGGTGCGTTCGTTATTTTTTGGGTGGAGAGGCCGTCGCGACGTGTGGATCGCTCGGTCGAAGCGCGTATTCGCGATGTTGACCACATGACAGCGCTCGATGCGTTGAAAGTCGGATTCGCGCAGTGCTTTGGTTTGATCCCCGGCATGTCACGCTCGGGCTCCGCGTTGATCGGTGGTATGTTGTTCGGTATGTCGCGCAACGTAGCGACCGAGTTTTCTTTTTTTCTGGGCGTGCCGACGCTTGCGACGGCGAGTCTTTATTCGCTCTGGAAAGACCGCGACTTACTCTCGATGGCCGACATCCCGCACTTCGCGCTCGGGTTAGTCGTATCGTTTGTAGTCGCGCTTATCGTAATTCGCTGGCTCATTCGATTTGTGGCGACCAATACGCTCGTGGTGTTCGCGTGGTATCGCATCGCGTTTGGGATTTTTATTCTCGCGAGTGGTTATTTTGGTTGGATCAATTGGTCGCCGACGTGATTCGCGCGTTGTAGGCGCGGGTCTGAACGCGCTTGCATGTGCACACGCCTGAGCGCGCCCAGGTGCGCGCCTACAAGGCTTTCGCGAGCAGTCCAAATGCTGCACAGATCGCAATCGTCTCGATCACTCCCCGTTTGAATTTCCACAGCGCGACGAATGCCGCAACCGCAATCACCGCTTCCATCCAATCGAAATAGCCGTCCAAGCCCTTTGGCCAAAACGTGTGTTGCGCGAAGAACACGGCGAGTGAAGCGATCACACCAACCACCGCCGCTGTGATGCCCGTGAGCGGCGCTTGTAGTTTGAGCGATTGCCGCGTGCTCTCGATGAAGGGCGCACCTGCGAAGATCATCATGAAGCTTGGCAGGAAGGTGTAGAAGGTAACCACGCTCGCCGCGACGAGCCCACTTGCAAGCGGCGTGCTCGCCACCGCTTCTTTCACGCCACCGAGATAACCAACGAAGGTCAAGATCAAGATGAGCGGTCCCGGCGTGGTTTCACCAAGCGCGAGACCGTCCATCATCTGCGCGGTCGTGAGCCATTGATACTTCTCAACTGCATCTTGCGTGACGTAAGGCAAGACCGCGTACGCACCACCGAAGGTCACGAGCGCCGCTTGCGTGAAAAACTGCGCAATGTCTTTGAGCGCTTGGTTCGGCAGCGCGACGTAGACGAGCGCCGCGACTGCGATGAAGCAAAGCACGAGCGCGAGCGACCGTGGTGCGGAAAACTTCGCATGCGCAGGCGTTGGCGTGTCGTCGTCGATTAGTGCACCTTTGTGTTCGCTTGTTTTCGAAGCAGTATGGCCACCCGCCACCCAATCGGGATGCATCTTTCCGACGATCCAACCCGCAATCGCGGCACCGAGCACGACCCACGGAAATGCAATCTTCAACACGACGACCGCGATGAACGCAGCGATTGCAATCACCCACCACCACACATGATTGAGCGACTTACTTGCGATGCGATACACCGCAAACGCAACGATCGCGACGACTGCGGGCTTGATGCCCCAGAGCAGCGCTTGCATGAATGTGGTGCTGCCAAACGTGAGGTATGCCCATGCGAGTGCCATCATCAAGAGCGCGCCGGGCAACACGAACAATCCGCCGGCGATGAAGCCGCCGATTTTTTTGTGCATGAGCCAACCGATGTAGGTCGCGAGTTGTTGCGCTTCGGGGCCCGGCAAGAGCATGCAGTAATTGAGCGCATGCAAAAAACGTCGCTCGGAAATCCAGCGTCGACGCTCAACGAGTTCTTGTCGCATGATCGCGATTTGCCCGGCGGGGCCGCCAAAGGAAATCAGTCCAAGCTTGAACCAGAATTTTGTTGCTTGCCCCAAGCTAATTGGGCGATCCATCGATTTATCTATATTCTCGATATCGTTTGTAATTTCACTCATCGCCCAATATCCTAGGACGACCAGCTATGGCGTTCGATGTTGCCTTGCTCCACTTGGACGGCCCATTCGTAGAGCGCATCATAGACGGGCATCATGGCGTCCAGCATCGCGTGATCGTCGTCGATCATTCGAGAGAAGCCGAGTGAGATTGCGAGCAAACCCGCCGACTCTGGCGCGAGACGCAGCGCGTCGGTGTCCGCGCCACGAACGATATTCGCAACGATTTCGAGCGCTGTTGGTTTCGCCGCGAGTTTGTCGCCGACCCGATTCGCAGCAACGCGCCCGAACGTTGCGATGGCTTGTTGAGCGACGCCCTCGCTCGTTGCGGGCTTCGTCGCTGGTACAAGTTCAAACGCTTGCAGAAAGCTATCGAACGAACAGGCCGCGCCGTTGTGTTCGAGCGGTGCGCCCGGAATGTCGTACGCAACTGCGTTATTCGCCTTCGCGAACTCGAACACGTCCTTCGTCGGCACAAAGAAAAATTCCGCGCGCGGATCGATGAACCGACGAATCAACCATGGGCAAGCAATGCGATCGATCTTCGGTCGCGCCCGCGTCACCCAACGCGAGACACGTTCGCCATCGACGCCAAGATCGGGACGTTTCTTCACGGCAACGAAACCTGCCGCTTGCCAATCGCGCAAACCGCCTTCGAGAAACGCCGAATCGATGTTTTGATTCGCGAGCAACGCGGCCCCTTTGATGCCAACCTCCGCGCCTTTCACGCAATAGGCAACGGCATGTTTGGCGTTAGCAAGCTCGGCGGGCATCGGCGCGCTGGCGTTGTAATCCCAGCGAAGCGAGCCAGGCAAAAAGTATTCGCTCTCTGCAAAGGCTTCGGCTTTGCGAACGTCGATAAGCAAAGGCGCAGCGCGCGATCCAACGACGGGTGCGAGCGTGGCGGGAGAAATGGGTTTAGATACGGTGTCCACAAGAAAACCTTTCGAATGAAAGTTTTGCAGATTGGACGGGACACCGTCAGGACGAATCGAGCATTGCCCACTCGTCAATGGGTTCTGCGATCAACCCACATGCAAATCATACACGAGGTTTGTCTATACGCCGGCGAATCTGTAGGAGCGGTTTACCGCGACCAACGTTTACATCGGTGCAATTCTCAACACGAGCAACGTTGACAACGTCGTACAAACAACACATCACTGTTATGAGGCTTTGGTCGCGGCAAGCCGCTCCTACAAAGAGCGCGCCGCTATCTCGCAGCCGTAGGCGCAACCGGCGTCACACTCTTCACGCCAAACACAATGCCCACGGTCGCGAGCACGAGCCCAAGAATCAAGTTCCAATGCAATGGCTCGCCGAGAAACACGACGGCTCCTAGCGCCGACATCGGCGGCACGACCGAGGTAATCATTGTTGAACGCACCGGCCCAAAGGTCTCGACCATTTTCACAAACGTAATCCCGGAAATCACCACCGAGAGAATGCCTTGCAAGAAGCCTTGCAGAATGATTTCGCTCCACGGTGCGGCGAAAAGCTGCGTGTGAATCGTATGCGTGAATGCGAGTGCGCCGTACACGGGCACGTAGGTGACGAATGCGAAGACCGACACGGCAATCGTCGCTTGAATCGCCCCCAGTTGATACTTGCGAGCGAGCATCGTGTACGTGCCCCAGCAGAAACTCGCGGCGAGGAATAGCAGATCACCCTTCCACGTGTCGCCAGTGCCGAAGCTTTTAATCACACTCGTTCCGCCGACGAGCACTGCAGCGAGCGCAATCAACGCGAGCCCCACCGCACGATGTGGCGTGATCGGCGTGCCCAAAAAGAAAAACGCAAGCATTGCCGTCCACAGCGGCAACATGCCAGGCATCAAGACGGACGCATGCGACGCGGGCGCGAAGAAAAATCCACTGTAGGCAAAACACGAGTAACCGATACCTGCGAATAAACCGATCACTGCCGAAGTCTTGAAATCGAGCGGTGAGATGCCGAGCCACGAGGATGAGTTCGGATTCTCTGCATGTGCTTTGCGAACGAGATAGACGCCCCATGGAATCAATACGATCGCCGCTGCGATGAAGCGAACGAAACCAATGTCAAACGGGGTTAGCGTTTTATGCGCCATCACGCGCGCAACGATAATGAACGAAACCCAAATGCCGACGGTGACGATCGCAGCCGCGACACCGATCGTTTGTTTTGAAAAAATCATACCGTTGATTATGGCGTGCGTTGCTCATGCAATCGTTCGGCGATGAATGAACGATTTGCGGAGTGCTCTGCGTATTGTTCGTGCTCTGTAGGAGCGGCTCTGCCGCGATCACCCGTTGCGCAGCGCAACTGTTGGCCAACGCGCCTGAGTCGCGATTCGATCGACACAAAGTTGTTACGACACGTTGATCGCGGCAAAGCCGCTCCTACAATCGGTGTGTGAAACAAATCTCCACCGGCGCGTGGCTCGCCATCCTCGCGCAATTCGGTTTCGGCGCGAAGGCCATCTTCATCAAACTTGCGTATGCCGCGCACCCAGGTCTCGATGCAGTGACGCTACTTGCGCTGCGCATGATTTTTTCGTTGCCGTTTTTCTTGTTGATGGTGTGGTGGGCACGGCGACAAAATGGCGAAACGAAAATTGCGCCGCTCACGAGGCGCGATTGGTGGCTGGTGCTTTTTCTCGCGTTCGTCGGCTATTACCTGTCGAGCTTTCTCGATTTCTGGGGGCTGCAATACATCAGCGCGGCGCTTGAACGACTGATTCTGTTTACGAATCCGACGTTCGTCGTGTTGCTGTCGGCAATTTTTCTTGCCGTAAAAATCACTAAGCGCGTAGGGCTCGCTTTGCTCGTCAGCTACATCGGTCTCGTACTCGCGTACTGGCACGATTTACGAATCACCGACGACACGAGCGCACTGGTGAAGGGCACGCTGCTCGTGCTTGGTGCGGCGTTGACCTACGCGATCTATTTGCTACTCGGCGGGCAACTCACCAAGCGCATCGGCTCGACGCGCTTTACGGCCTACATGATGTTGATCGCAACTGTTTTCGTGCTCGCGCAGTTCTTCGCGATGCGACCGCTCTCGGCGCTCGATTTACCGATGCAGATTTACGCCTACTCGTTGTGCCTTGCGATTTTTTCAACGGCAGCGCCAGTGTGGATGATGGCCGAAGCATTGAAGCGACTCGGTGCGAACGACGCGTCGATGATTGGATCGGTCGGACCGATTGTGACGATTGGTCTCGGCGTCGTTTTCCTAGGAGAAAGCGTGTCGCTCTTGCAATTGATCGGCGCGGCGCTCGTGCTGTTTGGCATTTTCTTGATCAGTAAAAAACGATCCTAGCTACCGTTACAAAGGCTCTATTTAATTGGGGCAATAACTAATAATTTCTGTTTTTCGAAATTGCATGAAATATCACTATTTGCCCAATTAAATTGGGCAATAAATCAAAGTGCTGGGTAATAATGGAAACACTGCTACCCGTGGAATCGTTCTTGCTGCAGAATGTTTTATTGAGTCTTTCGACCACGTAAAAAACAACAGGAGATCACTATGATTCGTCGTTCGTTATTGGGTGCTGCGGTCGCACTCGTTGCCGCTGTCGTTGCGCTGCCAAGTTTCGCGCAAAGCAAAATCAAAGTCGCTGCGATTTACACCGTGCCGGTCGAGCAGCAGTGGGTGTC
>JBOFBL010000734.1:0-4400 GCA_051645545.1 Casimicrobium sp. | reverse complement strand
CGCGCTTGCGCGCGAAATAGCGTATCGCGAGCGCGTACATTTGAAGCGCTATTCGCGCGCAAGCGCGCTCCCACAGTTGGATCGCTGAGTTACTTCGCTAAGAAGTGCTCAGCGTTTCGGTGGCTGCGTGGCATAGCGTTTGCTGTACCAGTTTGATTGCACCAACAACAAGCGGGACTCTTTATGTTTGCAAACGCATTCGGCGCGCTGCCGTGTTCATTTCGTCTGCGTGTTTCAGTCGTTGCGGTTGCCACCAGCATCGCAGCACTCGCGCCAAACGCAGTTGCGCAAGACGCAAAACCGGAAACGCCTGAAGTGGGCAAGCTCGAAATGGTGACAGTCACCGCCGAGCGTCGCGCGGAAAACATCAAAGACGTTCCGAGCTCGATTAGCACCTTGAAGGGCGAGAAGCTCGACGTCCTCAATTCGAGCGGCCAAGACATTCGTTTTCTCGCGGCGCGCGTGCCGAGTTTGAACATCGAATCGTCCTTCGGCCGCGCTTTTCCGCGTTTCTATATTCGTGGCCTGGGTAACACCGATTTCGATTTGAACGCGTCGCAGCCAGTCTCGCTCGTGTACGACGATGTGGTGCAAGAGAACCCGATTCTCAAAGGCTTTCCCGTGTTCGATCTCGATCAGATCGAAGTGCTTCGTGGCCCGCAGGGCACGCTTTTCGGTCGCAATTCGCCTGCGGGCGTGGTGAAGTTCGATTCCGCGAAACCACAGAAAAAATTTGAAGCGTATGGCAATCTCTCCTACGGAACATTCGGAACGACGAATCTCGAAGGCGCTGTGAACGTGCCGCTCAATCGCGAATGGGCGATGCGTTTCTCCGGACAGGCACAGCACAGAAGCGATTGGGTCGATAACACGTTTGCCGCAGCGAAAACCAAAGAACTCGAAGGCTATGGCGATAACGCCGGTCGCGTGCAGCTCATGTATCAGCCGAATAACGATGCGTCTGCGCTCTTCAATGTGCACGCTCGCAAGTTGGATGGGAGTGCGCGACTTTTTCGTGCGAACATCATTCAGAAGGGCAGCAACGAGCTCGTCCCCGGCTTCGATCCAGAGAAAATTTCGATCGACGGCACGAATGAGCAAGACATCACGAATACCGGCGGCAGTATTCGTTTGCGCTACAAAATGGGTGATGTCACGTTCAATTCGATCACTGGTTTTGAACGTGTGAAGTCCTTGAGTCGTGGCGATATCGATGGCGGTTTCGGCGCTGTGTTTCTGCCGACCGGCGGCGGCCCCGGCGTGATTCCATTCCCTGCAGAATCGGCAGATGGCTTGCCGAAGCATCGTCAGTTCACGCAAGAGCTGCGGCTTGAATCGAATAGCAAAGCGCCGCTTAACTGGCTCGCGGGGCTTTACTACTTCAACGAAGACATCACGATCGACAGCTTCAATTTCGATACGCTGGGCGGTGGAGTGCAAAACGGTTTCGCAGAGCAGCGGCAGAAAAACACGGCGTGGGCCGTGTTTGGATCGCTCAACTATTCGGTGTCGGAACAATTGAAATTGCGCGGCGGATTGCGCTACACGAGCGACAAAAAAGATTTCACCGCACAACGCTTTGTCTCGCCGATCGGCGGCGGTGCGACGGGCGTGTTAACCGCGAATCCTGACGCAAACGATGTGAGCTGGGATTTGAGCGGTACTTACGCGCTCAACAAAGACGTCAATCTCTACGCGCGCGTTGCCAAGGGTTTTCGCGCACCGAGCATTCAAGGGCGACTCTTGTTCGGCGACACGATTTCGGTGGCTGACGCGGAGGAAGTGCTCTCGTTCGAGGCGGGCGTGAAAGCCGATTTGTTCAACAAGCGTGCGCGAGCCTCGTTCAACGTGTTTAGCTATACGGTGAAAGATCAACAGCTCACCGCAGTCGGGGGACAAGCTAACTTCAATCGCTTGATCAATGCAGATAAAACGACAGGCCAGGGTTTTGAAATCGACACACAGGCTTATCTCACCGATCAACTGCTGGTGACGCTCGGCGCGAGTTACAACGCAACGAAGATTAAGGACCCAAACCTAGCCATCGCCGCGTGCGGCAGCGGCTGCACGGTGACCGATCCCGCCGGAAGACTCGCAGGCACGTTCTCGATCAACGGTAATCCATTGCCGCAAGCACCGAAGACGGTGATCAATCTAACCGCGCGTTACGGCATTCCGTTTGCAAACGGCGAAGCGTTCATTTACACCGATTGGGCGTATCGCAGCAAGATCAATTTCTTCTTGTACGAATCGAAGGAATACACGGGCAAGTCGCTCCTCGAAGGCGGTATTCGCGCAGGCTACATTTGGGGCAACGGTCGCTACGAAGCCGCGATTTTCGGGCGCAACATCACCAATCAAATTCGCGTGGTCGGCGGTATCGACTTCAACAACCTAACCGGATTCATCAACGAGCCACGTACTTGGGGCGCGCAGTTTAAGGCGACATTTTGATTCCGAGAATCATGCCGAAACGTCCAATTTAATCGGGCGGGCAGGCTTAAAATAGGCTTTTTCGATAAGTTAAGTTTATCGTTTTTTCACCCAATTAAATTGGGTGATCGGCCAGAGGGCTGAATAGTGGATCGCGACGTACTCTTGAGCTAAATTCGACGGTACAGCAGTGTCGCGCAGCGAGCGATCAATATGTCAACGCCGCCGCGTTGAGCATTCCAACTGCAATTGAAATCGCTGCGAGAAACGTCGCCTTCGCCGTGTTGCCATCTTCGATCGATCCCGCGAGTCCTGGCAATAGCATTCGCGCGACGACGAACACAACGATTTGCGCAACGGTCGCGACGACTGCAAAGATCAGCATGTCCACCACATTCACTGCGTTGATAACGGTGCTCGCCACGGGCAGCGCAAACCCGAGCATCGCGCCCGACAAACTGATCGCAGCCGCTGTGTTGCCATTGCGGATCAGTTTGATCTCTTTGTACGGTGTCACTGCGGTGTAGATGAAGGTAAACGCGATCAACAGCGCAAGCGCGAGCCCGAAGTAAATCAAAAAGTCATCGATATAGCGGATAGATTCGCCGACGGTGTAGCTCATGGTGTGCCTCGCGTTAATGTGCGTTCATGGTTCGACTTCGCTCACCACGAACGGAGTCGACTGTATTCATTATTCAAAGTAGTGCGGCAAAAACCGCGACGTATTCATCGTGATCTCGGTGGCGTCTTCACGTAGCCCAATGCCTGCCGGTTCATCGCCAACGATCCATGAACCGATGGTGACAAAGTTGCCGTCGAAGTTCGCAATCGGCGTGTACTGCTGATACACAAATCCCTCTTCGCCATACGTACCTTCGGCGCGAATCACTTCGCCACCTTTGTAAATTTCAACGTTCGCGCCCTCGCGCGACAAGAGCGGTTTCTTTACATAATCACCCAACACTTTGTGACGTTCGAACGACGCGGGCAACAAGAGCGGATGATTCGGAAACAGCTCCCACAAAATCGGCAGCAAGCCTTTATTGGCGAGCACCATCTTCCATGCAGGCTCGATGATGCGTATTTTCGTTTTGCGAATGTTGTCGCCAAACGAATCGGCCAACATCCATTCCCACGGATAGAGTTTGAAAAGCGTTTCGATTCGATCGCCTTCCATGTCGACGAACGCATTCGCACCGTCGTTCCAGCCGATTTCTTCAATGGAAATCCACGGCGCTTCGATACCCGCTTGCATCGCAGTGTCGCGCAGGTAATCGAGATTACCGCCATCTTCTTCGCTCTCGGCGACGCAGGTGAAGTGAATATTGTTGTAGCCATGCTCGGCTTTGAGCCACTTCCACTGCGCAATCAATTTTTCGTGCAAAGAATTGAACTGATCGGCACCGGGCTTCACGTCTTCAAGCCAATGCCATTGCGCAACGCTGCCTTCGATCAACGATGTGGGTGTGTCGGCGTTGTATTCGAGCAACTTCGGTGGCCCCGAGCCATTCCACGCAAGATCAAAGCGCCCAAAAAGCGAGGGATGATCTTCGTCCCAACTTTCGCGAATGAGCGCCCATGAAGCTTGGGGAATCGCGAGTTCGGTGAACCGTTCTTTGCTAATGATGTGCTCGGCGGCGTCCATACACATCTTGTAGAGCTCGGCCGTTGCATGTTCGAGATCGTCGATTTGTTGCGAACTAAATCGATAACAAAAACCTTCGTCCCAATAGACACCGTCGATCGAATGAAAACTAAAGCCCGCGTCTTCGCAGCGCTTGCGCCAATCGGGGCGTACGGCACACTTCTCTCGCTTCATCGTTCGCTTCCCGAGCTAACCCGAATACGAAGAGGATTGGCGACACGCTGCCGACAGACCGAATCCACCCCGACGCACATCGTCGGTGAACACGGCAATTGCCTGTGATTCGGGTCGCGGGTCTCGTGTAATGCCGATCCCTTTTCGC
>JBOFBL010000733.1:0-2608 GCA_051645545.1 Casimicrobium sp. | reverse complement strand
TCTTCGTATCCGGGTCGACGCCAACGGCGACCAAGACCGCCACGGATGCCGTCAGCAACAACCCATCCTTCGCGCTTTGCTGCTGCCAGTGCTTCACGTTGAGATGCGCTAATTCCTTGAGCGGCGGAGGCGCGATCAGACCATCTTTCTTTGCACTGCAGAACGTCGCTAGCGGAATTGCCGTCATATCCGTTGGGATCGTCTGCACCAGCGTCCACTCGTCTTGATTGTTCGCGTTTTTGCGCTTCTCGAACACTCGGACGGTGACGCTTTCGAGCAGATCAAACACCCGAATCTGTGGCACGCTTTCCGTGCCAAACTCCACTTCCTCTTCGCGCGCCCACCACAATCGCAGCTGCTTCAATCGCATGCGCTCGTCGTGTTTCCACCCAAGCACGCGCGAAGGGTGCAGCAACATCCAATAGGGCCGCGCGCCGGTCTCTCGTAGATCGCGCTGCGTGCGGACCTCTGGCGTCATCGGCGAATCGACTAGCACATGCGCGACGCCGTAGGACACGCCAAGCGCAAACCATTCGCGAGCGAACACGTGCCCGTTGTTCTGTTGCATGTCCGCATCGGGCCACACGTCCGACTCGATCCAATCCGGGGCACCGTCAAGCGTCGCGGTGTCGGCGAATGCGCGCGACTGCATCTGTGAGACGGTTTCGGCGAACGCTGGAAATAGCGTGCTCGCCTTCAATCGCTCGGCATAGTCTGTCTGCTCTTCCAGGGCGAATCGCGGCAGTCGCCGAATGCCAGCCGCGCGCATCGTGTCGGTGCCGCCGAGTAGGTCATCGATCAGCGCCCAATACTCAGACATTGCGCTAACGCGCGGGTCGATGTCGTTGACATTCATGTCATGCGATCCTGAGTGATGTTTGGGTTGCGGTGCGGCGCACAATCGGGAATTCTTTCTCGACGTAGTAGCCAACCGCATCCGAGATGTGCGTCAGCTTCGGGTCGGCTTTCTTGTCAATTTCACCTGATCCGCCGTCGAGCGTTCGAACGCCTTCCAGGTCTTTGACGAGGTGCGGCGCCTTGGCCGGATCGACCATAAAGCGCACAACACCATCTGCGGATAACATCCGCGTATTCATCGCGTTAACGCGCGCGCGCTCTGTTGGGTTCGCCTCAGGCACGCAGACGCGCAAGCGATCACCGAACACCGGGCGCAACTCGGCTTTGATGATGTCCCAATCGCTACCGGCAACTTTTGCAGTGCCACGTGCGCCACCTGTTGCGTCGCCGTAGAGCTTGACAAGCCCCTGATGGTCCTTCCAGTCCTGCGCGAGCCTGCGACACACTGCGGGCGTTGTGCTGTTAACCGGGATGTGGACCTGTCCGATAGCGCCGGTGCCGTCTTGCCCGTTTGGCAAGCGCTGTTCCTGCACCACTGCAGCAACGCCAGGCTCGACGTTGAAGTCGAAGCAAAACGCGATTGCTCCACGTGGATCGTAACTCAGTCGCGCGCAGTTTCTGGACTCGTTAAAGTTGTAGTACGCGCGACCGCTGAAATTGACAAAAGACGCCTCGTATTCCTGCTCGAACACAAGCGGGTCGAGATCGCGGCGCGCTGATGCGATCTCGTCGGCGTCAAGAATCTCAGCAGATTTCCACGTGAACCCTTCCCACTCCGGGTCTTCGCCGCTGATCGCGCGCTTCCACAAATCGTAGTAGTGATTGCGGCCCTCCGGCACGCCAATCAGCCAGCACCAGCCTTTGCGATCAGACAGCGCAGGGCGCACATTCTCGGACCACGCGCGCGCCTTCATGTTTGCGAACTCGTCGAGAATGCCGCCATCCCATGGCCTGCCCTCGATGCGCTCGGGCTTGTCCATGCCAACCACGCATATCTCCGCGCCGGTTACAAGTTGAATCGTCAGCGACGTTTCGCTAGGACGCGACGCCAGCAGCATCGGCGGAATCATCGCCTTCAGATCGTGCCAATAGATCGCCTTCGCTTGATCCCGCGTCGGCGCTGCGGCGAAGAATCTTGCGTCTGTACACCCGTCATCGATAGCTGCGCACGCCTTTGACACCAAAAATCGCTTGGCTCTCTCGGTCTTGCCTGAGCGCCTACCAGCCGGCACAACGCGAAAGCGCGCAGTGCTGCGCATCAGCGCAATATGCACCGGATGAGGCCGCAGCGCGTACATTCGCGGGGTCATGCTTCAGCCGCCGCGCGCAGATCACGGACGGCTTTAGCTATGTCTTCGGGCGATACCTTGCGCTCTTCTGGACTCAGTTCACGCCAGCCGGCCTGGGCCTTAAGCCAGAAAATCATCGATGCCGTATCGCCGGATATGGCTTTTTTGTACAGAGAATTAGCTACAGCGGCGGTGGACTTCGCTTTTCCACGGCTAAGCTCGCGTCGGAAATGCTTTACAAGCGTATCTTTGTCGTAGTCAATGATGTCGGCAATCATTTGGTACGGCAAGCCAACGCCGGCCATGTTCTCAACCAGCTTTTTATCTTCGTCTGTTGGTTTCTTCTTGCCTGGCACTTTTAAGGCTCCGAAACAACGGACGGGATCAATGCCCGTCCGTTGTTGTCGCTTTAGCTACCGCTAGACGAACCAACGCCAGCACGGATCGCACCAGCACCGCCG
>JBOFBL010000732.1:0-2028 GCA_051645545.1 Casimicrobium sp. | reverse complement strand
ATCAAAGTATGCGTGATCGCACGAAAACTGCGCAACACAATCGATTCGAATAGATCAACATCGCCCGTGACGAAAAACGTAGCGTCGAGCGCTTGCTGAATTTCGCTGCGATCGAGCATGACGATAACGCGTCGCACGCACTCGGAGTAGTTGATCGGAACAAGCATGAAACAAGCGTAACGCAAAGCGCTGACACCTAAGCGCGCGTTGCCGCTGGCATCGGGTTTTTGCTGCGGCGAGGGGTTGAAATGAGACTGCGGCAAGAGTTATCCGATCGCAATGGTCTAAAACTACACCACTAGCGCCGTCTTCAACGGTGCAGCGTACAAGGAGAATTGGTGATGTCATGGCAGTACGCCCGCGCGCTGAACGCAGCGCTTCTCTCAACGTTTGCATTCGCCATTGCGGCATGCTCAACCGCACCCACGACACAAAGGGTAGCGAGCTCGGAGCCCGAGCAAACCAAAGCCGTGCTCTGGGTCGGCAATAGTTTTTTCTATTACAACAACAGCATGCATGGCCACGTCGGACAATTGATTCGTGGTTCGTCGATGACGGACAAGACGGGACATCGCGCGGTGTCGGCAACGATTAGCGGCTCCGGCATCAATTGGCACGATCTTGAAGCGCATTTCAAACCCAATGGCGTCGGTTCATATTCGTTTAACGCGAAGAATGAAGTGGTGTTTAACACGTTCACGAAACCCTTTGATGTCGTGCTCATGATGGATTGCAGTCAGTGTCCGATCCATCCGCAATTACGTTCGGTGTTCCACGAGCATGCGAAGAAGAACAGCGACATTGCGCGCAAACACGGCGCACGGCCGGCATTTTTCATGTCATGGGCTTATGCAGATGCGCCCGAGATGACCGAGCAACTTGCGGCGGAATACACGAAGGCGGGCCAAGAAAACAATGCGCTTGTGGTGCCCGCGGGGCTCGCGTTCGCGGCATCGCTCAAAGCGCGTCCGGACATCGCGCTCACAATCGCCGACAAACGCCATCCCACACTCGCAGGTACCTATCTCGCGGCCTGCACAGTGCTTGCCTCGCTCTATAAAACAAATCCGGAAGGCAACACGTACACGGCGGGACTCGACGCGGCGACTGCGAAATTCTTGCAAACCGTTGCGTGGCAATCCGCGCAGGATTACGCGAAGCGAAAGTAGTTTTGCCCGACGCATCGATCGCTTTCCGAAGCGCGATGCTTAACCGTCGCACACGCACGATTACACGCGAACTGTCGTGGGCGTTGCCGTTTCGTCGCAGCGCACTATCCAACTACGCATCGTGTTTCGTAGAGTGTGTGCATGACACGAACCACCAACGCGGCGCACCTTCGCGAAATGCAAGCGCTTCGAATGCGCGCATCCTATGCGCCACACAATCGCGGCGATGCAATTGCTGCGCTCACGCGACGCATCGACCATCACTATTGGCCGCGATGGACTGCATTTTGGATCGCGTGCATCACCGCACTCTTTGGCGTGTTGTTTTCCGCGATTTTGTGGCGCGTCGGTATGGAGGCAATGACTTGGCGCTATCCGGTGTCGGTGTTGCTTTCGTATTTGGTGTTGCTCGCGCTGCTCGATAGCTGGAGTCGCCGGCGTTGGGATGATTGGTTGCAATGGGACGGCTCGCCCTCTCACTCGTCTTCGAACGGTAGTTCCGGTGGACACTGTAACGGCAGTACAAGTTATTCTGGCGAAGGCGGCAATTTCGGTGGCGCAGGCGCGAGCGATAGTTTCGATACGGGCGGACTCGATGTTGGCTCCACAGCGGGCGATGCGTTGGGCGCGGGCTTCGAAGTGGCCGCTTCAGCGGAAGAAGGCGCAGTAATTGCGGTTCCGTTGCTCCTGATTTTTGCGTTGCTGCTTTTATTCGGCGGTTTCGCGTTCGGCTTGATCGGATTGATATGGAATGCGCCGACCTTGCTTGCGCACCTCATGCTCGATGCCGGAACCGCGAGCATGTTGTACGTGTACGCACGCCCACAGCAACGCAACTCGTGGTTTGCGACGGCGCTCT
>JBOFBL010000731.1:0-1707 GCA_051645545.1 Casimicrobium sp. | reverse complement strand
ATTCTCTGTCGTTTTAATACTTCCACTTAACGACCGAGAGCAGATTATTGAAATCATCCGTCCACAGCGGTGCGCCCTGCACGCGCTCTAGGGGCTTGCTCTCTTCGATGCCCTTCAAGGCTTCCGCATTCTTTGCAAGCAGCACCCAGGTGCTCGACGAATGCAGGGCGTTGTTCGACTGCGCCGGATCTTCGACAACGATACCTGCGAGCCCTTCCTTCGCTGCAATTTCAGCAAGCACCGGTGGCAAATTGAGGAAGCGATTCGACACGTGATAAGCGAGGATGCCGTTGCCGCCAAGTTGTTTCATGAACACACGCACAGCATCGTCCGTAATCAAATGCATCGGGATCGAATCGCCAGAGAATGCATCGACCGCGAGCACGTTGAATTGATTCGACGCTTCGCGTTCGAGTGAGAGTCGCGCGTCGCCGATGATGATCTCGGTTTTCGCTTTGCTGTCCGCCAGATAGGTGAAATGTTTGCGCGCAAGTCGCTCGACTTCGGCATTGATTTCATAGATACGGCAGTAATCGATCTCGCGGCAATACGCTGACACGGTGCCAACACCCAAGCCGATCATGCCGATGCGAATGCCCGCAGCCGTGCGCGGTGCTTCCACGCGCTTTTGATTCACTGCGCGACCGAAGCCAGAGGTCGGCGTGTAATACGTGGTCGGCTCTTTGCGCCACTTCTCGTGCGTGTATTGCTCGCCATGAAGAATCGCGCCGTGCACCATGCGCACGAGATGATTTTCGCTACCTGGCTCATCGTACTGCTTGATTTTCATCACGCCATAAAAATTGCGTGTGACTTCGAGCGAATTGTCGTGCTCCATGCGCCAATAATACGCTCCCGTGCCCGCGACGCCGACGGCAAGCGCGACAGCGAGCCAGCGCAGCATCGGCTGCGTTTGCATGGCCACCGGAACGAACAACAGCGCCGCCACGAAGAGCGCAACCGAGGTTTCCAAGAACGTTGGAAAAACAAGCGGCGCGACGACGCTCACCACGAGTGCACCGAGCGCACCACCCACCGAAATCAACAAGTAGAAACGCGTGAGATGTTGTGGCGCTGGCTTCGCAAGCACGAGTTCGCCATGACACATCATGCACACGATGAAGAGCCCCACGCAGAACACACTCGTCTGAATCACGAGGTCGAATTGATAGGTTTTGTCGACCAACAGAAAACACATGCCGATGACGAGCACGAAAAACGGCCCGGCGTAATACTTCCTCTGATACCAACCTTTGCCATCGAACGTGAGAATGAAGGTGAGCAAATAAAGCACCAGCGGCAACACCCAAAGAAGCGGCACTGAGGCCACGTTTTGCGTGATGTGGTTCGAGACTGCGAGCAAGAGCATCGAACCTGCGGCAGACAGCGCAATCCAGCGCAATTGCGTCACACCAGACGGCAGCGGTGCGTCCATCGGCGTGCCGGCGTTCACGGCAACCACGGCGTCGGATTTCGACACGCGCCATGCAAGCGTCGAGAGCAGCAACACGTAAATCGCAAACAGGATCGACCAGCCGATGGCTTGTTGACGTGTGCCAATGAAGGGTTCAATGGCAATCGGATACGCAACGAGCGCAATCAACGAGGCCGCATTTGAGAGCGCAAACAAGCGATACGGATCGCGCCCCGGTTGCAAGCGCGCGAAATAACTTTGAATGAGCGGACTAGTCGTTGACAAAAGCAAAT
>JBOFBL010000730.1:0-1197 GCA_051645545.1 Casimicrobium sp. | reverse complement strand
CTGCCGTAGTGAGTCCCACAGAAACTAGTGAAGAAATTTAGCAGCGTATTTCGCGCGCAAGCGCGCTCCCACAAGAAGAAACCTGACGAAACGTGTTCAAAAACATCATCCTTTACCGCATCGCCGACGATTGGAAACCCGATCTCAACAAAATCGAAGAGGGCTTGAAGTCGATGCCTTTCTTGCCCTGCGGCGCGACGCAGGATCAGTCGATGGGCTGGGCGCCGCCACGCGGTGAAGCGCATGGCGCGCTTGTCGAATCGGTCGCGGGGCAGTGGATGTTGCGCTTGCAGATCGAAACGAAACTGTTGCCAAGCTCCGTCGTAAAACGCCGCGCCGAAGAACGCGCACAGCAGATCGAAGGTGCGTCCGGAAAAAAACTCGGTCGTATGGCGATCAAAGATTTGCGCGAACAAACGATGATGGAATTGTTGCCGCGCGCGTTTACGCGGCTTGCGAGCGTGCCGGTGTGGATCGATCCGGAAGCGCGCCTCGTGATGATCGAAGCCGCGAGTCCTGCGAAGGCCGATGAGGTTGCGGTACTCGTGCTCTCGTCGATCGATGGTCTCGCGATGTCGCCGCTACAAACGCAAAAATCGCCCACGACCTGCATGGGCGCATGGCTGCTCGATTTCGATCCGCCAGGGCGTTTCAACATCGATCGTGAGTGCGAATTGAAAGCGATCGACGAGACGCAAGCAATCGTGCGCTACGCGCGACACAATATCGAAATCGACGAAGTGAAACGCCACGTACAAAACGGCAAGATGCCCACGAAACTTGCGCTCACCTGGGCTGATCGCGTGTCGTTCATGTTGACCGACACGCTGCAAATCAAAAAGATCAAACTACTCGAAGCCGTGCTAGAAGGCAACGAAAGCCAGGACGAAGGCGAAGATCATTTCGACGGCGATGTGGCAATCATCACGGGCGAACTCTCGAAATTGATTCCCGATTTGGTCGAAGCGCTCGGGGGCGAACTTCGCGAATAGTGCACGCGGGCTACAAGTTTTTCAGTGGAATTTGATTTTCTGCAAGCGCGCAGTAAAGCAACGCTGTTTGAGGGTTACGTTTGTCCGATTTTTCGAGATAGCGAAAGCAGAGTTCGCGTAGTTCTCGGTGCAGGGCTTCGATATCGTCCGCGCTGAGCGAGAGCTGATAGAAATTACTTGTGAGTCCGAAGGTATCGTTCGCATC
>JBOFBL010000729.1:0-3689 GCA_051645545.1 Casimicrobium sp. | reverse complement strand
TGTTTTGTTCGCGATTGTCGCCTCAATGGCATCCGCGCTTTTCTTCATGTATCGCGATGCGGGCAAAGGCTCAAACCGAATGTTCAAGGCGCTGGCGCTGCGGGTTGGACTCTCAGTCGGGCTTTTCGTTTGCTTGATGGTCGCTTACAAACTGGGTTATATCGGGCCGCAAGGTCTATCGAGATAAACCTTCTGACACTATGCATCATCGCCCAATTTAATCGGGCAGTACGGTGAATTTTTCTATTTTTCGAAATTGTTATTTTCTTTGTTAACGACCCAATAAAATCGGGCGATTGCACGCAGTTCCAGGAATGAAATTTCTCGCGCTTAGAAAAAGAAAAGCGGCGTAATCGCCGCTTTTCTTTTCTGTCTTTCGTTGCGAATTACAACATGTACACGACGACGAAGAGACCCAACCACACAACGTCGACGAAGTGCCAGTACCACGCTGCGGCTTCGAACGCGAAGTGATGCTTTGAATCGAAGTGACCGCGCATCAAACGAATTAACACTACGAAGAGCATGATCGCGCCGACGGTGACGTGAAAGCCGTGGAAGCCGGTCAGCATGAAAAACGTCGAGCCGAAAATGCCCGAGGTGAGTTTCAAGTTCAGGTCTTGGTACGCGTGGATGTATTCGTACACCTGCAATGCCAAGAACACGACGCCAAACAAAATCGTCACTGCGAGCCAGAAGATCGCTTTCGAGCGCTCGTTCGCGAGCAACGCATGATGCGAAAGCGTGAGCCAAACGCCAGAGAGCAACAAGAGTGCGGTGTTAATCGCAGGAATGCCCCATGCGCCCATCGGCGTGAACGGCGAATCGATGTACGGGCCTGTCGTGGGCCAGGTGCCTGCGAAATTCGGCCACAGTGTTTTCGAATCGATACTCGCAAGATCGGGCACTGAATGCAAACGCGCCCAACCGAGCGCACCGAAGAACGCAGCGAAGAACATCACTTCCGAGAAGATGAACCAGCTCATGCTCCAGCGGAACGAGATGTCGACATTCTTGCCGTACAAGCGCGCTTCGCTTTCTTTGATGACGGCGCCGAACCAGCCGAAGAGCATGTAGAGCAGGATCGCGAAGCCAATGCCGAGCGCCCACCAACCCCAGCCGAGTTTGTTCATCGTGCCCACGGCGCCGAAGGCCATGAACAGCAACGCCGTGCTGCCGACCAATGGCCATTTCGATGGCTCCGGTACGAAGTATTTGCCGGGTGCAGAATTGTGTGAGGATGCGCCCATGATTCGAAGTCTCTCGTCGTTTAATTCACAGATGTTTCAGTAGCGCTCGGAACAGCATTGAGCGCGGCTTGTTTCATGTTGAGCTTGCCTTCGGGCGCGGTATTCGGCGCGGGTTTTCCGTTGGGCATCTCGAAGAAGGTGTAAGAAAGCGTGATGGTGTTCACGTCTTTCGGCAGATCGGGATCAATCAAAAACACGACCGGCATCAGGCGTTTTTCGCCTGCTGCGAAATCCTGTTTTGCGAAGCAGAAGCATTCGAGCTTTTTGAAATGCATCGCGGCTTGCGTTGGGCCATAACTTGGGATCGCCTGCCCGGTCATGTCGCGCGCGGTTTTGTTGCTCACTTCGTACACAACGGTCGTCAACTCACCCGGATGCACATTCACCGCGGTGACTTCGGGTTTGAAATCCCACGGCAGATGACGCGTGTTGGCATCGAACTCAATTTTGATCGTGCGCGATTTGTCGATCTGTGTGTTTTGCACTTGATCGGGGCGCAGCAAATCGTTAACGCCGGTGATTTCACAAATCTTTCGATAGATCGGCACGAGCGCAAAACCGAATGCAAACATGATCGCGGTAAACACGACCAGTTTTTTAAGCATCGTTTTGTTTTCGAAGATCGACATCGAGGAAAAACTTAAATCGTCGCGTTAGATCGGATAGCCCATACGTGCCCACCACACGGTGAGCATGATGGTGAAGGCCACGCAGGTCAGCACAATGCCGGTCTTGCGCGTACGCTTCTTGAGTTGCGCTGCGCGTTCGGTGTTCGAGAGAACTGCGTGAGTGGCCATCGTCAACTCGTTGACTACTTAACAACGGGCGGCGTTTCAAACGTGTGATACGGCGCAGGCGACGGCACCGTCCATTCAAGACCTTCGGCGCCATCCCATGGTTTCGCTGCGGCACGAATACCGCTTTTGCCCTTGATCATGCGGATCACGATGATGATAAAGAAGATTTGCGCGAAACCGAATGCGAACGCACCGACCGACGACACGGCATTCCAGTTTTCGAATTGAAGGTTGTAGTCAGGGATACGGCGCGGCATACCAGCCAAACCAAGGAAGTGCTGCGGGAAGAAGGTCACGTTAAACGCGATCAACGACCACCAGAAATGGATCTTGCCAAGTTTTTCTTCGTACATCCAACCCGTCCACTTCGGGCCCCAGTAGTAAACCGCTGCGAATGCGGAGAAGAGAGCGCCTGCGACCATCACGTAATGGAAGTGCGCAACAACGTAGTACGTGTCGTGCAACTGAATGTCGACCGGTGTGAGCGAGAGCACGAGGCCGGTGAAGCCGCCCATCGTGAACAGGAACAAGAAGCCCAAGCAGAACAGCATTGGCGTCTCAAGCGAGATTGAGCCGCGCCACATCGTCGCAAGCCAGTTGAAAATTTTGCACGCGGTTGGCACGGCGATCAACATCGTCGCATACATGAAGTAGAGCTGACCAGCAGCAGGCAAGCCTGTCGTGTACATGTGGTGCGCCCAGACGATGAACGAGAGGATCGCGATCGATGCCGTTGCGTAAACCATCGATGCGTAACCGAAGAGCGGTTTGCGCGAGAAGGTCGGGATGATTTGAGACACCACGCCGAACGCAGGCAACGCGATGATGTACACCTCGGGATGACCGAAGAACCAGAAGATGTGTTGGAACATCACGGGATCGCCACCACCCGCGGCGTTGAAGAACGTGGTGCCGAAATGGCGATCAGTCAAAAGCATCGTGACCGCGCCCGCGAGCACTGGCATTGTCGCGATCAAGAGGAACGCCGTGATGAGCCAAGTCCACGCGAACATCGGCATTTTCATCATCGTCATGCCTGGTGCACGCAGATTCAAAATCGTGGTGATGATGTTGATCGAACCCATGATCGACGAGGCGCCCATGATGTGCACCGCGAAGATCATCATGTCCATGCCCATGCCGGCTTGCACGGAAAGCGGCGGATAGAGCGTCCAACCACCGGCAGCCGCGCCGCCCGGAACGAAGAAGGAACCGATCAACAAAATCGCAGCAGGTGGCAACAACCAGAACGACCAGTTGTTCATGCGCGCAAACGCCATGTCAGGTGCGCCCAATTGCAACGGCAGCATCCAGTTCGCAAAACCAACGAAGGCCGGCATGATCGCGCCGAAGATCATCACGATGCCATGCAGCGTGGTGAGCTGGTTAAAGAGTTCAGGCTGAACGACTTGCAAACCGGGCGTGAAAAGTTCCGCGCGAATGCCGAGCGCCATGATGCCGCCCGAGATAAACATCGCGAACGAAAACCACATGTACATCGAACCGATGTCCTTGTGATTGGTCGTCGTGAAAATTCGAGTCCAACTGGTCGGATGATGATCGTGATCATGCGAATGATCGTGACCGTGACTGTGATCTTGTGGAACGCTTGCCATTTTGATACTGCTCCTAAACTTTTCGC
>JBOFBL010000728.1:0-2438 GCA_051645545.1 Casimicrobium sp. | reverse complement strand
CAGGCCGCATGGATTTCTATTCGCGACCATCTCCCCGTGCGGGAATTATGACGTTGTCATTATAAAAATACTAGTCTTAATACTTTTTGTATTGTCACGCATCGCTCGGTCATCTGAAACAAGTAACGTAACAAATCGCCGAATGCCTTATTTTATTGGGTCGTAAAGCGGTAAAACGTAATTCTTGATTAATAAAATTAAATACCGTTAGACCCTATTTAATAGACTTATCGGCTATCTAGTTAACTCATCATTTTGTTCCAAAAACACGATCACCTGCATCGCCCAAACCAGGTCGAATGTAGCCATGATCGTCAAGCTCGCGATCAATCGACACGGTGTAAAGGGACACATCGGGATGCGCGTCCTGAAACGACGCAATACCTTCGGGACAAGTTACGATGCAAACGAACTTGATCGATTTCGGATTCAATTCCTTCAATCGATCGACTGCGGCAATCGCCGTGTTCCCAGTCGCAAGCATCGGATCCACGACGATCACATCGCGCTCTTCCATGCCATGCGGGTACTTGAAGTAATACTCAACCGCCACGAGCGTTTTCGGATCGCGATACAGCCCGATGTGTGCAATCCGCGCGCCAGGAATCACCGAGAGCATGCCTTCTAGCAAACCGCTCCCCGCGCGCATGATCGGCATGAACACAATCTTCTTGCCATCGATCATCTTCGATTGCGTTTTCTCGAGCGGCGTTTCGATCGTTACGTCGTGCATCGGCATGTCGCGCGAGACTTCGTAGGCAAGCAGCGCACTCATCTCCGTGAGCAAACGGCGAAACGAATTGGTGCTCGTCTCTTTCTTGCGCATGAGCGTGAGCTTGTGTTGAACGAGGGGGTGAGTGATGATGGTGATGTTTTTCATGGATTCTTTTTCGCGAGTATTTCGTTGTCATCCCCGCGAAGGCGGGGACCAAGACCGAGAAATGTTTGAGTAATTATCAAATGCTGCGCTATGCCAACGCGCAGTCTGGATCCCCCTGCGGGACGCACTCGCGCAAGCATGCGCGAGCCGTTCCAGCGGCGGATCGCATGCGATCCGAAACCTCGGCTACACCCTTCGCGGAAATGACAAGTTGGTTAATCAAAAAACCGTCCCATCACTAACGATGTTGAGCGGCGGCAACCCGTTTCGTTTATCCGCGGCAAGCTTACGTCCCGCCGCCCAGGTACCGCCTTCAAGCACTGACGCAAGCGGCATTTGCTCCGCCGACAAACCAAGCCTCGCACGCACAAGCGGCGCAAGTTCGTCGATCAACGCCACGGTCAACGCACGCCATTCCACAATCGCTTGATCGCCTGCTTCGAGCGATTGCGACAAGAGCGACGCATCTCGCGGCACGATCACATTCGTATCGAGAAACAAACCGCCGTTGCGATACTCCGGTAAACCAGTGAGTGCATCGAGATTCGCCACCGTCACTCCTGCGCGTTGGAACGGTTCGAGCAAAGAATACGTGAGCCACTGCGAGAGCTTGTGGAATGGCATCCAACAGTCAACCAGTTCGCAATGCCAACAGTCGCCAAGTGGTTTGCCATTCATCACATTCGCCGACGGCCAAATGTCATTCATTCCGTCGAGCACCGCACGCAATACATCGTCAGCGCGGATTTCGTGCAGCATCCCTTTCTTCGTGACGAAATCGAACAGGCCGCCGATACGTTTCGCGCTTTCAAACTGCGGTTTCCGCGAAACAACATCGCCAAGCGTTCGAATCAACGCCGCGCGCCCCTCGACACCAATCAGCGGATTTGTCGCGCTCACCTGAAACGCATCCGCGAGCGCGTTTGCCGTGAAGCGCTGCAAACCTGTTGCATCCGCCTGAAACGGCTTCGGCTCAATGCTCGAAAACGCGCCTTGCATGAACGCATGAAACGATGCAACGCCGAGCCCTTCGCTGCGCGTAAACACCTGATTAGCGCCGCGTTCGACGAATTTCCAATCGGGCCCGGCACCCGCATCGAGCAACACACTCGTGACCGCGAGATCGATCTCGCTGCGTGCGCGTTCAGCGGCATTCACATTGCCAAGCGCCTCGACAAACTTCGCGTAACGATCGCGACCGCCCGCTTCGAAATGTCGCCAGCGCGAGTGGTAGGGAATTTTTAGATCGGGGTAGCGTTCGCGCGTGACGTTTGCTACAACATCGGCAGCGTTGGCGATGCGCGACTCATCAAGTCGCCAGAATTTCGAGTCACCCGCATGTACTCGCGCAAGCACGTTATGCGCACGTTCGCGCACCGCGCGCGAGGAAAGCAAATAGTCGATCGAATCAGTCATTGCTCTACGTCCAACCACATATTGTGGGAGCGCGCTTGCGCGCGAAAAAGCCTTTACTCGACGGCCCTTCGCACGCAAGCGCGCTCCCACAATTTGGCGCAATCATTCGAGCCCCCGCCCAATCGTCTCCTTCAACTTCTGC
>JBOFBL010000727.1:0-7082 GCA_051645545.1 Casimicrobium sp. | reverse complement strand
CTGCTAAAGCCGCGCCTGGCGACATCTTTCCGGCTGGAGCCACACCGGAGAAGATCTGGGGCGAAGGCCGTTTCACTGAGGGCGTGGATGTCGCGCCTGACGGACGGGTCTACTTCTCCGACATGGCGGTCGGCGCAGGCGCAAAGCCACCGCAGACCCTGCGCTACGATCCAAAAACCCGCACGATCAGCGTGGTACTGGCCGATAACGGCAACAGCAATGGCCAGAAGATCGGGCCGGATGGCCGCCTCTGGGGCGTTCAGACGAGCGCCGGGGGAACGCGCGACGTGCGCGCCGCCGCTCTCGACGGAACGAGCCGCCAAGTGATCGCATCCACCTACGGCGGTCAGCCCTTCAATGCGCTCAACGATATCGCCTTTGATGCCGCTGGCCGCGCATGGCTCACTGATGTCCGGTACGTTGGAACGGAGCCGATCAAGCAGCCGTTGAACGGTGTCTACCGGATCGAGAACGATGGGCGAGTCACACTCGCGGTGAGTGACATGCTCGCGCCCAACGGCATTGCTTTTTCGCCTGACGGTCGCACCCTCTACATCGCTGAACATCCGTACCGCGCGAAGAACCTGCTGGAGGGTGACTTCACCATGCTGCCGATGTCGGTGCGGGCTTACGATGTGACGGCTGAGGGTCAAGCGATTCACGGCCGCATGTTCGTCGAGTTCGGCGTCAAGGAAGGCGTTGACGGCATGACGGTCGATGCAGCCGGCAACCTCGTCACCACCTACCGCGACGACGAGCGCCGGGGCATCCGCGTGTTCTCGCCCCAAGGTCGGGAGATCGACTTCCTGCCCATGCCAGAGAAACCAACCAACGTCGCCTTCGGCCGTGGAGCCGAGGAGAATGTCCTCTATGTGACGGCAGGCAAAAGCCTCTACCGCGTCGTGTCCAACACCAAGGGGGCACGACGCTGAAGTCCTCGCTGGGATCGGAGCGGGATGACGCGCTTGCTGATCGCGCAGACCCATTGCGATCCGGATTCGTTCAATACCGAAATAACGAGGCAAGCCGTCCATCAACTCACCACTACGGTGAGGACCTTGAAGCTGCGGCGATTGACAACAGAAAAGACTGTCACCGTCACTCCCACTCAATCGTCGCTAACCGTTTCACACTCCATGTCGCGCGAAGAGTGATTGAGCCTAGGCACGTTGTTTACGATTCGATTCAGAGCCTAGCCTTGGATGATTCGAACTCATGCTCACGTTACAACCAGCGCCAGATCGATTGTGTAGCGTGTCGTGACGGAGGGATGGCCAAATTAGACCTTCACTTGTTTTAGATAGCGAGCGTCGTTGGGTCCGCTTTGGAGAGTGCGGCTTGACTATCAGATTCGGATCGAAATTCGACATTCAATCAAGGCGCAGTTTTGCTCACTTAAAGGGCGCCGCATCCTCACGCTAACTTAATCAGCGGTCCTTGGCAAAGGGATTAAGTCACCGCTTTGCGTTGAGAAAACTCGGGGCGCTGCCATTCGCCACTTGCCATCACTTGCACGATCGTCGCCATCGCCTCAACCACATCGGCGTGCGAGAGATACAGCGGCGCGAACCCGAAGCGCAAAATATCGGGCGCACGGAAATCGCCAATCACACCGCGTGCGATGATCGCTTGCATCATCGCGTAACCGTCGGGGTGAGTGAATGAGACTTGGCTACCGCGTTCTTCGGCGTTGCGCGGCGTGGCGATCCCCAAACCGAATTCGTGCAGATGTACGTCGTAGAGTTCGATGAAGAGTTGCGTCAATGATTGACTCTTTGCGCGCACCACGTTCATGTCGAGATCGTCGTAGACGCTCAACGCGGCCTCCAGCGCAATCAGCGAAAGCTGTGGCGCGGTGCCGACCAGCATGCGATCGATCGTGGGGTGTGCGCGATAACCTTGTTCGAACGAAAACGGCGCCGCGTGCCCGTGCCAACCGGCGAGTGGTTGTTCGAGCGTTGCGATCAAATCTTCGCGCACGTACACGTACGCAGGCGCACCGGGGCCACCGTTTAAATATTTGTAGCCGCAGCCCACTGCGTAATCGATGCGCCAGTCGTGCAACTTCACAGCGATCACACCGCCCGTATGCGCCAAATCCCAAATCATGCGACCGCCATTCGCGTGCACGAGCGAGGTGATTTTTTGCATGTCGTACATGCGCCCGGTTTTGTAGTGAACGTGCGTTAGCGCTACCGCACAGAGCGCGCTTCCGGCTTCTCCGATCACCGCTTCGATGTTGTGCTGATTCGCGAGTAAAACACGTTTTCCGTAGAGACCCGCGGTGCGTTCGGTGATGTACGCATCGGTCGGGAAATTGCCTTCTTCGCAAATAATGACATCGCGCGCTGCGTTCGCGTGCGCCGCGGCGCAGAGCACTTTAAACAAATTCACCGTCGTCGAATCGCAGGCAATCACTTCGCGCGGCTTCGCGCCAATGAGCGCCGCGATCTTCGCGCCCACGCGCTGCGGCGCCGGATACCAATCGGCATCGTTCCACGATCGAATGAGCCCGACGCCCCATTCTTCGTCAATCGCGCGACGCATTCGCTCGCTCACGCATTTCGGTAGTGCGCCGAGCGAATTGCCATCCAGATAAATGACACCGTTCGGCAAGATAAACCGATCGCGACAATGCGCGAGTGGATCGGTGCGATCGAGTTGCGCGGCGTGTTCGCGGGCAGCGTCTAGCTTGGCTATTGAATTCATACGATTAAAGCGTGGTGCGCAGTGACCAGAGTTCGGGGAAGAAATGTAGCTCGGTGACTTGCCGCAACCAACCGATGCCTGCAGAGCCGCCAGTACCAGGTTTGTGGCCGATGATGCGCGACACTGATACGAAATGCCGCCAGCGATATTGCGAGAACGCATCATCGAACGAAACCAGCGCCTCGCCTAATTCGAAGAGCTGATTCTCGGTGTGCGCATCGTCGTAAATGCGCTTCCACGCCGCTTCGACCGAGCCATTGGTTTCGTACGGTTGTGTCCAATCGCGAGCGAGCATCGCGGCATCAATCGCATAGCCGCGTCGCGCGAGCATCGCAATGATGCGATCGTAGAGCGACGGCGACTCAAGCGCTTCTTTCATCTTCGGCCACACATGCGGGATATTGCTGTGGGCTTTAGCAAGCCGCTCGCTCTTGTTTCCCAAAATGAATTCGACGTGGCGATACATGAACGACAATTGCCCCGAAGCTTGCCCGAGAGTGTCGCGATATTCGTTGAAGCCATCGGCTGTAATCGTTGACAGCACATCCCACGATTTGCCGATGTATTTGGCGATCTCGCGCGCGCGACCGAGCATGCGAATAGCCTCCGCAATCTGATCTTGATCGATTTGATGACGCGCATTGAAGAGCTCGAAATGAAGCGCGTTGAAGAGCAATTCTTTGACTTGCCCCATCAGAATGAAACAGGTTTCGTCGTAGCCTTCGCTGCGCGGAATTTGCAAGGTGTGTAGCAAATCGATGAATTGATAGGCGACGTAATCGTTACTCGTGCCCTTAAATTCCACCGTGGGATGGCCGTCGTTGCGATACGCGGTGTGCAAACGGGTTTCATCCGTCGTAACGCTCATCGCACGCGGTTTATTCGAACAATCGACCCCGGCTGGATCGACCAAATGTGGAAAAACGGGACGGACGCGCGCCATAGTGAACTCCCTCTACGCAAATAATTGACGTGTCTTCTTAAACAGCTCGCTGCCTGAGTCGGCAAGTTCGTGAACGATGTCGAAGTGATTACGCGCCGCAATTTCAAAGCAATCGCAGTGCGTGTTTCTCGACGCGAGCAGTGTGGCAAACGCCTGACTCTGCCGCTTGAATTCGCTGGTTTCAATTTCACCATAGGCAATCGCGGCGGGCGCAAACGCAGAGGCCGATTGCAGCAAATCGAGTTGCGCAGCAGTCTGCTTGTTGAGACCAAGCGCTTCGTTGATCGACGTGCCAATGAGCGGCGCAACATCGAACACGCCAGAGATCGGTACGATACCGCGCAGCGGTGTTTTCGCGGCACAGGCCGCGGCGAGATAAGCGCCCGCTGAGCTGCCCGCAACGACGATATTGTTGGTATCGAACCCAAGCGTCGTCGAGTTTCTTTTCAGCCATTCAAGCGCGGCGACACATTCATCGACGATCTGCGGCAGGCGCGCGTTTGGTGCAAGACTGTAACCAACCGTCGCATGCGCGAACCCAGCCTCGTGCCACGCAGGGGCAAGAAAAGCCGATTCGTTTTTCGACAATTCCTGCCAATAACCGCCGTGGATGAACACCAGCAACCCGCTCGTCGCATCACGTTGCTTCGCCGGAAAAAAATCGATCAGCGCACGCTCGGCGGTGCCATAGCGTAAGTCGCGCTCAACGGGCACGTTCGCGAGCGCGTGCGCGCTGTCGCGCAGGTAGCGTGCGATGTGTGGCGCGTAGTTGCCGCCGATCGCGGAGCTCGGTGAGTATTCGCGCTCTCGCCAGATAAGGTCATCAATCAGTACGGTCACGGGGCAAGCGTTGCTTTAGTTGCGTGTGATGTAGAGTTTACGTGCGCTTTACCCATATTTCGTTGCTTTCTGTACATTGCGTGTTTCGGTTTATTGCGCGCACTGGGTGTCGCTGCGATCAACGGTCAACTTATGAGCACAATAAATGCAATGGATCAGCCCATAACGCGTATTGCCATCGTAGGCGCTGGCGCGATGGCTCGCGCGCTGATGCAGGCGTTGCGCGACGATGCGGCGGTTCGAGTAGCGTTCGTGGTCGCGCGTGAGACCAGTCGAGAGAACGCGCTCTCGCTATGTTCGGCCTGCGCACCATATGCGAGCGTGGTTGCGAAGTTGGCTGCCGAACATTTCGCGCAGCTCAATCTTGTGGTCGAGTGCGCTGGGCATTCGGCTATTGAAGCGCATGTGCTGCCCGCACTGGCTGCGGGAGTGCCATGTGTCATTGCGTCGATGGGTGCGCTTCACAACAACACATTGGTCGGAGCAATTGAGCGCAGTGCGCGCGCGGGCAGCACTCGCGCGAGCTTTATTCCCGGTGCGATCGCGGCGATCGATGCACTTGCAGCCGCCGCGCTGGGTGGCTTGACGCGAGTTGAATACATCGGGCGCAAGCCGCCGCAGAGTTGGCGGGGCACACCCGCTGAGGCTTTGTGCGATCTCGATTCGATAGTCACCGCACACAACTTCTTCGATGGCAGTGCGCGTGACGCGGTGCGCGACTATCCGAAGAACGCCAACGTAGCGGCTACCGTATCGCTCGCAGGCATTG
Source organism: Casimicrobium sp. (assembly GCA_051645545.1). GTDB lineage: Bacteria > Pseudomonadota > Gammaproteobacteria > Burkholderiales > Casimicrobiaceae > Casimicrobium. Next base: position 1,821 of record JBOFBL010000727.1, on the reverse strand, counting down.
GCTTCGATGCAACACGCGTTCGCTTGATAGCCGATCCGACCATCATGCGAAACACCCATCAACTGATCGCCGAAGGTGCGTTCGGTCGCCTGGAAATGACGATTGAGAACGAGCCGCTCACGGAGAATCCAAAAACTTCGGCGCTGACCGTGTTGAGTTTATTGCGTGCGATACGCAATCAGTCGCTACCGATTGCGATTTGATGATCCAGCTCGCAGATTAATCGCCAAACCGCGCTTCGCGCATCGCATGCCAGCTCGCCCAATCGCGACCGGGATGGACTGTGCCGCAACTCGGGCACACACGATCTTCCGACGCACCATCGTAGAACGCTGCAAATACTTTCGGTAAATCGCTCACGATGTTCGCGAGCTGAATCTCTTTGCGTGCAACGCGCGTTGCGCAATTCGCGCAATACCATTCGAACGCATCGAGCACGCCTTCGGGTCGTGCTCGCTCGATCACTGTGCATAGACTGCCTGCCTCGGGGCGCTGCGGCGAATGGCGAACATGCGGCGGCAGTAAAAACACATCGCCTTCGTTAAGGGCGATGCGTTCGAACTTGCCACGATCGAGCACGAGCAAGCTCGCATTGCCTTTGAACTGATGGAAATATTCTTCATACGGATCGTCGTGAAAATCGGTGCGCTGATTCGGGCCGCCGACGACGGTGCAAATCAAATCCGAATTCGCCCAAATCTGTTGATTGCCAACGGGCGGTTTGAATTTTTCAGCATGAGTGTCGAGCCACGATTGAAACTTGATCGGTGCGCTATAGTGCTTCGGAGAAAAATTCGTCATCGTTGAGAAAGCCTTTGCCAGAATTTGCGCCACCAGGATAGGCTTGGCGGCGCTACTGTTGCTGTCGTTGAAAACGTATTGGCGAAGTTTGCGAAAAATTCTTCAGCGAGTTTCTTCGCAGTCGCTTCGAAGAGTCGCGCGCCGAGTTGCGCAATCTTGCCACTGATCGCCGCGTCGGCGCGCCATTCGATACGCGTGCCGCCGTCGATAACGGTGAGCTCAATCTGCGCGGTGCCGCTGCCGCGACCGAGCGCGCCCGCATCGCCCTCGAATGTCATGCGACAACGGTGCGGTGCTTGCAAATCGTAGAGCGTTACGTGCGATTGAAACGTCGCTGCAATTGGCCCCAACCCGACCTTCACGATAGCAAGATATCGACGATCATTCTCAGCGGTAAATGATTTACAGCCTGGGACGCATTTACCCAAAATTATTGGGTCGATAAGAGAATTCCATACTTTATCGATATTCTCCGGAACAAAATGATTGCCCCAATACATTGGGCGATCTGTAGCAGAGTTGATTGCTGTATTTTGATCGATTTTTTCAGCACTTTTCACTCTTGACAGCGACCTTGGTGCTTCGTTGTTAATCGCCGCAATCGCACGACATGTGAGCACGCGCGCGAGGTGCACTCGATACGCGGCACTTGCGTGCAGATCGCCCGTCGCACGCTCAGAATCAAGCATGAGTGCATCGAGTGTCGATTGCGAGAACGATTGTGCGAGCGCGTCTTCGGCCTCGCGCCATTGCGTCACGCCGTTGCCGAGCCCCGTGATCGCGATGCGCACGCTGCGCTCGAAGCGAACCACAGCGACGCCCACCAAGGCGAAGCGAGATGCTGATTGCTCGAATTTGATGTAGCGCGCGGCGAGCGGTTGCGGGATGCGAATCGCAACGATAATTTCGCTTGCGTTAAGCGCAGTGCTATAGAGCGACACGAAAAACGAATCAGCAGCAATCTCGCGTTCGTTCGTCACGATCGTTGCGCCGAGTGCGAGCACGCCTGCAGGCCAACAG
>JBOFBL010000726.1:0-1181 GCA_051645545.1 Casimicrobium sp. | reverse complement strand
CGTGAGCGCGCCCGAGCGCGAGCGCGCGAATGCGCCCGCGAGTTGCGTGAGAAATTTTTTGGGAATGAAGTACTGCAGCAACACGATCTATCGGAGCTTCAAATATCTTGACAGCGATTTTCGCATGGACCCGATGAAGCCGTCGTCCAGCAATTACTGGCGAATACTACGCGCACATCATTTCGACATGTCATATCGCAATCGATATTATTCGTGGCAATCATGAATCGTATGCAAACTACCGCTGCTGCAAGCGCGAATCAGCGCAATTGGACCACCGACGAGATTGAGCCGGCGCGGAGATTTGATTACTGGGTTGGCGCGATATGCGAAGCATTTCTTGAAATGGATTGCGACTCACAGGAAGCGACAGCGTTTAACGGCAGACTCAAACATCTCGACGTAGGGGAGCTATCGTTTAATCAAGTTATCGCATCGACCTCGGATGCGTATCGGACATCAGCGTCGATTGCGCGCGGGAAACATTTTCCCTTCTACTTGATTACCGATGTCGATCATGCCTGGTTCGTTCGCCAGGGCTCGAAGATCGCGCATATTCGTGCGGCCGACGCGGTGCTGGTCGATTCGGCGCAACGCTACGAATTGCACTTTCCGCATCAGGTGAAAAATATGTCGATCCAGTTGCCGCGACATTGGGTCGGCAGTTGGTTGAAAAAGGTCGATGTCAATGGCCCACGCGTCATCGCACGCGACATTGGCTGGGGACAGGCGCTCACCGCGTTGTGCATGCAATTCGGGCGCGATCCCGAATTGGTTCATGGCTATCCCGACTCCCTCTTGGTCGACCAAATTGGTTCGATGCTCGCGGCAAGTCTTGAGCCAACATCAACGACTCCTACGCGCGTGAATCGCAGCGTGGTGGAGCACACACGACAGTTGCTAATCGAGCGGCTTGAGCAACCTCGTATTACGGCTGAAACCGTTGCAGCGCTCATGCACATATCCGTGCGCACGCTGCATCGAAGCTTTGCGACACAAGGCGTTAGCTTTTCCGACATGCTGCGTAAGCTGCGCGTCGAGCGAGCCGCGCAGCTACTTTTGCAACCTCGCCTCAACCATCTCTCAATCACCGAAATCGGACGACGTTGCGGTTTTTCCGACGCGTCGCATTTTGTGCGCGAGTTCAAACTTGTCCATCGTTTACCACCTGCAAAGTGGCG
>JBOFBL010000725.1:0-4481 GCA_051645545.1 Casimicrobium sp. | reverse complement strand
TTGCAGTTTGCTGACCGCCAAGAGCCGAACTTCGTCACTTTCGCGTTGCGCGAGCGCACACGCCTGCACGATCCGCGCGCGAACCTGCGCGATTGCTTGCGAAGCGTCGAAGCTTGCGGTCATAATGCGGAAAACCTATCAACAGTTTGGGCTAAGTGGCTGATTCTATTGGCGAGACTTCAGCCGCAGGGGATACGCGCTCATGGATATTTCGGAACTGCTGGCCTTCTCGGTCAAGAACAATGCGTCGGACTTGCACATCTCGGCGGGCTTGCCACCGATGTTGCGCGTGCACGGCGACATCCGCCGCATCAATTTGCCGGCGATGGAACACAAGGACGTGCATGGCCTCGTGTACGACATCATGTCCGACACGCAGCGCAAAATGTTTGAAGAAAATCTCGAGACCGACTTCTCGTTTGATATTCCGAACCTCGCACGTTTTCGTGTGAATGCGTTCAATCAGGATCGCGGCGCGGCCGCCGTGTTTCGGACGATTCCCTCGCGTGTGCTCTCGCTTGAGGATTTAGGTTGCCCAAAAATTTTCGCCGAGCTTTCGCTGAAGCCGCGCGGCCTCGTGCTCGTGACCGGGCCGACGGGTTCCGGCAAATCGACGACACTCGCGGCGATGGTGAATCATGTGAACGACAATCTGCTCGGTCATGTGCTCACCGTTGAAGACCCGATTGAATTCGTGCATGAGAGCAAAAAATGCCTCATCAATCAACGCGAGCTCGGTCCGCAAACGCTGTCGTTTGCCAATGCGCTGCGCTCCGCGCTCCGCGAAGATCCCGATGTGATTCTCGTGGGTGAGATGCGCGATCTGGAAACCATTCGCTTGGCGCTCACCGCCGCAGAGACAGGTCATCTAGTGTTTGGCACGCTGCACACATCGTCTGCCGCGAAAACGATTGACCGTATTGTCGACGTGTTCCCGGCAGAAGAAAAAGACATGACGCGGTCGATGCTCTCGGAATCGCTCGTCGCCGTGATTTCGCAAACTTTGCTTAAGCGCAAAGACGGATCGGGACGTATCGCTGCGCACGAGATCATGCTTGGCACGCCTGCCATTCGAAATCTGATTCGCGAAAACAAAATTGCGCAGATGTATTCGGTGATTCAAACGAGTTTGGGCGCGGGCATGCAGACGCTCGACCAGACGTTGCAAGATCTTGTTCGTCGCAATTTGATTGGTACCAACGAGGCGCGTCTTGCCGCGAAACAGGGAGAGATGTTCGCGTAAAGCGAACGTCGAAGTCAGGAGTAAATTATGGAACGCGAACAAGCCACACAGTTCATGAATTCGCTGCTCACCATGATGGCTGAGAAGAAAGCATCGGACTTGTTTATTACCGCGGGCTTCCCGCCGGCACTCAAGATCGACGGCGCGATTGCGCCCGTGGCCAAGCAAACGCTCACGCCGCTGCACACGCTCACGCTCGCACGCTCGATCATGAACGATAAACAGGCAGCCGAATTCGAGCGGACGAGCGAATGCAACTTCGCGATTCATCCGCCGGGCTTGGGCCGCTATCGCGTGAGTGCGTTTATGCAGCAAAGTCAGGTGGGCATGGTGCTGCGCACGATCAACACAAGCATTCCGCGTTTTGAAGAGCTGATGTTGCCGCCGATTTTGCGCGACATCGTCATGGCCAAACGTGGCCTCGTGATTTTCGTGGGCGCAACCGGTAGCGGTAAAACAACCTCGATGGCGGCGATGATCGATCACCGCAATCGCAATTCGCGCGGCCACATTTTGACGATCGAAGATCCGATCGAATTCGTGCATGAACATCGCAATTGCGTGATCACGCAACGCGAAATCGGCACCGACACCGACAACTGGGGCGTGGGTCTCAAAAACGCTTTGCGGCAAGCGCCCGATGTGATTCTGATTGGTGAGATTCGCGATCAGGAATCGATGGATCATGCGGTTGCGTTCGCGGAAACCGGTCACTTGTGTATGGCGACCTTGCATGCGAACAATACGAACCAGGCGCTTGATCGCATCATCAACTTCTTCCCCGAAGCACGCCGTCAACAATTGTTGATGGACTTGTCCTTGAACCTGCGCTCGTTCGTGTCGCAGCGCTTGATTCCGAAACGCGATGGCAAAGGCCGCGTGCCTGCGGTGGAAGTGATGCTCAACTCGCCGTTAATTTCCGATTTGATTTTCAAAGGCGAAGTCTCCGAGATCAAAGAGATTATGAAGAAGTCGAACGAGCTCGGCATGCAAACCTTCGATCAATCGCTGTTCCATCTGCACGAGAACGGTTTGATCTCCTACGAAGACGCGCTACGCAATGCCGACAGCGTGAACGATCTGCGTTTGCGTATCAAACTCGAAGGCCACGAATCGAAAGGCCGCAATATGCTTGCGGGTCTTGAACACCTCGATATCGTGCAATAACGCACAACAACGCACGCAAAAAACGCTCGAAAACAACGATTCATTTACGTGCTAACTTTAGTTGTGATCGCCCAATTAAATTGGGCGTTGACGCGTTTTTTACTAAATTTCGAAAATGTACTGATTCGAGCTTATTGCCCAATTAAATGGGGCGATAGCGATCAGAGCCGGGATGGTTTCTTTCCATGATCGCCTACGTCTGTCTCGCGCTCGGAATGGCGATCGTCGGCGCCTACGTTGGCTTTTCCAAATTGCTCGTCGCCGTGTTTCCGGTGTTCCTGCTCGCGTGGTTGCGCTTTGGCATCGCGGCAATTGCGATGGCGCATTGGGTGAAACGCGAACCCGAATACGCACCGCTCGATGCGACATCGAAACGACTCTTGTTTCTCGAATCGTTCTTCGGCAATTTTTTGTTTTCGATTTGCATGCTCTTCGGCATGCGCTATGCGAGCGCCGTTACTGCGGGTGTCGTGATGGCCGCGATTCCTGCGGCGGTTGCGTTGCTATCGTGGCTCTTTCTTCGCGAAGCCATTTCGCTGCGCACGTGGATTGCGATCGCACTTGCCGTCGCTGGCGTCGTGTTGCTCACGCTGGGGCGCAACGCCGACGCGAATGCTACGAACGCGCTGCTCGGTATTGCGCTTCTGATCGGTGCGATGCTCTGCGAAGCGATTTACGTCGTGATCGGCAAAAAGCTCACTGGCAAAGTCTCTGCGCGCCGCATCAGTGCGCTCATCAACCTTTGGGGGCTTGCGTTGATGACGCCTTTGGGGCTCTGGCAAGCGACGAGTTTCGACTTCGCGTCGGTCACCTGGCCCACCTGGGGCGGCCTCGCGCTCTATGCAATCGCCGCGAGCACACTGACCGTTGTGCTGTGGATGAACGGACTGAAAACTGTTCCAGCGTCGCGCGCCGGTGTGTTCACGATTTTTCTACCGATCACCTCAGCGCTCGTCGGCATTTTGTTCCTGAACGAAACCTTCACGCCGCTGCATACGGTTGCGTTTGCACTTGCGCTCGCTGCCGTTTTGCTCGCGACGTGGCCATCGCGCGAACGTTTGTAGGCGCGGACCTGGACGCGCTTTTCGCGATTCGCCGCAACGGCGAGACACAGCGCGCCCAGGTGCGCGCCTACAATGCCAAATGTTGATCGCAGCAGAGCCGCTCCTACAAAGGTGCGGTGCCTGTCGAGATCTATCTGTAACCTGAACCCCGAACCCTGACAATGCCCGGCCTCGAACGCGACACACCCGTCCCCACTGAAATTACGCTCGATAAAAAGCGTCGTGTGCTCGTGCTCGGTTATGGTGAAACGATGCATGAGCTCACGTTCGAGTTATTGCGCGTGTATTCGCCGTCGGCTGAAGTGCGCGGCCACGGTCCCGGTCAGGAAGTCTTGCAAGTCGGCAAACGTAACGTCGATATCGATGAGTTGGAGCCGGTTGGCATGTACGCGATTCGCCCGACATTCAGCGACGGCCACAATTCGGGCATCTACTCGTGGGACTATTTGCACAAGCTCTGCGCCGACAAAGAAAATGCGTGGAACGATTACCTCGGGCGCATCGAGAAAGCGGGAGCCTCGCGTGACTGATTCGTCGAAAGGCACCACGCATTTCGGTTTCAAAACCGTTGCCGAAGAGGAAAAACAAACGCTCGTGCGCGGCGTGTTCGATTCGGTCGCGTCGAAATACGACGTGATGAACGACGTCATGTCCGGTGGTCTGCATCGCATTTGGAAACGATTCGCCGTCGATCAATTGCAATTGCGCTCGGGCGAAAAAGTGCTCGATCTTGCGAGCGGCACGGGCGACTTGATTCGTTTGATGTCGCCACTCGTAGCACCGAATGGTTTTGTTTTGCATACCGACATCAACATGGCGATGCTCGCCGAAGGCCGCAATCGCCTGCTTGATGAGGGTGTGTTCATGCCGACCACCCAGTGCAACGCCGAAGCGCTGCCGTTTGCGGATAAATCGTTCGATGCGATAACCATTGCGTTCGGGCTTCGTAACGTAACGCACAAAGAAAAAGCGCTCGCCGAAATGCATCGCGTGCTGCGCACGGGCGG
>JBOFBL010000724.1:0-1209 GCA_051645545.1 Casimicrobium sp. | reverse complement strand
ACCATGACCACAACTTCATTGGCCACCGCATTTTCCGGACGGCTCTTTACGGCTGACACGGACATTGCGCCCTTCGTAACCGACTGGCGCGGCAAATGGACGGGGCGTGCGTTCGCCGTTGCGCAGCCCGACACGACTGAGGACGTTGCGAAGATCGTTCGCTGGTGCGTGGCACATCGTGTGCCGATCGTGCCGCAAGGCGGCAATACCAGCATGTCTGGTTCAGCAACACCTGACGCGAGTGGCAACGCACTCGTGCTCTCGCTAGCGCGGCTCAATCGTGTTCGTAACGTCGATCCGATGAACAACACGATGATTGCGGAAGCCGGTTGCATTTTGCAATCGCTGCAAGAACTCGCGCGCGAACACGATCGTTTATTTCCGCTGTCACTCTCGGCAGAAGGTTCGTGCATGATCGGCGGCAATCTGGCAACTAACGCGGGTGGTGTGGGCGTGCTGCGTTATGGCAATGCACGCGAGCTTTGTTTAGGGCTTGAAGTGGTTACGGCTGAGGGCGAGATTTGGAATGGTTTGCGCGGCTTGTGCAAAGACAATTCAGGTTACGATTTGCGCGATCTGTTCATTGGTTCTGAGGGCACGCTCGGGATCATCACCGCGGCCACGTTGAGACTTTTTCCGCTGCCGAAAGGGATGCTTTGCGCATGGGCGGCGCTAGATTCGGTGGATGACGCGTTGCAGTTGTTGCAGCTTGCGCAAGCGCGCATCGGCGCGCAACTCACCGCATTCGAATTGATGTCGAACGATTGCGTCGATTTGCTGCGCGAGCAAATGCCGACATCTCGCTGGCCGCTGGCGAATCAGAGCCCTTGGTGTGTGTTGATCGAAGTGAGCGATAACCGAAGTGAAGCCGACTCGAATGCCGCGCTCGAAACACTGCTCGAAGTTGCTTTTGAACAATCGCTTGTAGTCGATGCCGTAATCGCTTCGAATCTCTCGCAAGCGCGCGATTTCTGGTCGTTGCGCGAGAACATGGGCGAGGCACAAGTGCGTGCCGGGAAAAACATAAAGCACGACATCTCAGTGCCGATTTCGAAATTCCCCGAGTTCATTCGTGACACCGATGCGAAAGTAACGAGCGCATTTCCCGAAACGCGCATGATCGTATTCGGACATTTGGGCGATGGCAATTTGCATTACAACGTGAGCCCAAAACCGGGGGCGCACGGCGAAACATTTGCGCAGATTGAA
>JBOFBL010000723.1:0-1110 GCA_051645545.1 Casimicrobium sp. | reverse complement strand
GATTCAATCGCGCGATGCGGCACTGCGTTTTGCGCGGTATATCGGCGAGCGAGTGCCGCTATCGGCCGTCGTATTCGACCACTCCGAAAGCGGCGATGGCTCTCGCATCGATGCAATATTGAGTACGATGCGCGAAGCGCAGCCAACGCTCGAATCGATGTACCGATTCGCTCAGTTCGATGCGTGCAAAAGCGCAACGTCTGAGTTAACGCGTTCGCAACTCGATGCCTGGCGGCGCGCGCTTGCGCAACATTCGTGGGTGGTACTGCGTACGCGTGCATGTAGTGCTGCGCAGTGGGCGGAGTTTTCGAAACTCGCGCGCGCGATTCCCGACGCGCATCGGCGAACGATCATCGAACACGAACTTGATTACAGCGCGGCCACAAGCTCAATTGAGCCCGTGCTTCGCTCCATCGAACTCGCGAACGCGAGCGGTTTCCGTCATTTGGCAACCACCGAGAAAGCGGGCACTGCCACATCGCAAGCGGTGAATCTCATCGCTGTTCGGCGCGCAATGTCGATCGATACCAGCTTCGTTCGACGATAGGGCACGATCATGGAATGGTTGCGCCTCAATGCTGCTTGGATGTTCGACCACACGCTGCTCGCGCCGCTGTTTAACTTCGTTTATTACTATCCGCTTTTCATGGCGTGGATGTGGATCATCGGCGGCGCATGGTATTTCTTTCACTACGAACGCAAAGATAACGCCGACCCGGATGCGGAGCCGGAGCTTACCTCGCATCCAAAAGTGAGCATCATCGTTCCTTGCTATAACGAGGAAGACAATGTCGAAGAGGTCGTTACGGCGCTCGACAAGATGCAGTATCCGGATTTCGAAATCATCTGCATCAACGATGGCAGTAAAGATCGAACCGGCGAAATTCTCGATAGCCTATTGCCACGCTTTCCGCGCTTACGCGTGATTCATCAAGCGAAGAACCAAGGTAAAGCAGTGGGGCTTAACACGGCTGCGGTCATCGCGAATAGCGAATACCTGTTGTGTATCGATGGCGATGCGATTCTCGATCCGCATTGCATCTCGTGGCTGCTTCGCCATTTTTTGTTTTCCAATCGCGTCGGCGCGGTGACGGGCAATCCACGCATTCG
>JBOFBL010000722.1:0-1908 GCA_051645545.1 Casimicrobium sp. | reverse complement strand
TTTTCCCAGTCGACCTTTTCTTCGTTATCGACCCAGCATTCGGCGAGGCGGTTGTTGACGAAGACTTTGAGTTTGCGTTTGTCGTCTTTGCACTTGATGAACTCTTCCGCGAGATCGCCGAAGCTTTTGCCCAACCCTGGCGGCGAGTAAAGCGCCGACAACTGGAAACTGCGATGAACGTGGCTGCGTTCAGGGAAGGCGGCTCGCCACTCTGCGACACCTTCGCGGAAGATTTCTTCCTTGTGATATTCCTCAATGTGTCCAGTACAAGCTTGGCATTGGTAATACGCTAGTTGCGGTTTACCTTCGGGCCACACCAAGCCTTTCCATTCGAGCGTTTGGTAGTGTCCACAGTGCGGGCACGGCACGTAGCGACGCGATTGATCGCCAGCCAGAAATAGCTTGTTGATGCGCGACAACGATTCGATCGTTGGCGTGGACTCTTTGAATCGCTTTGCGCGATCCTTGTACATCGTGCTGCGACCATCAGCCAGGTCGCTCGGGTCACCTTGGCCTTCGAGGTCTTGCGGATACTCGTCGACCTCGGACTGGATGACGATGCCGACAGTGATCGATTTCAGGTCGGTCGCAGACTCGGCGCTCGAAAGGTAGAGCGGACCGCCCGGAAAATCTTTCAGGTCGATCGAGTCGCTATCTTTGCGACTCTGCGGCTTGAACAATTCGCGCAGCACTGGCGTGGCCGCGAAGTTTTTGTTAAGCCGCTTTGAATACTTTTTGATCAGCTTGTGGTTAGGAAGCACCACCAAGATCGGCACGGGATCAATGTGCGCGGTCTTTCCGATCAGGTTGATGCCTGTGTCGGTTTTGCCCGTCGTTTGCGCCGCACCCATGAAGGTGACATCGGTGCAAGGGTCGCTGCGCGAGAGCGCTTTCATCACGCCGTGCAGATGCGGCATGCGGCGCGTTTGCCAGCGACCGGCTTCGGGCGATGCGCCTTCGGCGATCACGCGGTACTTGTCCGCCCAATCGTCGACGTCAATCTCTTCGGGCATCCGAAGACCGCGCGCCCAGTTTTTTGCGACGAGCGACGCAGCAGGCATCCTCGCGTCAGCGATCAAATTGGCAATCACGGCGGGCTACGACTGTGCGGCGGAGAGGCTTTCGCCTAGCGCTTCGACTTCGCTGGCGACTACGTCGAGCGCGGTGCGGTGCGCATCGTTGATGGCGAGGCCGATTTCGTGTTTCAGTTTGCGCACGCGATCGGCGTCGACGTCGGCGAGGTGTTTACGGATCAAGCCTTCGATCGTTGTGGGCAAGGTAACCTGCACCTTGGTGATTTGGCCGCGCCATGAACGTGCGGCTTCGAAGGCAAGTCGCGCAGCGTCTTCGCGCGAAATGAATTTCGCTTCGGCGACCGCGAGCTCGATCTTGTTGATTTCGTGTAGCGTTTCCTCGCGCTCGGTTTTAACGTCGTGGTACGACTTTTTTTTCGGCGGCGTAGGCGGCTCGTGAACTGGCGGCAAACCGGCGAGCACTTGGCGCTCGTACTCCGACTGAGCCGCGATTTCTGTCGCGATCATCGGGTTGCGGCGGGTACCGTAGCGACGATTGTTTGATTCAATCACCGCGCGCTTGGACGGATCTGCAGTGATCGCCAGCGCCGCATCGGCGGCGACCGGATCAATCAAACCGTCTTCGCCGACCGGAATCTTGTTGGCCTTCACCAACTTGCTCACGTGTTGACGCGAAACACCGATGCGCTTTGCGTACTGCGATCCGTTCAACCGCTCAACGCTGCGTGAAGCCGATTCGGTATCACTCATCATTGTCCTAAAACCCGAAGACCCCCCCTATGTGTCAACCTGTCAACCTAAAACGTCAACCGTCAACCATGTCAACCTTGTTTTGACAACCACTCACAAACCCAGCCAAGGGAGTCGAATTACT
>JBOFBL010000721.1:0-4292 GCA_051645545.1 Casimicrobium sp. | reverse complement strand
TGTGCTGCTTATCAGCCGAACCCCATCCCCCTCCTAGCCTCCCCCTTGAAGGGGGAGGAGCCTAAGCGATTGGTCGCCGATTCGTCTTTACCCGAACGCCGAGATGCTTGACTTAATAGACAGCGCATCGCGCAAGGTCTGCTAAATGATCCTCTTCATCCTCCGCCGCTTACTCCTCGCCATCCCGATCATGATCGGCGTGGCGATTGTTTGCTTTTCGCTCGTGCATCTTGCACCCGGCGATCCGCTGGTGTCCGTGTTGCCACCCGACGCGTCTGCGGACTTGCAAAAGCAATTGCGCACGCTCTACGGTTTCGATCGTTCATTGCCCGAACAATTTTTAAGTTGGATTTCGCGCGCAGCGATGGGCGATCTCGGCACGTCGATCGCAAGTTCGCGATCGGTGACAACCGAAGTGATGAAAGCGGTGAAGAACACGCTGATCCTCGCCGCATTCGCAACGATGATCGGTTTCTTCTTCGGCAGTTTGTTCGGTTTCGTCGCCGGTTACTTCCGCGATACCTTCGTCGATAAAGCAGCGTCGTTCCTCTCGGTAATGGGTGTCTCCGTGCCGCATTACTGGCTCGGCATGGTGTTGGTCATCATCTTCTCCGCGCAACTCGGTTGGCTTCCGGCGACTGGCATGGGCGCGGGCGGTTCTGCTGCATGGGAATGGGATTGGGAACACATGAAGCATCTGATCTTGCCCGCGATCACGATGTCGGTGATTCCGATGGGCATCATCGCGCGGACCGTGCGTGCGCTCGTCGCGGACACGCTCGCGCAGGAGTTCGTCGTCGGCCTGCGCGCGAAGGGTCTCACCGATTTCGATGTGTTTCGTCATGTCGTGAAAAACGTTGCGCCGACTGCGCTCGCGGTGATGGGTTTGCAACTCGGTTACTTGCTCGGCGGATCAATCCTGATCGAAACCGTGTTCTCGTGGCCAGGCACGGGCTTCCTGCTCAACTCAGCGATTTTTCAGCGCGATCTGCCGCTCTTGCAAGGCACGATTCTCGTGCTCGCGATCTTTTTCGTGTTGCTCAATGTGCTCGTTGATATTTTGCAAAGCACGCTTGATCCTAGGATCACACGTGGCTAGAGAAACGCTGATTAAGTGGCTGCGAGGGCGCATTGCTTCGTTGTCGTCGGGCTCGTGTACAGATGTACACGTCGCCCAACGACGCCTTGCACTGCATCCCTCTCGCCGACTTACTCAGCGTTTCCCAAAGGAAACACATTCATCATGACGAGCACTACGTTTCCGCTACCCGCCGCCGCCATCGAGCAATCGCCCGGTTATTGGTCAGGCGTTCTGCGACGCTTCGCGAAAGATCGCGTCGCTGTGTTCGCGAGCGCAGTCGTGTTGTTCTTGATCGTGCTCGCGCTGTTCGGGCCGTGGCTTGTGCCCGCCGATCCGTATCAATCGTCGATGTTGAAACGCTTGCGCCCGATCGGCACCGAAGGTTTTCCGCTCGGCACCGATGAGCTCGGTCGCGATATGTTGTCGCGCTTAATGGTCGGTGCGCGGCTCTCGCTCTTCATGGGCATAACGCCGGTGATCTTCGCGTTTTTGATCGGCGCGACGCTCGGCATCATCGCGGGCTACGTGGGCGGCTGGATCAATTCGATCATCATGCGCACGATCGATGTGTTCTACGCTTTTCCTTCGGTGCTGCTCGCGATTGCGCTCTCCGGTGCGCTCGGCGCGGGTATCGGCAATGCGCTGCTCTCGCTCACGCTCGTCTTCGTGCCGCCGATTTGTCGCGTCGCCGAGAGCGTCACTGCGCAAATTCGCGGTCGCGATTTCGTCGAAGCCGCGCGTGCTTCGGGCGCGAACGCTTTCGCGATCATTCGCGTGCATGTGCTCGGCAATGTGCTGGGGCCGATCTTCGTCTATTCGACGAGCTTGATTGCGGTATCAATGATTCTTGCGTCCGGTCTTTCGTTTCTCGGCCTCGGCGTGAAGCCGCCCGAGCCGGAATGGGGTTTGATGTTGAACACCTTGCGCACTGCGATTTACACGCAACCGTGGGTCGCGGCACTGCCCGGTTTGATGATCTTCATCACTTCGATGTCGTTCAACATGCTCTCTGACGGTTTACGTTCTGCGATGGACGTGAAGCAATGAGTACGACGATCCTAGAGGTCCGCAACCTCACCAAACACTTCCCGCTCAGGAACGCGCTCGGCGCGAAAACGGGCCAGGTACGCGCAGTGGACGATGTGAACTTCGCCGTCGCCAAAGGCGAAACACTCGGCATCGTCGGCGAATCCGGCTGCGGCAAATCGACGACTGCTCGCTTGCTGATGCAGTTGATCGCGCCAACGGCGGGCGACGTGATCTTCGAAGGCAAAGCGGTCGGCAGCAACGATCTCTCGCTCAAGGAATTTCATCGCCAAGTGCAGATGGTGTTTCAGGATAGTTACTCATCGCTGAACCCGCGACTCACGGTTGAAACCTCGATTGCCTTCGGGCCGCAAATGCACGGCGTGTCCTCGCGCGAGGCGACCGCGCGTGCGCGCGACTTGCTCAATCGTGTCGGCCTCGATCCCGCGCGCTTCGCAGGTCGCTATCCGCACGAGCTCTCCGGCGGTCAACGGCAACGCGTGAACATCGCGCGCGCCCTCGCGCTACAACCGCGCATCGTGATCTTGGATGAAGCTGTCTCCGCGCTCGATAAATCCGTCGAAGCGCAAGTGCTCAATCTCTTGCTCGATTTGAAAGACGCGTTCGACCTCACCTATCTTTTCATCAGCCACGATCTGAACGTCGTGCGCTACATCAGCGATCGCGTGATGGTGATGTATCTCGGACAAATCGTCGAGCTCGGCGAGACTGAGGCGATCTTCGCGAATCCGCTGCATCCGTATTCGCAAGCGCTGCTCGCATCGATGCCCTCGATGGATCCCGATCGCCGCACCGAAGCGCCGCCGATCGCGGGCGATCCGCCGAATCCGATCAATCCGCCGTCGGGTTGTCGGTTTCACACGCGGTGCAAATATGCACAATCAGCGTGTTCCGTTAACGCCCAACAATTACGGGCGTACGAAGAGAAAAAACATTATGTAGCTTGCGAGTTTTTCGACTCGATCGCCCAAAATAATTGGGGCGATACCGAAAATGCCAGAATCGATTCTGCAGAGGTGCTCTCATGAGTGCCGTCGCGGAAAAAACCGTCACTGAAACCACTGCTGCAGCGCCCGCAGTCTCGATTCAAAACCTGCGCGTCACCTTCACCGCAGGTTCGTCACCCGTTCGCGCGGTGAACGACGTGAGCCTCAGCTTGAAGCGCGGCGAAACGCTCGCGCTCATCGGCGAATCGGGCTCGGGCAAAAGCGTTACGCTGCGCTCGCTGCTGCGCTTGCATCCGCCCAAGAAAACGCAAATCAGCGGCCGCATCGAAGTCGCCGGTCGCGATGTGCTCGCGATGAATCAAAGCGAACTCGCTGCGTTTCGCGGGCGCGTCGCCTCGATGGTTTTTCAGGAGCCGCTGCTCGCGCTCGATCCCGTGTATTCGGTCGGCGATCAAATCATCGAGAGCATTCAGCGCCACATGAAAGTCTCGCGCGCCGAGGCGCATGCGCGCGCGCTGAAACTCTTCGAACAAGTGCGCATCCCGAGTCCCGAGCGACGGCTCGCCGCGTATCCGCATGAGATGTCGGGCGGTATGCGCCAACGCGTGATGATCGCGCTTGCGCTCGCGTGCGAACCGGAACTCTTGCTCGCGGATGAACCGACCACCGCGCTCGATGCCACCGTGCAAATTCAAATCCTGCTCTTGCTGCGCGAATTGCAATCGCGGCTCGGGCTCTCGATTGTTTTCGTCACACACGACATCGGCGCAGCGGTCGAAGTCGCCGATCGCATCGCCGTGATGTATGCCGGACAAATCGTTGAAGAGGGCGACGTGCGCACGATCATGCGCGCGCCGCGTCACCCGTACACGCAAGCGCTCCTGCAAAGCCGCGCGCACGGTTCGCTCGCGAAAGGCACGAGACTCGCAACCATCGGCGGCGCACCGCCCGATCTCGCCAATCTGCCACCCGGTTGCGCGTTTGCGCCACGCTGCATCCACGCCGACGACGGTTGTCGCCAAAGCGAAATCGCAATCGTTGCGTTGAATGAAACTCATCTCGCGCGTTGCCGCCGAACTCAGGAGATCACGTTCGCGCAGAAATCTGCGGTTGAGGCATAGCCCATGCCGCGCTTGTTGATCGTGAATCCGAACACGTCGACGTCGGTCACTGAAACACTCGCCGTGCGTGCACGAGCGCTCGCACCACCCGGAACA
>JBOFBL010000720.1:0-4954 GCA_051645545.1 Casimicrobium sp. | reverse complement strand
GCAAGCACCCGGACGGCGCGCATGTCTTGCGTCTGAAGATCGACATGAAATCGCCCAACATGAATTTGCGCGATCCGGCGATTTATCGCATTCGGCATGTCGAACACCATCGCACGGGCAACAAGTGGTGCGTCTACCCGCTCTACGATTACACCCACTGCATATCGGACGCGATTGAAGGCATCACGCATTCGATCTGCACGCTCGAATTCGAAGCGCACCGCCCGCTCTACGATTGGGTGCTCGCGCGACTCGTCGAGAGCGGAAAGCTGCCAAGTCCGAGTCCCCAGCAAATTGAATTCGCACGGCTGAACTTAAGCTACACCGTGATGAGCAAACGCAAGTTGCTCGAACTCGTTGAAACAGGCATCGTGAATGGCTGGGACGACCCGCGCATGATGACGCTTGCTGGTTTGCGTCGGCGTGGTTTCACACCGGCATCGATTCGTTTGTTTGCCGAACGAACCGGTGCGTCGAGGGCGCATCAATGGGTTGACATGGCCGATCTAGAGCGCGCGCTGCGCGAAGATCTCGATGTCAAAGCGGCGCGTGCCATGGCGGTACTCGATCCGGTGAAGGTCGTGATTGAAAACTGGCCTGCCGATCGCAGCGAGATTTGTACGGCGCCGGTGCACCCGCATGATGAGGGGCGCGGGCAGCGCAAATTTCGTTTCGGTCGCGAAGTATTCATCGAGCGCGACGATTTCATGGAAGTGCCCGCCAAGGGCTTCTTCCGACTCGTCCCCGGCGGCGAAGTGCGCTTGCGCTACGGCTACATCATCAAATGCGAGCGCATCGAAAAAGATGCGGAGGGCAAGATCACGACGATTTATGCAACCTACGATCCGCACACCAAGAGCGGCACGCCGGGCGGTCGTAATGTGAAAGGTGCGATTCACTGGGTGGCGGCGATTGATGCAATAAAAGCAGAAGTTCGTCTCTACGATCGTTTGTTCACTGTTGAAAATCCCGATTCGGGTGAGGGCGATTACAAGGACTACTTGAATCCAAATTCGCTCAAAGTGGTGACGGGTTATATCGAGCCGAGCATGCACGAAGCGCGTATTGGCGAGTGCTATCAATTCGAGCGCAACGGCTATTTCACGCTTGATCGCGTCGAATCGAAGCCGAGCAAAACCATCTTCAATCGTGCGGTGACGCTCAAAGACGGTTGGAAACCGGGTTAACCGAAGTTACACTCGCAAGCAAACTAACTTCGCTGGGACGCCACCATAATGTGGGACATCATCAAAGCAGCGGGCTGGCCGATTTGGCCGCTCATCATCATGTCGATCGTGGCGCTTGCGCTCATCATCGAGCGTTGCTGGACACTGCGCCGCGCGCAGATCATTCCTGCAGGGCTCGTCGATAAGGTCATCGACGAATATCGCAAGAAAGGCTTGAGCCAGGAGCTCGTGAATTTAACGGCGGGGCAAGGGCCGATGGGGCAGGTGCTTGCTGCGGGTTTAGCCAACATCAAAGCACCGCGACCGGTGGTGAAAGAAGCGCTTGAAGAGACCGGCAGCGTGGTCGGTCACGGTCTCGAGCGGTTCTTGAATGCGCTGGGCACTATTGCTGCTGCAGCGCCGCTGATGGGCCTCTTGGGCACCATCATTGGAATGATTGAAATCTTCGGTGCGCAAAGCGCGCAAGGCACCAATCCTTCGCAGCTCGCCAGCGGTATTTCGGTCGCGCTCTACAACACGGCGATGGGCATCATTGTTGCAATTCCTGCGCTCATGTTCTATCGCTATTTTCGTGGCAAGGTGGATTCACTCTTGATCGAGATGGAGCAGCAGGCGACGCGGATGGTTGATATTCTCCACGGCGACAGGCAGAAATGAGTCCCTTTCCATATCGACGCGATACGTCGTTGTTCCTCCTTGCCGTGCATGCGCACTGTCTTCGTCGTCACGCCTCGTCTCGCGCCGATCTGAAAACGGACGTTGCGCTATGAACTTCCGCCGTGGCCGTTTCCGCGAAGAGCCTGAGATCAACTTCATTCCGTTGATCGACGTGTTGCTGGTGATTTTGATTTTCTTGATGGCGTCTACGACGTACAGCAAGTTCACTGAACTCAAAATTACCTTGCCCGAAGCCGAAGCCGAGAAGCAAGCGCAGCGCCCGAAGGAGATTCAGGTGGGCGTCGATGACAAAGGTCGCTTCGCCGTGAATCAGCAAGTGTTTAATTTCACCGGTGTGCCGTCGCTCGCCGAAGCGCTTAAGTCCGCAGCTGCGGGTGCGACCGACCCGGTGATCATCATCAATGCCGATGCCAATGCGAAGCATCAGGACGTGGTTTATGTGATGGAAGCGGCCCGTGCGGCTAACTATCCGAATATCACCTTTGCAACGCAAGCCCCAAGTAAATAGGGCGAAGCGATAAATCGAACGAAGTTTCGATTAATAACAAAAATAATAAGGACGCCCATTTAATTTGGGCGATCGAGTGGGGCGCTGTTTTCTTAGGGAAGAAGGATGGGCGTTCAGTCTTGGTTGGAACAACGGTGGTGGCGTCGCGAGACCGATTGGTCGGCGAAGCTACTCGCACCGCTGGAAGCAACGTTTGCACTCGTGGGTCGAGCTCGCGCGGGCATCTACAAGCGCGGTTGGCGCAAGCGTATTCACGCCGGGCGTCCGGTCATCGTGGTCGGTAATCTGGTGGTGGGCGGCACTGGCAAAACGCCTGTTGTGCAAGCGATCGTGCGTTGTTTGATGCAAGCGGGCTACAACCCCGGCGTGATCTCTCGCGGTTACCCCATTAGTCCAAAAATACCGATTGTGGTGACCAAAGATTCTGCGGCGAAAGCGGTCGGTGACGAACCGATTTTGCACGCGAGGCTAGGTGTGCCTGTCGTGGTGTGTGCCGATCGCGTGGCGGCAGCACACGAGCTCTTGGAGCGCTATCCAATGGTCGATATCTTGGTTGCGGACGACGCCTTGCAGCACTATCGTCTTTATCGCGATATCGAAGTCGAGGTGGTGAGCTCCGAACGCGGCTATGGCAACGGGCATCTGTTACCCGCCGGGCCGATGCGTGAACCGCGCGAACGCGCGAAGCGCTGCGATGTGCGCATCATGCCCGCATGGGCGCCGCCGAAGTCGGGTTACAAGGAAGGCCAGCATCACATCGCGGTGCGGCGTATCGATCGCGCGTATTCGCTGGTCGATCCCAATCGCGTCGTTGCGCTCAACACGTTTTCTTCAAAACGACCACACATCATTGCCGGCATTGCCAATCCGCGCCAATTTGCGGATGCATTGAAGCGCGAGGGCGTCGACGGAAAACTCATCGAGTTTCCCGATCATCACGAATTCGATTGGGGCGACTTCGCAACGCTCGATCCGCGACCGATTCTGATGACGGAAAAAGATGCGGTGAAGTGCAGGGGCGTGGTTGACGATCGCATGTGGGTGGTGCCGCTCGGATTGAGTCTTGCTACCGAGACAAAAATTAAACTTTTGCGACGCGTGGCCGAGGTCACCGGACGCAAGCAAGATGCGCGCGATCGACAGGCTGCGGAGGCCTTCGATGATGGTCATTCCACCGTGATGCCACCGAATGCTCCGGGGGCGAAACCTTCGAAACCCAGATCGTCGTCTGCCTCCGCTAAGCCTGCAGAATCCGGCAAACCAGTTGTATCATCGCCCAAGCAATGAATCCGAAACTCCTAGAAATTCTTGTGTGTCCCGTCACCAAGGGGCCGTTGATCTACGACAAGGCCGCGAGCGAATTGATTTCGAAGTCTGCGCGACTCGCCTATCCGATTCGAAATGAAATTCCCGTGATGCTCGAAGAAGAGGCGAGGAAACTCACCGACGACGAGATCGAAAAACTCGCTTCGTAGTGTCGTGACTGCGTTCACTGTTGTCATTCCCGCGCGCTACGCATCCACGCGCTTTCCGGGCAAACCACTGATTGATTTGGGCGGCAAGCCAATGGTTGTGCGGGTGGCCGAGCGCGCGCTTGCCTCGGGGGCGTCGCGCGTCGTGGTTGCCACCGATGACACGCGTATTGCAGACGCTTGTCGCACACATTCGCTCGCGGTGCAAATGACGCGAAGCGATCATCCGACTGGCACCGATCGCTTAAGCGAAGTTGCAACGGCGCTTGCGCTTGACAACGACGAAATCGTCGTGAATGTGCAAGGCGACGAACCGCTCATTCCGCCGAACGTGATATCGCGCGCGGCGAGTCATCTTGCGCAGCATCCGAATGCGGCGATTGCCACACTCGTGCATCGCATCCATTCGATCAACGACGTTGCCAACCCTAACGTTGTGAAATGCGTGGTCTCAGAGATGGGCGAGGCGCTTTATTTTTCGCGTGCACCGATTCCCTACGATCGCGATGGCTGGCGTCCGACGATCGCAAGTTTGAACGACGAGTTGCCGATCTATCGTCACATCGGTTTGTATGCTTATCGCGTGAAATTCTTGCGCGCATTTCCACGGTTGAGCATCCCGGCGATCGAGCGCTTTGAATCGCTAGAGCAACTTCGCGCGCTCGCGCATGGTTATCGCATCGCAGTGCTCAACGTCGACGAGCCACTGCCGCCCGGTATCGATACGCCAGAAGATTATGAAGCGATGAAAACGCGTTTCGAATGAGCGGCGTTTAAGCCTTACTCGACGACGACAACTTTCGTCACGAAGTAGCGCGTGTCGCCAAAGCAGCTCGTTGGAAGACCGAGTTTTTCCTCGTAATGCAGCGATACGCGCTTGCCGAGCGTCTTGTTGATCGACGCGGCAACACTGTCTTCCCACACGGTGAAAAGAAATTTTTCGGGCAAGCCACCGGGGAGCACCACCATGTTGAGCTCGCCCTCCCAGGTTTTGCAGATCCAGCCTTTTTTCGAGATTTTTTGTACGGCACCGACGCGCTCGCCACTCGAGTAGCTCCATTTCCAGACCACAAGCCCGTAAATGACTGCGAGCACCACAATGCCCAGAA
>JBOFBL010000719.1:0-3982 GCA_051645545.1 Casimicrobium sp. | reverse complement strand
GTGAGATCCCAGGTCTCACCAAGGCCAGCTGGTAAGAAGGAGATTCGGCAATGAGTATGTCCGATCCCATCGCAGACATGTTGACGCGCATTCGCAATGCGCAAGCCATGGAGAAAACCTCCGTGTCGATGCCTGCGTCTAAATTAAAGAGCGCCATCGCCCGTGTATTAAAGGACGAAGGCTATATCGAGGATTTCAAAACATCGAGCGACAATAAGTTGCCGACGCTTGAAATCGCGTTGAAGTACTACGCGGGACGTCCCGTCATCGAGAAGATGGCGCGTATTTCCCGTCCGGGTCTTCGCATTTATCGTGGTCGCGACAACCTGCCTTCAGTGATGAATGGCTTGGGTGTAGCGATTGTCTCGACGCCCAAGGGCGTTATGACTGACCGCAAAGCACGCAGCCTGGGTATGGGCGGCGAAGTGCTCTGTACGGTCGCTTAAAGTCGGAGGCAATAAAACATGTCACGTATTGCTAAATATCCGGTCAACATTCCCGCAAAAGTGGAAGTGGTGCTTGCTGGCGGCAAAATCGATGTGAAAGGTCCGCTTGGAACACTTTCGCGCGATTTCGGCGGCAAGGTCAAGATCGAAAAGAAAGAAAACACCATCGTTTGCTCTGCAATCAATGGCGACCAGTTCAGCCGTGCGATGTCGGGCACTGCCCGCGCGCTCGTCAACAACATGGTCAAAGGTGTCTCCGAAGGCTTCACCAAGAAGCTCACGCTCGTAGGCGTGGGTTATCGTGCGGCTGCGCAAGGCGACAGCTTGAACCTCTCGATCGGCTTCTCGCATCCGGTTGTGCACAAAATGCCAGCCGGCGTGAAAGTGGCGACGCCAACGCAAACGGAGATTTTGATCTCCGGTTCCGATCGCCAGCAAGTCGGTCAAGTCGCAGCGGAAGTGCGCGCGTATCGTCCGCCCGAGCCTTACAAGGGCAAAGGTATTCGCTACGCCGACGAAACCGTTGTGCTTAAAGAAACCAAGAAGAAATAAGGCAGGGTTCCCATATGTCCACCAAAGACAAAGAAACCTCCCGCATCCGCCGTGCTCGTCAAACGCGTGTGCGTTTGACCGCACAGGGCGCTACGCGTCTGGCGGTGTTCCGCACCAACACGCACATTTACGCGCAAGTGATTTCCGGCGACGGACGCAAAGTGCTCTGCTCGGCGTCGACCGTCGAAGCCGATGTGCGCGCAAAAGTGAAAAACGGCGGCAACAAAGCTGCAGCCGAAATGGTGGGTACACGCATCGCCGAGAAGGCAAAAGCTGCGGGTATCGAAGTGGTCGCGTTCGATCGCTCTGGCTATCAATACCACGGTCGCGTGAAGGCACTCGCTGAAGCAGCGCGCGCCGGCGGCCTCAAGTTCTAAGGGAGTACTCGCATGGCACGTCCGCAAGTACAGCAAAGAGAAGAGCAAGGCGATGGTCTTCGCGAGAAGATGATCAGCGTGAACCGCGTCACCAAAGTGGTGAAGGGCGGTCGCATCATGGCGTTCGCAGCGTTGACCGTCGTCGGCGATGGCGATGGCCGCGTTGGCATGGGCAAAGGCAAGTCGAAAGAGGTGCCCGTCGGTGTGCAAAAAGCGATGGAGCAAGCCCGTCGCCAGATGATTAAGGTTTCGCTCAAAGGCGGCACCGTTCATCATGCAGTCACCGGTAAGCATGGCGCAACTACCGTGTTGATTCAGCCCGCATCCGACGGTACCGGCGTGATCGCTGGCGGCGCGATGCGTGCGGTGTTCGACGTGGTTGGCGTGACCAACGTGCTCGCTAAATGCTTCGGCCCAACGAATCCGTACAACGTTGTTCGCGCGACGTTGAACGCGCTCGAAAAAGTATCGACCCCTGGCGAAATCGCTGCGAAGCGTGGCTTGTCGGTTGAGCAATTGTCGGAGGCTTAAAGAATCATGGCTGCCGCAAAAACGTTTAAAGTCAAGCTCGTGAAATCACCGATCGGCGCCAAGGCAAGTCATGTTGCTAGCGTCCGTGGCCTTGGTCTGAAAAAAATCGGCCAAGTGAACGAGCTCATCGATACCCCCGCAACGCGCGGCATGGTGAACGCAGTTCGCCATCTCGTGATCGCGGTGTAAGGAAGAAGAGTTCATCATGCAACTGAACACCATTAAACCGGCCGAAGGCTCGAAGAAAAATCGTCGTCGCGTTGCACGCGGCGTCGGCTCGGGCTTGGGCAAGACCGCAGGTCGCGGTCACAACGGTCAGAAATCGCGCTCCGGCTATACACAAAAAGTTGGCTTTGAGGGCGGTCAGATGCCGCTCCAACGTCGTCTTCCAAAGCGTGGCTTTACTTCGCTTATGAAAGGCTTCCGTGCGGAAATCACTGTAGGCGAACTAGCCAAACTTGGTGTGAGCGATATTGACATGCTCGGATTGAAAGCCAAGAAAGTGATCGCAAATGACGCTAAGGTCGTCAAAGTGATTGCCGGTGGCGACATCAAATCGGCAGTGACACTTCGCGGTATCGGCGCAACCGCCGGGGCGAAGAAGACAATTGAAGCCGCAGGCGGTAAGTTCGAATAATCGAGCGATCGCCCAATTAAATTGGGCGTTAATCAAAATAGGTAGGAACTAACGCGTGGCGTTAAACCCAGCAGCAAAAACCGGCGATAAGTATGGCGACCTGAAGCGTCGCCTGTTCTTTTTGCTCGGCGCATTGATTGTCTATCGCATCGGAACGCACGTTCCAGTGCCGGGCATCAATTCGGCCGTGCTTGAAGAATTGTTCAAGTCGCAGCAAGGCGGAATCCTTGGGTTGTTCAACGTGTTTTCGGGCGGTGCGCTTTCGCGCTTCTCGATTTTGGCGTTGGGCATCATGCCGTACATCTCGGCCTCCATCATCATGCAGCTCGCAACCGTGGTGGTACCGACGCTTGAAGCGCTGAAGAAAGAGGGCGAAGCGGGTCGCCGCAAAATTACGCAGTACACACGCTACGGTACGGTGATTCTCGCGACGGTGCAAGCAATCGGTATCGCTATTGCACTCGAAAGCCAACCGCAATTAGTGCTTGATCCGGGTATGGCGTTCCGCCTGATCACGATCATCACGCTTGTAACCGGCACCATGTTCCTCATGTGGCTTGGCGAGCAGATTACCGAGCGCGGTTTGGGTAACGGTATTTCGTTGTTGATCGTCGCCGGCATTCTCGCAGGGCTTCCGTCAGCGATTCAAAACACGCTTCAGTTGCAGTCGTCGGGCAACCTGTCGATTTTGAAACTTCTGTTCTTGATTGGCTTGGTCGTTGTAGTGACTGCGGCAGTTGTGTTCTTTGAACGCGCGCTACGCAAAGTGCTCATCAACTACGCGAAGCGTCAAGTGGGCAACAAGGTGTACGGCGGCCAATCGTCGCACTTGCCGTTGAAACTCAACATGGCAGGCGTAATTCCACCGATCTTTGCATCGAGTTTGATTCTATTCATCCCAACGATCCTCGGATTCATGGGGCCGAACGCGCCGAAGTGGTTGCGCGACATTGCGGCTATTTTGAGCCCAGGCCAGCCGATCTACATGATGATTTACGGCGCGTTGATTGTGTTCTTCTGTTTCTTCTACACGGCGATTCAGTACAACCCAAAGGAAACCGCTGAGAACCTCAAAAAAGGCGGCGCGTTTATCCCGGGTTACCGTCCTGGCGATCAAACTGCGAAATACATCGAGAAGATCACAACGCGTTTGACCTTGATCGGTGCGATCTACATCACAGTCGTGTGTTTGATCCCAGAATTTTTGATTAGCGCGTGGAACGTGCAGTTCTACTTTGGTGGAACCTCGCTGCTGATTATCGTGGTGGTCACGATGGACTTCATGACACAGGTGCAGGCCTACATGATGTCGCAGCAATACGATTCGCTTTTGAGAAAAGCAAACCTCAAAGGCAAAGGTGGGCTTCCAGTCTAGGATTTATGGCTAAAGAAGACACCATACAAATGCAGGGAGAAATCCTGGAAATGTTGCCGAACGC
>JBOFBL010000718.1:0-5863 GCA_051645545.1 Casimicrobium sp. | reverse complement strand
AGCAGCGCGAGCCCAAGAAAGGCTTGATTCATCACACCGATCGCGGTGTGCTCTACCGCACGGCTAGCTACCGAGCGCTACTGCGAGACGCGGGTATGTGCCAGAGCATGAGCGGGCGCAAAAGTGCGTATGACAATGCAATGGCCGAGAGCTTCTTCTCGAACTTGAAGAACGAGTTGGTGCATCACTGCGACTACGCAACAAGAGCGCAAGCCAAACTCTCGATCTTTGACTACATCGAGCTGTTCTACAACCGCCAACGAATCCATCAATCGCTGGGCTATCAAACTCCGGCACAATTCGAGGCGCAACATCGCGCCCCTTAATTAACCCGTCCGGGAAATCCGGGTTGGCTCACATACGCCAGCTTTTTTTCTTCAAAAACTAATTCACACCCCTCACGGCTCTCAACAATAGTTTCTTGAGTGTTGTCAATTTTCACGGAGAACGGCGCTCCATTGATCTTCTTGATTTCAGCCTGTTTTTTCCCAAAGAGGAAATTGTTTACAGAAACATATGGGGTAGTTTGGTAAATCATGTTTAGCAACTAGGAGCGCTTGGTGCTCTCTAAAATCTCAGTAACTTACATGAGATATTTTATTTTTTTGCCGCTTACTGCCACCCCTTGCTTGAAGGCCTCATCGATACCCCGCTTCGCACTTTCCAAAATAAACTCTTGTAGCGATTCGTACTTTGAATACTCCACGGGTAAAGTCCAGAACTTGGTTGCGTCTAACGGCGGACGCATGGCGAATCGCTTCTTATCCAGTCCATACGGAGCCTGATCAACGGTGGGTATTGGTATGGCGACCGTCACTTCTTTTTCTTTTGTTGACGCGTATGTAACACCGCGCTTAAAAACACCTATCCAATCAGACTTGCAGAAGTGAAAACAGAAAGTTAATGTCCATTCAGGCACCATCGTTAAATCTAGTCTTCCGAGTACGGTACTTTCGATGTATTCGTCTATTTTTTTTTGCCCGTAGTCCGTGTCAGGAAATTGAAAAATACTCGAGGCAGAGGTGCGTTTTATTTTCATCAGCACGGTTTAGTTCCCTTTGGCTTGCTATTCGCCTGATACGACCTAGATTTTTCTCTATTGAGCGGAAGTTCGTGCCCTTTATTTCTTAATGTTCTCACAACCTTTGCCTCTACGGCCTTTGCTTTACCAGTCGTTGTTTCGCCTAGTGTCTTCAATGGTCTCGCTTCCGCGTTTGGATAGCCAAGTTTCTGCGCTCTCCTAGCGCTGTTATGCGATCTCCTATTTCTACCATCAGCCATCACATCATCGGATTTAGCTTTCCCCACTTTGAGCATCTTTGCATCTGGCGCATCACTTTCGTAGATTCCGTATAGTTCATATTGCCCTTTAGCAGAGTTTGAGTTTCTATTAGCTCCTCCAGTTTTTGGGGTTTTCGCCCAACCCCACGGATCTATCCAGGAAAGTGGGTTTTCAGAATATGCATGTAGGCTATGGCCGCCTTCTAGCCCAATGGGATCGGGCGAGATAAACCGCCCGACGTCGGGGTCATAGAAGCGGAAAGTGTTGTAGTGCAGCCCCGTATCGCGATCCAGGTACTGGCCTTGGAAGCGTAGGTTTTGCTCTAGTTCGTTGCCTCGTGCGTCTGCGTGCGTGCGCGCTCGCGGGTTCGCATCTTGGTTGTACGCATGCGCGAGTCCGTTGAGACTTTCACCATTCAGCGCCGTCACTTCCCATGTTTCTGAAACCGTTGCGCCCCACGTTTTGTAGCTCGCTCTCCAACGGATGCTGCCTTCTTGGTCGCTGAGCTCTTCGGGCAGACCTACTTGATCTGTATGGAAGTAATAGATGTTTGCGATCTGTGCGTTTGCGCTTTGCTTTGCGTCGCGATTGCTTGGTGCTTTGAGGGCTTCCCAGCTCGCTGGGTCGTCATTAGCGGCGACCCAAGTGCGTTCATGGTTCGACGGGCTCACCACGAACGGGGTGAGTGGTTTTGCTTGTTCCGCCGCAGGCACTTGCACTTTCGGATCAGTGGTGGTGCACAATCCACCTTGTTCAGTTTGTTCCCCTCTGGCATCAATCCGCGCGAGCGGAACGTAGCTATCGGGTTCGTACACGTAAGTGACGACGCTCTGGCCACGGCGCTCTTCGATCAGACGCATGCCTTCCCAGATGAATCGGGTCGTTCCGAAGGCGTCGTACTTTGCGACTCTTCGTCCAAGGGCGTCGTAATCGAATCGCGTGGTTTGGGTGGTCGCTTCCGGGGTGTTCGGACGCCGCGTGGTGGCGACTTCGATCAGTCGATGCTCGTCATCCCATTTGAAGGTCTGTTTAGTATGTTTACCGGAGAGCTTCTGGATGAGTCTGCCGTGGCCGTCGTAGGCATATCTCTTGTCTTCGAAGACACGAACGAGGTTGTCTCGAACGTAGCCGCGTTGCTGGCCTTGCGTGCTGGCTTTTGCCGCCGCTTGATCGAGCAGGTTCCCCGCCGGGTCGTAGGCGAAGTGTTCGCTGCGGTTGGGATCGATGCTGCTTTGATTGGCGGCGTTAGGCGTTGGTGCGTTTGCGTTGACTGCTGGGGTGCTACGCAATGCTCTGAGGGTTTCTTCAATGTGCCCCGTGGCGTCGTAGCGGTGCTGCGCTTTGCCATTTAAGCTGTGCTGCACACCGCGCAACTCACCCGTGAGATCGTACGCGTAGCCTTTCATCAAACCACTCAGGCGATCGGCTTTGCCATTCGGGGCCGTGGCGCTTTAGAGTGACTTTTGCCACTGCGGATCGTTGGCGGAGAAGGAGTGCGTCCTAAGCTAAGGCACTGCGCCCTCTAATTAACTCGCGACTTTTTAGAGAACTAGGTTCTCAAACGGCCGGAACCGCTCGAACGAGGAATCGTTAGTACGTTAATGGGATTGTAATTTTTGCCCACGATGCGTTGCGCATCTTCTCCGCCCACTGAAGTGCGGCATCTTCGTCTCTAATCGGTTTTGCCGTGTCCAAAACCGGCGCGAGCGTCAATATCTTCACGTCATCGCTTTGACTCGAAGTCGATTCTGGGACAGCAGCTTTTTTGTCAACAGGCCAAATGTGATCAATCACGACGAGTGCGGCAACGCCATCGGGCCACATCAAGTCGCTCAATCTTGGATCGCCGCGCGAGAACATTGTGCCCTCGGTCATCGACGCGCCATCTGAAACGAGTTGCGCAAGCCGCTGGAGCACGTCAAGCGGAAATGAAAGCTTGGAGGGCTGATCCAGGTACGTCTGCCGCAGCGGCCATCGAGTGTGAAGCGCGAGCGCAATATCGATTCGTTGTCCAAACTCGTAGAGTCCCGCCGAAAACAAAAAGAGCGGCTTGTCTTTCGCCCTCACCTCCGCGAGTCGGAACGCAAACGCTTGATCGCGCACCGATCTCATGAACGCCAGCGGATAGACAGCACCTGCGTTATTACTTACATGCGCAAGGATGGGAAAGCCCTTTTGATGCTCCCAGTCGTAGTCGTCGGTCACCGAGATACCGCCACGCGATCGCAACAGTTTTTCGATCTCGACACTCTTGTGCCAACCCGAAAAGTCCACTGGCAAAAAGCGTTGCACGCATCCGAGTCTGTTCACCTCACTGCCTGCGTCGAGTAAGCATTTCACAACTTCGAGATGCTTTTCTCTTGCAGCTAGCATAAGCGGAGACGCTGCAGATAGGTCTGTGCCGTCCACTGAAGCGCCAATACCGAGGAGATAGCGCACCATGTCCAAATGGCCGCCCTCGGCCGCGCCGCATAACGGCGTCAAGAACAAGGGCAAAGGTCCCTCCCTGTTGATCTGAGCGCCGCAATCGACGAATACGCGGGCAACTTCCAAATCTCCTTTACCTGCAACAAGATACAAAAAGCTGTATTCGTCGGGCTGGCCGTACGGGTTGCTCTCTACCAATTGTGGGGTCTGAGTGAGTAGCGTGCGAAGTTTTTCGAAGTCGCGGTGCGCTATTGCGTTGTACACATCGCCTTCGTTGCCCGTTGCCGAATATGTCATGGTCGTCTGAATATCCCGTTAGACGCATCTCGTCCAATCTGCGCCATCTTGTCGAAAAAGATCTGAGGGTTCCCGGCTTGGGTTGCTGCCTTGTCAGCCGCCGCAAGCTGCGTTCGAATGTATTGAGCAGTGGCGCGAGTGTGAGCGCCGCCACCATTTTGAGCCCAGGTAAAGTTACGAGGGTCACGATTGACGTCAATCCCATACTTTCTAGCTAGATTCTGAACATGATGGATTGCGCCTCGAGCGGACTTTGACCAGTTTTTAGGTGCCATCTCACGAATGATGTGATGCAGGTGCGGATTACGCATGCCTGAGGGCGCTGGTCCCATGGCGCGTACGTTGGCAGCTGACATTTGGCATGTCGTGAGCCCCCACGGATCAATCCAAATCACCGGACTCGGCGCGTAGCTCTGTAAATTTGTTCCCCCCTCCAACCCAATCGGATCAGGCGAGATAAACCGTCCGATGTCAGGATCATAGAAACGGAACGTGTTGTAGTGCAGCCCGGTATCGCGATCCAGGTACTGGCCTTGGAAGCGCAGGTTTTGTTCTAGTTCATTACCTCGTGCGTTTGCGCGGGCCTGCGGGCTCGCGTCATGTGCGTAAGCATGCGCGAGGCCGTTGAGTGATTCGCCATTGAGCGCAGTGACTTCCCACGTTTCAGAGACCGTCGAGCCCCATGTTTTGTAGAAGGCGCGCCAGCGGATGTTGCCTTCTTGATCGCTGAGCTCTTCAGGGAGACCGACTTGATCGGTGTGGAAGTAGTAGACGTTGGCAATTTGTGCGTTTGCGCTTTGCTTTGCGTCTCGGTTGCGTTGCGGTTGCAATGCTTCCCACTTTGCTGGGTCGTCATTTGCGGCGACCCAAGTGCGTTCATGGTTAGACGGGCTCACCACGAACGGGGTGAGTAGTTTTGCGGGTTCCGCCGCAGGCACTTGTACTTGCGGATCAACCGTAGTGCCGAGCCCACCTTGTTCAGTTTGTTCGCCTTTAGCATCAATCCTTGCGAGCGGAACGTAGCTATCGGGTTCGTAAACGTAAGTGACGACGTTACTTGCGCGGCGCTCTTCAATCAGGCGCATGCCTTCCCAGATGAAGCGCGTTGTTCCGAATGAATCATGCTTGGCAACTCTGCGTCCGAGTGCGTCGTAATCGAATTGGGTGGTTTGGGTGGTGGCTTCGGGCGTGTTGGGGCGTCGCGTGGTGGCGACTTCTATCAGTCGATGCTCGTCATCCCATTTGAAGGTTTGCTTCGTATGTTTGCCAGAGAGCTTTTGAATCAAGCGTCCGTGACCGTCGTACGCGTAACGTTTGTCTTCGAAGACGCGAACCAAGTTGTCTCGGACGTAGCCGCGTTGCTGGCCTTGCGTGCTCGCTTTTGCCGCCGCTTGATCGAGCAGGTTCCCTGCCGGGTCATAGGCGAAGTATTCGCTGCGGTTGGGATCGACGCTGCTTTGATTCGCAGCACTGCCGTTCTGTGTGCTTTGGATGCTCGGCGCGCTGCGCAGCGCTCTGAGCGTTTCTTCAATGCGCCCGGTGGCGTCGTAGCGATGCTGCGCCTTGCCGTTGAGGCTATGTTGTACGCCGCGCAACTCACCCGTGAGGTCGTACGCGTAGCCTTTCATCAAACCACTCAAGCGATCGGCTTTGCCGTTGGGCGCCGTGGAGGTTTGTAGCGACTTTTGCCACGTGGGATCGTTGGCAGAGAACAGTGCGGTTCGAAGCCCGCTGTGCTGCGTCCAGATGCCTTGTTTTCTGCCGAGCGGGTCGAGCGCGAAGCGCGTGGTGAGGCTGCCTTGTGTTCTTAAGATTTCCCGATGCAGGCTGTCGCGTTCGATGTCGGCGATGAGTTGG
>JBOFBL010000717.1:0-2595 GCA_051645545.1 Casimicrobium sp. | reverse complement strand
CCGCGATTTTGCTCGACGGTCAGGTGAGCGACTGGGCGGGCGTGTCGCCGATAGCCGTGGATCGCACAACCGATGCAGCACCCGCTGCCGATCGCGCCGAAATCTATGCGGCCTACGCGAAGATCGACGGCACGGTGCTTAGTTTTCGCATTGATGTGAAAGATGTCGAATTGCAGGCACCCACTGCAGTCGGCGACACGTACGCAGTGCTCGAAGATCAAACACTCACTGTTTCTGCACTGGGCGTTTTGTCGAACGATGCGAGTCTCAACGGCGGTACGCTCACGGCAGCGCTCGTGAATAACGTGTCGCGCGGAAGCTTAGCGCTCAACGCCGATGGCAGTTTTGTCTACACCCCATCTGCCAATCTAAATGGCGCTGATACGTTCACGTATCAGGCAGTTGACGGCGCGCTGCAATCGCCACCGGTGACTGTCACGATCAACGTGACGCCGGTCAACGATGCACCGCGATTCACTGTTGGACCCAATCAAGCCGTGCTCCCGAACGCGAGCGCGCAAACGATCTCAGCGTGGGCGACCGGCATTGACGATGGCGATCCTGAATCGACACAAGCGTTGAGCTTCGAAATCACTAACAACAGTAACCCCACGCTCTTCAGCGTCGCGCCGCAAGTGAGCGCAACGGGCGTGCTCACCTACACGATTGCCGCAAACCAAACGGGCAGCGCAACGATCGAACTGCGGCTGCGTGATGACGGCGGCACTGCGAACGGCGGCGTCGACGTGAGCGCAACGCAAAGCTTCGTGATCGTCGTCGATAGCGCGCCGTCAGTCACCACGGCAACCCCCGCGCAGGGCGCAATCGTCGCCAACAATCAAGCCTTGAACATCACCTTTAGCGAACCGATTAACGCAAGCGCGGGCGCCGTGACCTTGACCTGCGGTGGCGCCAATCTCATCACCGGGGGTACGAGCGGCAGCAACGTGACGACGCTCACACCCACGTACGCGGGCACGTTGCCCAACGGCGCAAGCTGCACGCTCACTGTGCTCGCATCGAGCATTAGCGATGTCGACACGATTGACCCGCCGGACACGATGAGCGCAAATTTCGTTCGCAATTTCACAGTGGACGCCGCACCCGTTCAACTCTCGCAAATTCCGGGCAATGGCAGCACGGGTGTGGCGGTGAACGCAACCATCGGCGCGACGTTTAGCGAACCGGTCAATGCCACTGCGAACGCGATTGAAGTTCAGTGTCGCGTCGGCACCGATCCGCCGGTGAATATTGCTTTGAGCGGGTTGCCGTTGAGCAATGTCACCACAGTAACCGTTACCCCCGTGAACCCGATGCCGTCGGGCGCGACGTGTACCGTGTTCGTATTCGGCACAAGAATCACCGATGCGGACACGATCGATGGCCCGGATGAGTTCGTCGGCTCGGCTTGGAGCTTCACCACCGCATCGCTCGCAGCGGTCAACGATGCTTACAACCTCGCGGAAGATCAATCGTTGCTCATCAATGCTTCGAGTGGCGTGCTTGCAAACGATTCGCCACCTGGCGGCAACCTCACCGCTACGCTGGTGACGGGGCCGACCAACGGTGTGCTTACGCTCATCGCCGACGGTAGCTTTTCGTACACGCCGCAAGGAAATTTCAACGGCAACGATTCGTTCACCTATCGGGCAACCGATGGGGTAGGCAACTCGAACGCCGTGACGGTATCGCTCACTATTTCTGCGGTCAACGATGCGCCCAGTTTTGTTGTTGGCGCAAATCAAAGCGTTCGCGAAAACGCCGCAGCGCAGTCGATTGCAAACTGGGCGAGCGCGATCAGCACAGGGCCCGCCGACGAGGCAGGACAAACGGTCAGCTTCGCCGTTGTCAGCAATAGCAATGCAGCGCTGTTTTCAGTGCAGCCCGCGATCAGTGCAAACGGCACCTTGACCTACACCCCCGCCGCCAACACGAACGGTGTGGCGACGATCAACGTCTCCGTGCAGGATTCCGGCGGCACTGCCAATGGCGGCGTTGACACCTCACCCGCGCAGAGTTTCACGATCACCGTCACACCGGCCGATCCGGCACCGACGGTGGTATCAGTGGAGGTCGAAGTCTCGAATGTGTTCACGAGCTTGCCGCTCGCCTCAGGCGTTGCCAGCGACGGCGACACCAACATTCGAATCACTTTCAGCGAGAGCGTGAATCCAACGGGCGCATGGGCTCAACTGACTTGTAGTGTGAGCGGCACACAGTCTGTGAGCAGTGGTTTATCCTTGACCGCCACTGACCCCGTATTCACGCTGAATCCAGCGATAAACCTCACGCCAGGCGAATCTTGCACGCTTACGATATTCGCGGCGAACATCGCCGACGATGACACTGACGATCCACCGAACACGATGGCGGCAAATTACATCGTCACGTTTAACGTCGCGCTTTAAAGGTCGCTGTTGTTGCGAATGAACACGCAGCGCAAACATCATTTTGTACTAATTCGCTAGGAGATCCCCCGGCTTTGCCGGGGAGGCAGTAGGAGTTTGACGTATACGGGGGTGTCCATCGCAGAGACTTTCAATCGTGAGCCGCCAAGCACATGAAAGGAAGAACTGGATGGACAGGATAGAGAGC
>JBOFBL010000716.1:0-1820 GCA_051645545.1 Casimicrobium sp. | reverse complement strand
CAAACGACTGTGGGAGCGCGCTTGCGTGCGAAAGATCGCGATTTAAACCGGTGCGCTTTCGGAGAAAGCCGTGTGATTCAGCCATTCGCGCGCAAGCGCGCTCCCACAGTTCAGACTTATTCAGTGCCTCCCTAATTATCACGCGTTGCCGCTTTCTAAGGGATGAGAGTGGTTACAACTAAAATTCAGAGACGCGTCAATGCAAAAAATCGAATTCCGATTGCGAACATGTGCCATCGGTGCATTGCAAGCATGATGCGTTGTGATTTGAGGTTTCCAGATGCACGGACTACACCTCGTTGGCGATCTCTACGATTGCGCCTGCGATAAACATTTACTTGAAAACTCGGTTGAACCGCTGAGGCGCGTTCGTGCGCTCTGTGAAACAGTGGGTTTAATCGTCGTCGGCGAACGCGACTTCGAATTCGATGGTGGCGGGTATACGCTGGCGGTGTTGCTTGCGGAATCGCATGTGACGCTGCATACGTGGCCGGAGCGCGACATGGTGGCGATGGATGTCTACGTCTGCAATCACACACAGGACAATAGCGATAAAGCGCGCGCGCTCGCTGAAGGTTTGGTTGATATGTTCGCGTCTGGCAATCCAGTCTTGAAAGACATTCAACGCGGCGATATTGCGGAGCGCTACGACGCGGTGACCGTATGAGCGAATCCGCACGGGAGCGTGAGCGTGACGGCGAGCGCCTGAACGAAACGCTCAATGACCACGCAGGCGTTTATTTCGATCACGCGAGAAAGATCACGGAGATTCGGACACCGTATCAGTCGCTTGCGGTATATGACACGCCAGAGCTAGGGAAGCTGTTTCGGCTCGACGGCTGCAACATGACGAGCGAACGCGATGAGTTTTTCTATCACGAGAACATCGTGCATCCGGCGTTGATCGCACAAGACAACCCGAAGTGCGCTCTTGTGATCGGTGGTGGCGATGGCGGGTCGACGGAAGAAATACTCAAGCATCCGTCGATCAAACGCGTGGTAATGGCGGAGCTTGACGCGGAGGTGATCGCGGTCGCGCGCGAGCATTTTCAAACGGTACATCGCGGTGCGCTTGACGATCCGCGTTTAGAAATTCACATTGGCGATGGCTATGCGTACCTGCGTGAAACGAAAGAGAAGTTCGATGCAGTCGTGATGGATCTCACCGATCCGATTGGCCCTGCGGAAGAACTCTATAGCGTGGACTTTTATCGGCAATGCGATCGCGTCTTGACCGACACTGGCACATTGACGCTTCACATCGGCTCGCCGTTTTTTCATCGTGAGCGGTTTGCGACGAGTGTGAGGCGATTGCGCGAAGTGTTTCCGATTGTGCGGCCGTATCTGGTGCACATTCCGCTGTATGGCGCGTGGTGGGGAATGGCGTGTGCTTCGCGTTCCACCGATGCGCTTTCGTTGAGCGAAGAAGAGGTGGCATCGCGTATTTCAAAACGTGCGCTTGCGCATCTTCAGTTCTACAACGCTGAGATGCATCGAGCGGTGTTTGCGATGCCGAATTTTGTGCGGGAGTTGATTGAGTAGTTCGAATCGTAGGGTAGGCAACTTGTTGCCCACGCGTTTGCTCGCTGTTTTGAAACAAAGCTCGCGTGGGCAACAAAGTTGCCCACCCTACGGATAGCTGACGGCAGTTACATCGGTGCTGTCATCCCCGCGGAGGCGGGGACCCAGACCGAGGGGTGTTTGCGCGTAAATCCAAATCGGTTCTTACCTCAAAGTGCCCGGCCTGGGTCCCCGCCTTCGCGGGGACGACAGATAGGTTGCCGAGCGCTTTGGCTCAAACCATCCACCCTCGCGCCTTC
>JBOFBL010000715.1:0-2578 GCA_051645545.1 Casimicrobium sp. | reverse complement strand
GTTTTGCTTGCGCGTCACCCTTTGTCTTACGCGTGAAAAACTCGCGGCCCTTGTAGAACGACGGCGGCGAAGTCACTGTGCGATCGATGTAGCGCGTAAGCTCTTCGCGAAGGCCGGGCACGGCGGGCGCGTTCTTGTCGAGCCAAGCGGTCGCCGCGTCATGCTGTGTGCGTGTCCATTTCACGACATCGGCGTTCGTGTTGTCTTCAAGCCAGCGATAAGGATCGGTGAGCGTGACACCATGCACGACATCTTGCACGGGCTTCGCGGGCGTGGATGGTGGCGTGAAGCTCGCGGGCGCTTGCGCGTATGCGAGAACAGGTAACAAAAAAAGCGCGGTGGCGCTCGCTGGAAATTTCATGGTGACTCCGTAGGGTGCGATCCCATCGCACGTTGTAAAAACAAACGCGAAGCGCTGCTCTTCAATCGATGTTGGTTGGTATCAATCAGGGTGCGATGGGATCGCACCCTACGATTTTTTACGATGATTAATCAATAAAAACGCCGCGATGACGGCAAGTACAAAAAAGATGAATGTCCATGCAGGAATCGAAAGCCCGAGCACGAGATCAATCTTGTTGCATTCGACCGAGCCTTTGAGCGCCTTCGAAAACACGTCGAGAAATGGAAACGATTCAAGCATGTACGTGATACCCATGCCGCAACTTGGCAATTGATCGGCGGGCAAGGATTGAATGTAGAGGTGACGGGCTGCGAGCGCGGCACCTAAACCGCCCGTTAACAAGGTTCCGATGGCAAGTACAAGTGCGCCCCGACGCTCAGTCTTCACAATCGCGCCGATCAAAAATACAAACGCCATCAAGAGCAACGCACCTCTCTGAAACCAACACATCGGGCATGGCTCAAGTTCTTTCACGTACTGCAAGTAATACGCGTAGGCCATGAGCGCAGCGCAGACGAAAAAACCGAAGGCATACGCGGCGCGGCGCGAGGGAAAGAGATTGAGTGGATTCATTGCAAAGATATTGTAGGAGCGGCTTGCCGCGACCCGTCGACGCGTGACAGTCGTGGGACGAGTGGAGCGAATCGATACCGTTCAACGCGAAGCGTACGTTGGAGTGCACGCGGCCAAACTGGTTCCACGCCGCGTCACCTGCTCGCAGAAGTCAAGCAAGGCCTTAACAAAATAGCTTAAAAAGCCCGTAAATAAATAGCTCTGGCAACAGTTATATTTTCCAAATTTTACTGGGGCTATGCGTTGAAAATCATATATTTCGAAATAAAACATTTCATGCTCATTGCCCCAATTTAATCTGGCCGCTAACGATTTAGCTGACTAGGCTTGCGTGCTTAGTGCAGCGCAGAACGCAACGCCCTCGCCACATTCTCCTCGAGCGCATCCGCGCGAAAGAACCACGGCAAATTCGTCTCGGGATCGTGGTCAGGAAACACGTCGCCGAGCACCGTCACATTCTCAACATTGCATTCTTGCAAGAGGGATTGCATCATCACAACGATATCTTGCGCGCGATCGGTCGGGAAAAGTTCAGCGCGAAAACCTTCAGCACCTTTTTCATCAAACGCATTTGAAAGCGAGAGGCGCACTTCGCCGCCGCTTGTTGAGCGATGAGCCGAAATCACCGCCTCCGGTTCACCCACGCTCGAA
Organism: Casimicrobium sp.; assembly: GCA_051645545.1. Classification (GTDB taxonomy): domain Bacteria; phylum Pseudomonadota; class Gammaproteobacteria; order Burkholderiales; family Casimicrobiaceae; genus Casimicrobium. The sequence continues at coordinate 951 of JBOFBL010000715.1, read as the reverse complement.
CGAAACTTTCGAATCGCGTTCGTCGCAAAGAGCTGTAAAGACACTTCGCGTTGCGCCGAGCGACCTTGATAGAGCGCAGCGAGCGGCGTGCGCGGCGGTCGCGGCATCGCGAGTAACGACATTGAACCACCGCCGAGTTGCTTCGCAAACGCCTGTGTAAATGGCATTCCCCATTTGCCGGTATCTTTCTCATTGAGTAAATCAACGCCTGGTCCCGCGAGCGCCGTACCTACGAGAAAACGCAGAAACACGCTCTCCTGATTTGCGGGCAACTGCATCGAGGTTTTCTCAATTGCGATCGACGATTGACTTTCGAGTTGCCACCACGAGAGCGTGCCCGGCAATTTCGCCAATGAAAACGCATGCGGCGAAGCGAGTGCATTCGACATCGTGAACGTTTGGTTTCCGCGCAACGCGCCGTGTGTTTTCATGATCTCAACAAACTCTGCGACGTTGGGCAGCGCACCAGGAACCTGAATTGGCGAGGCGTTCGCCGCGACGATCACGATGGGTAACGCAAAGACCGTAGTCGGCAAATCGCTCGCACCCGCGTGCGCACGACCCGCGTCCACATGCGCGCTCGCGAGCACGCGCACGAGCATGCGCATGACAGCGAGCGAGGGTGCGCGCGCGATCGCATCGTCGATCTCGCTTACATCACCAGCAGTCAGCGACGAAGCCATTCGCTCGCGAAGTTCGGTCTCATTTTTCTCGGCGATCACCGCGACTTCGGCGGCGAGCGAGGCAAGCGAGAGATCAATAAGTGGGTTTGATGCGCTACCTTCGTAAATCGGAAAGGCGCGCGGATCGGGGATAGAGAACTGCATCCCGTAATTGTAGGAGCGGCCCTGGCCGCGATCACAACCTGTGGGAGCGCGCTTGCGCGCGAATGGCTGCAGGAGTTCCGCGTGATCTCTCGCGATCACGCAAACATTCGCGCGCAAGCGCGCT
>JBOFBL010000714.1:0-2401 GCA_051645545.1 Casimicrobium sp. | reverse complement strand
GCGCTGGGATATCTACGCAAAGCGCATCGTCGAATTGTTGACCGTGCAGCAACCAGAGCCGTTCAACCACTCGAATGAACACGGGTGTCATGTTCGGATCGAACTGCACGCCCGCGTTTTGGCTGATAAATGCAACAGCCTCCGCGTGAGTCATTCGATGCCGATAACTTCGCGCATGAGTCATCGAATCGTAGTTCTCGGCGAGACAAACGATACGCGCCGCCTCGTGAATTTCGTCGCCTTGAAGATTACGCGGATAACCGGTGCCATCCCAGGCTTCATGATGCGAGTGCGCGATTTCGGCAGCGAGATTGAAGACCGGTTCATCGCACTGACGCAGAATTTGTGCGCCCATTTGTGCATGCCGCCACATTGCCTGGTATTCGCTTTCGCTAAGCCGCTCCGACGGCTTCGCGAGAATCGCGCTTGGAATGCCGAGCTTGCCGACGTCGTGCAAACGTGCGGCGCGCTCAAGCGCGATCGCTTGCACATCCGTGTATCCGAGCTCGCGCGCGAGGAGCGCCGAGAGTCGGCCAACACGATAGATCGCACGCCGTGACGGATCGTCGCAAAGCTCCGCAGTCGCTGCCAATCGATCGAGGGCGTTACTTAGCGTAGGCTCAGCAAGTATCTCTATTCGCGAATGTGCCGGCACTGGTTCGAAGGTTTGCGCAATGATGCGATCGATCATGGCCTGCGCGCAGTCTTTCTGAGGGCTCATCGTCTTCGGTGTCTGCCCGAGCTCTGCAATCAGCTCACGTACTTTGCTTAGACGCGCTTGACCGACGGTGTCGATGAGTTCGCCGGCGTAATAGAGTGCGCTGCGGTGATCGTTAGCTTCCGAACACAAGGTTGAAAGCTGTTGCAACACATCGGTATAGATCGGAACAAATTTGGCAGCCGCCGAGGTCAAGTAGCCAAGCTGTCCAATCGCGGCCATGGGTGCTTTTTTCACGAAACCGAGGTGTAGCGCCGCTGCGAACTGACGATTTAAGTCGTTGCGCGGCGAGCGATGCAGATCGGCTATGCGATCGATTTCACCCATGCGCTCGTTGACGGTTAACACGTCATTGGTCGCTATTGCGCATTGCATCCAAGTCAATTCGTTGAGCAATCGATTGCTCGCGTCATGTAGATCATTGATTTCGATCGCCGCGATCGCGCGCTTCGCGTAATGCATCGCATCGTCATAGCGCTTTAGTGCGAGTGCCGCTTTTGCGGCATTGGTGTTGAGTAGGGCAAGATCGGATGCGCACGCATCCTGGTCGGAAAAAGCGACAAACACGCGGTCGGCAATCTCAACGGCGTCGTCATGACGCCCCATGAGTACAAGCGCAGCATTGACGTTCGCAAGCGAGTTAACCACCGCGGCGTCGTAATTCATTTCCTTTGCGATATTCGCCGCCATTAATCCATACTCGACCGCATCCGCCGCAGCGCCCGTGAGTGTGTAGATCGCACTACACACATTGAAGCCTCTACGCGTTTGTTCTTTGTGTCCGCGAGTCATCGCGATATCGAGTGCGCGCTCAGCAAAGCGAATGCCTCTTTCAGGGCTCGCGCGCGGGATGTGCGCGGTCGCGACGCCAAGCAATATTCGATATGCGGCATCGGCGATCATGTCCGTTGCTTCGTTCGTGCCTTGCGGCGCGCCCCAATCGTGCAGTGCGATCGCGCGAGCAGCATCATTCAGTCCTGCAAACGTATTGTCATCAACCGTCGCTAACAAAGTGCTTAGTACGGAATCAACCTCCAAGATGAGCTTAGAAAGCCGCGCATAGCTCGAATTCTCCCGATAGGAAACGAGCATTTCAGAGAGTATCGCTGCGTCCATCCCCTCCCTACCATAGCAATTGACGAGGTAAATCGTCTCGGCACCACCTGCCAGTAGTGCCGAATTTCTCTTATTTTTCAAAGGAATACATTGTATGAAGACGATCGAAATCTGCGCACCTGTCAAAACAGCTAGCACTACATCTGCTCTGCATCAAAACGGTCACACAGCGACAGAACAAAACGACTTGCGCGCACTCCAGTTGAGCGAATTGCAATACGTGGCTGGCGGAGACGTTGCTGTCGGTATACGCTAGTAAATCGACGAGACAGAGCCCGCTCTCTATCGGTCACACAATAGCGGGTTACTTTGCAGTAAAAGCCGCCCAAAAAAGGTGGCTTTTTTATCGCTCACGCCTACCGTTCTCAAGATGAGACCGCACAAAAGAAAAAGCCCCAGCGATTACTCGCGAGGGCCTTCATAGTTTGTTGTTTTTATTGATGTAATTCTTGGTAGGACGTGGCAGGCTCGAACTGCCGACCAACGGATTAAAAGTCCGCTGCTCTACCGACTGAGCTAACGTCCCGGAAAGCCTTCCATTATAGACATGTTTTTTTAGGCTCTGCA
>JBOFBL010000713.1:0-5075 GCA_051645545.1 Casimicrobium sp. | reverse complement strand
AGCATTGGTTCGCAAGCCTCAGTCACATGCGCAGCGTCATCGCGAACTGGCGCGAGGATTACAACGAGCAGCGACCGCATAGCAGCTGCGGCTACTTACCCCCGGCGAAGTTCGCCGCGCAGTGCCGAGGGCATGCCCTTGGCACTGCGAACACAATCAAACCCCAACCACGATCGGATACGATTCAACCACTGGACTCCAATTCCTCACGCAGCTGATCCAGGGGGCAGCGCACGCGATCTTTGACTACATTGAGCTGTTCTACAACCGCCAACGTATCCATCAATCGCTGGGCTACCAAACTCCGGCACAATTCGAAGCGCAACATCGCGCCCCTTAACTAACCTGTCCGGGAAATCCGGGTTAGCTCAAAACCTCTATCGTGACGTCAGGTTCTCTTATTAGAGAGGGCATTGAGCCGCTCTCCAATCAGAGACAGTGCTTTGCGTAGCGGTGTACTCGGATGGGCGGGTAAGGTATCGTGCGCACGCAGCGCCTCCGCATAAAAATTTCGTGCGACTGCATGGTTGCCATTTTGGAGATGCATGCACGCACTGGTCAAAAGCACCACCCAGCGCTCTGGGTTGGTCCGGCTCTCCGGACGCAATGTCGGCGACGCCGAACCTAACCACAACTCCGCGTGGAGCGGAGGCGATCCACTAACGAAGCCGATCAGCTCGGCGAGTGCGACAGTGTATTCGTCTCCGTTGTATGCGTGTACGTTCATATGATCCATTACGAAACTGCGAAGGTCGGTTTGAAGGGCGCGCCAATGCGCATCTGTCGGGGCAGTCATGAACGAGGCAATACGCAACCTTAGAAGATTGCGAGGCAAGATTCCCGTTTGACGTTGCAACCAATGGTTTGCGTTAGTCAAGTGGCGCAGATGTTTCAATGCTGTCTTCGGATCGTTCCCATAGGCCAATAGCACATACGCATAAAGCGCTTTATGGTGAGCGTAGCTTGCTAGTCGTGTACGCGCGGCTTCAACCAATGATTGCTTGAACGCGGTCATCGCATGCAATGGCTCGTCGTTCAGCGAAAAATAAATCGCGTTTCTCGCGAGCATACGACGCACAGCAACCTGTTGATGACGATCTGCGCCAAGCGCGTGTGCCCGCTCAAAGGTCTCTCGCGCTCGCAACTTATCTCCCTCCTGCGCCTCGATTCGTGCCAAACAGTAGAGAACGTCGGCTCTAAGGTGCGGTTCGAGCGAGTCGCTCAAAAGAGAAAGGGCTATCTGTATGTTGTGTTTCGCGACTGGCAAGCCGAGATGTCCCTGAATCGCGAAACAACGGATCCGTATCTGGATCTGCTGCACCACAGATAAATACTGAGCCGCTCCGTCTAACTCAACGATGTCATACATCGCACCGGCGAAACGTCCTTGCAGCATGGCACCGGCGTGGTTAGTGTCGGGTTTTTCGCGCAAGTGGTTAATGCGCTGACACATTGCCCAGGCCCAGCCGCAAGCGCGACGAAACACTTCGTCGTACAGCGAAGGTATCGTTGTCGACGAAACGGTAATCGCATCCGATTTTTGTGGGGGTTCCCTGTCGACTGTAGAACCAATGTCTAGGTGTGCAAGATCCTTCGCGTTCTCGCCTGCAGATTGGCGACTCACTAAACCAACGAACTCGCGGATAGGCACCAAAACACGGTATTGATCCTCGCTAGCGACGAGGCGTTCGACCAAATACGCGCGCAATAGACGTTCGAACTCGGCCTGCGGCGATTCGATCGCGATGGCTTGTCCAAGCTCGAGCGCTACTTCAATGTCAAAGCGTTCTTTAAGGAGCGAGAGACAGGTCAGATAGCGTTGTGATCGACTTCCAAGTGCGAACCAACTTGACCGAAAGCACGCGTATAAGGAGTCGTGTCTGTCGCCATCAGTGGCAACTTCGCTTGTACTGGTCGCGCTTTGCCGTCCAAGCACGCGGTGATCGAGGGTCAGCGACAACGCCTCGGCTGGCGGCAAGTATTTCATGTGAGAGGCCACGAGTTCGATGGCGAGCGGTAATCCATCCGTGCGTCTGAGCATCGAAAGCCAGCCGAGAAACGAGCGCCGACTGTTTACTAGTGTCTCAATGTTTCCGCCATTACCGCCCAGTCGCCGCATGAACAGCTGGAACGCCGGTGCCATTGCTGCCACCTCAATTGTTTCGCAATCTAGCGCCGGAAGTACGAGCGGCTCTATGGGTACCACCTGTTCGAGCCGTACTTCGAGTGCGTTACGAGTGGTTGCAATGACGCGGAGCGCGGGGCATTGCTCGATAATCTCGACAAGCGTTTTGCCCAAGCCTGTAATCTGCTCTACGTTGTCAAGTGCGAGCACACGTCCCTGACGTTGGAGATGCTCAATGAGCGCGCTCACCACATCCTGCCCGGCGAGTGGAATTTGTAGTTTGCCACAAATAGCCAGTAGTGCCCCACGCAAACTCGTGATATGCGCCAGATCTAACCATAGTGCCCGATTGGGTTGCGCTGCATTGAGCTCAAGCTGCACGAGACGCATCAGTGCGGTCTTACCGACGCCACCCGTACCGACGATGGTCAACAGTCTCGTTTCCAAGCTGGCAAACCAACTCGCGATCGCCGCAAGCTCTGTCTCTCGATGAACAATCGAAAGCGCTGTTGCACGGCGCAGCAGTGATTGCAGATTCAGCGCAATCGGTGCTAACGCGTTTCCCGTGATTGAACCTAGGAACTGCGAATAGGCCGCGAACTGACGCGCCTCGCCCAAGAAGCGGCGCCCTGCCTCCGTTAGCTTCATGCTGCGTGTGGTGCGTTCGAGCAATGTTGTGTTTAACAACTTCTCGATACCCGCAATGCGTCGACTCACCCCAGATTGCGACAGACCCAAATACCGAGCCGCCTCGCGAAATCCGCCTTGGTCGATTACCACACAAAACAACTCGAAGTCGCCTATGGTGACGTTCGAGAGGCCATTTAGTGCTTTGTTTTCGTGGCTCGGCCCTCTGCTCCTCCGAGAGGGGAATGACTCGGATCCCGAATCGTCTGTCGAGTTCATTTGTGTTGCGACCTGAAAGTGAAGTCGCACAGAGTACGGACTTCTCTCCAATTAACACCGTCGAATTTGGGTATAAGCATAAGCTAGATCACGCATTGACTTTTCTCGGAAAGCTAATCATCTGCTCTTAGCTAAATCGCTTCTTCTTCATCTCGGTTCCTGTCTTTCAAGACTAAGCGTCTCTGTAATACACGAAACGGTTAAATTTACTAGTCAGTGTTTTGCAAGCTTCTCCCCCAGTAAATCGAGGGCTTTTGCGATGATTGACCCCGGAAGCGCAGGGTCGTAGCTGTACGCTCGCCGCGCGGCTTCATAGTAGCTACGTGAGATTTCGAACAATCCATCATAAAAATGAACGATACCGGCCGCTGTGAGGATCACCCAGATTCCATTCGCAGAACTGGAAAACTTTGCCAAAGACACTACATGACGCCAATAGTCGGGGCACACAGGCTGAAAACCGTGCGCAAAGGCAATGAGTTCGCTCAGTGCAATCACACGCTCATCATTGGCCAGCACTAATCTACTAATGCGCTGTTCAGAAAACTCGCCTAGCGCTACGCGCATTGTTTGCCAGTTATCGTTTGACGGTACCGAAGCGAATTGTGCGATGCGAAGCAGTGCGACGTCTCCTTTTGCCATAAGCTCTCTACCCTTGTTGAATGGGCCTCGCGTGAGGTGACGAAGCTGCTTGATCGCGCTTTGAGGGTCGTTACATCGCGCAGTCAACGTGTACGCGTACGCAAGTTTCCATTGCGCGTAAGTCACTAGCCTAGTGCGGGCCGCCTCGAGCTGCGCTTGTTTAAGGCGCTTGGCAAAATCGGCCATCGATCTCGCTCTCAGTCTTGCGAGATGGATGATCGCCTGGACGCGATACTCAACGACTCTTTGATCGCTATCAACTCCAAATTGACTTGCGTTCTCTAAAGCTTGATGAGTTCGCTGTGCATCGTCGTCAAGCGCGTACGCGCTAGCAAGGTTATAAAAGGCCGACGCGTGCAGGTGAAGCGGGATCGATGTGTTCAATAACGACACCGTATCAAGCGCACTTTGTTTGGCTCGCTCACGGTTAAAAGATCGTTGGACACCAAAGCAAAAATTGCGAGTTACGATGATCTGGCTAACAGTCAGATACCTTGTCGCAGCATCGAGCTCTATCATCGCAAAAATCGGCCATGTGAACCGAAGTTGAAGTCTTACAGCTTGCCCGTAACTTTCTATTTTCTCCGCCAGCGCAAGAATGTGTTGACACATATGCCAAGCCCAGAGGCAGGCGAGGCGTGTGGTTTGGTCGTAGAGGGAGGAGGGGGTGGTGGGTGGTTGGGCAGCGTTGGGTTGGGTTGCGCGGTGTGCCGTGCGCGGGGTTGGATGGTTGGTCTTGGTGGTGTTAGTAGCGTTATTGGTGGTGTTGGTATCGTCGTTGTGATCGGAGGCGGGGAGTGTGACAGCGGGCGAGGGCGGGGTGCTGCGGCTGATCTGCAGGACAAACTCACGGATCGGCACCAGCACGCGGTAGTGATCTTGCGCCCCTGCAATGCGCTCGACCATACAGGCGCGCAACAACAGCTCCAGCTGCCCCTGTGGGTTCTCCAATTGCATCGCTCGACCCAGCTCCAAGGCCACCTCGATGTCGAAGTGCTCCTCGAGCAGCGCCAGGCAGGTCAGATAGCGCTGCGCCTGGGCACTCAGGCCCGCCCAGCTCGAGCGAAAGCAGGCAAAGAGCGAATCGTGTTTGTCGCCCTCGGCGAGCACCTCGCCCTGCGCCAAGGTGAGCGCCTGCTCGGGGGGCAGGTAGCGCATGTGCGAGGCCACCAGCTCAATGGCCAAGGGCAGCCCCGCCGTGCGCTTGAGCACCGCCAGCCAGCCGCGCAAAGCGCGCGCATTGTCCAGCAGCGGCTCGGCGCTGCGCTCGCCGCCAGCGCCACCGCTCAGCCGCTGCATGAAGAGTTGAAACGCAGGCGTTACCGCCGCCGCCTCGAGCGTCGCGCAGTCCTCAGCGGGCAGCAACAGCGGCTCGAGCGCAAGCACCTGCTCGAGCCGCACC
>JBOFBL010000712.1:0-1853 GCA_051645545.1 Casimicrobium sp. | reverse complement strand
GCGACCGCACGCGGCTCAGCAAAGGTGTCGGTGACTGTTGCAATCTGTTCGAGGCGAACACGTTGACCGCTTTGCAGTGCCACTTCGATCTTTCCAAACTCGGATGCGCTTTGCACGTTGCCGACAATGCGAATCGGCTGTTCGCTGCCGCCCAAATCGGTGCGGCCACCGGCGGCATCGAGTTGCATGCTGCGCAGTTGCCGCGATACATCAATTGCTGTGGCGCCGAGCGCTTGCATGCGCGCGGGATCGAGCAAGACTTGTACTTGCCGGTTCACGCCGCCGACACGTGTGACTTTGCCCACGCCTTTCACGCCAAGCATGCGCTTGGTCAAGGCGTCGTCGACGAACCACGACAGCGCCTCGGCATCCATACGATCCGATTTCACCGTGAACGCAAGAATCGGCGCGCCCGACAAATTCACTTTGTCGACGATTGGATCGCGCAAATCCGCAGGCAAATCTGCGCGCACCGACGAGACGGCGGAGCGCACTTCATCGAGCGCCTCTTGTGTCGGTTTCTCCAAACGAAACTCTGCCGTGATCGTTACCGCACCGTCAGCGGCTTTGGTGTAAATATGTTTGAGTCCCTGAATCGTCGCAATCGAGTTTTCAATCTTGCGTGCGACTTCGGATTCCATTTGCGCAGGTGCTGCGCCAGGCAGTGAGGCCGTCACATTGATCGTCGGCAATTCGAGATCGGGAAAGTTTTGCACCTGCATCGTTTTGTACGAGTACACGCCCGCGAGCGTGAGCAGCACAAAAAACATCAATGCGGGAATCGGGTTTCGAATGCACCAGGCTGAAACGTTCATGGTCTTGATCCTTTGTGCATTACTTCGAAGCGGCAGCAGACTTTGCTGCAGGCGCAGACGTTGCCGTCGGCTTCGGCGTTGGTTGCGCAGCTTCAACGATGCGCACTGTGTCGCCTTCGGTCAAAAACGCTGCGCCACTCGCAACAAGCGCATCGCTTTCTTTGATACCATCCTTAATTTCGATGCGCTCGCCATTGCGACGAGCGGTTTGCACTTTGATTTGCGTCACCTTGTTGTTAGGTTCGACGCGCATCACATACGTAAAGCCATCGCGCGCGACGACCGCCGTTTGCGGCACATGAATCGCTTTACCCACCGCGAGATCGAATTCGCCTTTTGCGAACATGCCCGGCTTCGCGACGTTGTTCTTATCAAGATCGACGTAAGCAATAGCGTTTCTCGTTTGCGGATCGATGGTCGGCGCAACCGTGCGCACTTTGCCGCTCACCGTATCGCCGCTCGGCGTTGTGATTGACACCTTTTGGCCGGCGCTCACTTTCGGCAATTCGGACGCCGTCACTTCACCGCGCCATTCGAGTCGGTTTTGGCGAATCAAACGAAACAATTCTTGCCCGGTGCCCACGACCGAACCCACCGTCGCAGTGCGTGCAGAAATCACACCATCGTCGGGCGCGACCACGCGCGTGAACGCAAGTCGCAATTGACTCGATTGCGCCTGAGCCTTCGCGGCGGCGAGTCTCGCCGCTGCGGTTTTCTCACCCGTTAAAAACTGATTGATCTGCTGCGCGGAAAGTGCACCGGAATCTTGCAACGTGCGCGCGCGCGCCGCATTCGCCTGCGCTTCAGTCAGCGCTGCTTCTGCCTCGGCAACGGTCGCTTGAAGGAGCGCAACGTCCGCGCGCGAGGTGTCCGCCGAAAACGTTGCAAGCACTTGCCCCTTCTTCACTTGATCGCCGACGTTGACGCGCACATCGTTCAAGCGAAGGCCGTTCGCTTCCGCGCCAACAATCGCCTCTTGCCATGCAACGATGTTGCCGTTCGCGCTCAAGCGCACGGGCCAATCGGCGACTTGCGGTT
>JBOFBL010000711.1:0-27299 GCA_051645545.1 Casimicrobium sp. | reverse complement strand
CGATCAAAGAGGATTCGCCCATTGAAGCGAAGGCCGTCGCATCTAAGCTCGCTTCGGGCGATCTGAGCGCGTGGCTCGCAAGCGCAGCGCCGCTCTCGCTTAAGCTCGATGCGATCAATGCGACGACCGATGTCGCGCTGCTCGATAAGCTGCATCACTTCTGGCGCGATCACGATAAGCGTCTTGGCAAAGCGTGCCACGAGCGCGTACTCGCGTTGCAATCCGGCGCACATGCGGCGCAGGAAGCCGATGTGCTGCTCGCGCAAATGCAAGCTTGGACGGACGCCGACGAAGTGCCGCTCTCGAAGTTGATCGACGCGCAACGCGCGTGGGCGAAGCTCACCGTAGACGACGAGCGCAAGGCGCGTTTCGAGAAGTTAAACATCGGTTTGCAAGCGAAGATGCAAAACGAATCGCAGGCTCGGCGTTTGCACGAAGCGCTCGCGATGCAGATTGCCGGCTTGACGCTTAAGAGCAAACGCGTGAGCGATCTTGATGCCGATGAATTGAAGGCGCTTGCGAATGAGGCGACCGCAGCGCAGGGCTCGCCCGTGCTCGATTCAGCGCTTGCGCAGCAATTGCAGGGCGTGCATTCAGCGATTGCCGCTGAGCAACAGTTGCGAGAGAAGAACGCAGCGGGCGAAGAGCTCCTTGCTGCACTACCCAAAAAACCTGGGCGACCAAAACATAAAAAGACTGAATCGAAAAAAGATAATTTGTCGTCTATTGCCCAATCGAATGGGGCGATGGAAGAAAGTGCTAGTACTGCGCTTGAGGCAGTGACTGGCGCCGTTTCTGCCGAGACGACTGAGACTGCGGCGGGCGCAGACGCTGCGGATGAGCCTGTGACGGCGCTTGCATCGACTGCGGATGCAGTTGTACCCACTGCGGACGCAGTAGCACCCACCGCAGACGCAGTTGCACCGACCGCAGACGCAGTGACCGAACCCGCGCTCGAAACGTCTGTCGCCGAGAAAACCGCAGCGGACGCTGAATACGCCGAAGCAATGAAAGCGTACGACGCAGCGCATGCCGAATGGAAAGCGAAGTGGGACGCGTGGATTGCAACTGCCGACGCAGCGACGAAAGAGCGTTTTGAAAAACGTTTAGCCACTGCTACCAAGCCTGAGAAAGAAGCAAAGCCCGAACGCGTCGCAACCGCGCGCGCAGACGACGCCGATCTCGCGAAGGCGAACGAAGCGCTCACTAAACTCGCTGAGCTGATCGCAGCAGGCGACGTGCGCGGTTCGCGCAGCGCCGCAAGCGCGCTCTACAAAGCGTTCACCGCGAAGCGTTATCCAAAGCCCGAAGAATCGCGTTTGCACGAACTCGATGGCGAAGTGAAGCGCCTTGAAAGCTGGCTCAAATGGAGCGACGGTCAAGCGCGCGATGGCTTGTTCGCACGACTCGAAGCGCTGAAAGAATCCCCTCTGCCGCCCGATGCGCTCGCGAAAGAAATTCGCTCGATTCAAGACGAATGGAAAGCGCTCGACAAGAAAAACGGCGGCGCTCCGAAACCCAAATGGGACAAATTCAACGCGCTCGCGAAAGAGGCTTACGCACCCGCAAAAGCGCACTTCGATGCGCTGCGCAAGCAACGCGGCGAAAACGCTCAGGGTCGTGAAAAAGTCATCGCTGACATGCAAACACTTGCCGATGAAGCAAGTGCGCCGTTGGCCGAAGGTGAGAAACGCGATTGGCTTGCGCTCGAGAAACGCAAACTCGATTTATTCGACGCGTGGAAAAAAGCCGGCAGCGTCAACAACGCCGCGTGGAAAGCGCTCGACGATAAATTCGATGTGCCGCTCAAGCAACTCGACAACGCGCTCGACACCGCACGCGCGCCCGAGATCGCTCGCCGCAAGAAATTGATCGCTCGCGCCGAGGAACTTGCAAACGCAACGCCGTCACGCGAGACTACTGAGGCGACGATTGCGATTCAACGCCAATGGGCGAGCGAGCGCTTGCCGGGCATTCCGCACTTGCGCCGCAAAGACGAACAAAAGCTCTGGGACGAATTCAAGAAGCACACCGATGCGGTGTTCAAAGCGCGCGATACACAACGCGATGCGATGAAAGCGCAGTTCTCCGAAGGCACCAAAGCACGCTTCGAAGTGATCGATGAAGTGAAGGCGCTCGCAAATGGCGACGATGTGAAAGCGATCGAAGCGGCGGTAAACAATGCGCGCACCAAATGGCGCAATCTGCCGATGGTCGAGCGCGAGAAAGCGCGCGATTTGGATCGCAAGTTCGACGATGCGGTTATGGCCGCGCGGCGTCGCGCCACGATGCTCTCACGCGGCAGTGTGATCGAAGCGATGAAAGCAACGCTCGAAAAAATCGCGGCAACAGAGTCCGCTGACAAAACGGCAGGCGCTTTGGTGATTGACGCCGAGCTCATCGCAGGCATCGACAGTCCCGCCGAAATCGCAACGGCTCGCCGTATGCAGCAGTTGAAGTGGCTCTCGGAGCGACGTCAGTTGCCGACCGCGCCGGATGCAAAAATTCAAGCCGTTCGTACTTTGCTTGGCGCGTTTAATGCGACTGGGGCGAAGATTACTTTGGGTGAACGCGAGCGCTTGACGCGGGCTATTGAGGCGGTGGGGGCAGCGTAGTGTTTACCTCTCCTCCTGGGAGAGGTCGACGCAAAGCGGCGGGTGAGGGATGCCAGCGCTAGAGTTTTTGCGATGAACGGCTGGTTTGAGAAAGCGCTCACTGTTCTCAAGCGCTTCCCGTGGACACGCAAGATCGATCCTAACGCTGTAATTGTTCGGGGGCGCTTACGCGTTTGGCAGTTTGTGTTGATCGGTATTGCGCTCGGTCTCCCCGTCCTTTATTTTGGGGAATACTTGGCTAAGACGTTCGCAAGAGTGACAGTAGAGCGCGTTTGCGATTCTGGGCCACTAGGTATTACCGTCGGGTGGTGGTACGTCCTCGCTGTTTTCACCTTCATCGAGTCGTTAATGCTTGCGGCATTGATTCGCTCATTCCTACTCGCACGCGCAATACAGAAAGAAGGGCGATTTCCTCTGTCGCGCAAGATTCCATGGGTCGACACAGAACTTAAAGTCGGCGCAAAAGCGATTCGCCATGCGAGGGTAATGAGCATCGGCAGTATTGTCGCCTTCGCGCTCGTTGGATACTGCGTTTACCTTACTGTGGATTTGGCTTCGTACGGAAGAAACATGACACCGAAGGAGGCGACGGAATGCAGGAATGCGACCCTCAAACGCGATTCGCTGGGCAACAATCGTCCTCCGCAATGATCTTACTCCCCGGATCACTTCCCACCGATCGCGCGACGCTCAATGCGTTGTGCGAGAACTTGCTTTCGCATGGTGAACTTGCGAAGTGGTTGCGTGCGTGCGAAGTGGAAACGGTGGACGGGAGTTGGAGCGATTGGGAACGCTGTTTGCTCCTTCCTCTTGAAGGGAAGGACATGGGCCGCGACAAAAACGCCATCGCTACTCCTCTGCACGCTACCCTCGGCCTCACCGATCTCACGCCGCTCAATCCAGCGCAGCTGCAACTCAGCGATGACGACTCTCGCGCGCTGTGCGAGGCGTGCGACGCGCATCTGCGCGAGGATGGCGTGCGTTTTGAATTCGTGAACGCGAACGAGTGGCGAGTCACTACGCAACGCGAAATCAAGGTGCTCGCCGAACGCCCCGATTGGATCATCGGTGAATCAATGCGTCCGAATTTGCCACGTGGCGAGGATGGGCGAATGGTGGAGCGGTGGATGAATGAGTTGCAGATGTTGCTGTTCAATCATCCGGTAAACGCGGCGCGTGCGGAACGGCGATTGCCACCGGTGAATGTGGTTTGGTTGTGGGGGTTCGATGGCCTTTCGAGCATACCGTGCGATGCAATCGACGCGCGGATGTTGCATGCGTTTCGGGCGGGCGATGTTGCCGCGTGGCAGCGGGTGTGGGGCGATTTATTACCCAAAGTGGCGATGGCAGACGGATTGGTTTTGGGTGACTCGCGGCCACGATTGAAATTGACGAAGAAATCTTCTGGATTATTCGCTTCGCTTGCGTCGAAGTTTTCGTCGCCGAAATTGATGGACGTTCTTCGTTCATTGCAAACCGAACTTTCTGGTGACAACAGCGCCCGGTCTGGGTCCCCGCCTTCGCGGGGATGACAGCATAGGTGCGATGCGTTTACTCCTCAGCGCATCCGGATAGCATTTGAGAATGTCTTCACCAACTCTCTCACAGCGCAAGGCTGATCCGTCAGTAGAACGATCACTAGCCACATCTGGCATCTCACCCCTCTTCGCGCGCCTCTACGCCGCACGCGGGATTGCCTCGACCGAAGACGCAAGTTTCAAACTCTCGTTGCTGCCATCACCGGCCACGATGAAAGGCATCGATGCCGTCGTCGATCGTTTGATCACTGCAATCGAAAAACAAGAACAGATGTTGATCGTTGCCGACTACGATGCCGATGGCGCGACGGCGTGTGCGATTGGTTTGCGCGGTTTGCGTCGCATGGGCGCAAAGATTGGTTACATCGTGCCGAATCGGTTTGAGTATGGCTACGGGTTGACGCCGGAAATCGTGGAGCTGGCGGCGAAAGAAAAACCGAGCGTGATCGTGACCGTGGACAACGGAATCGCGAGCGTCGAGGGCGTTGCGCGCGCGCGCGAGTTGGGCATTGATGTGATCGTGACCGATCATCATTTGCCGGGTGACACGCTGCCCGACACGCCAACGATTGTGAATCCGAATCAGCCGGGTTGCACATTCCCAAGCAAGGCGCTGGCGGGTTGCGGTGTGATGTTCTACGTACTGATCGCGCTGCGTGCACGTTTGCGCGAGCAAGGGGCTTACACGCAAGAGACGCAACCCGACTTGAACGATCTGCTGCCGCTCGTTGCGCTTGGAACGGTGGCAGACGTCGTGCCACTTGACGCGCTCAATCGTCGTTTGGTGGAAGCAGGTTTGCGCCGCATTCGCGAAGGCAAAGCGCAAGTCGGCATCGAGGCCATCTTCGAAGTCGCCGCACGCAACGCGAGCAAAGCAACGGCCTACGATTTCGGTTTCATCCTTGGCCCACGCATCAACGCAGCAGGACGACTTGACGACATTTCACTCGGCATCGAATGTTTGATCACGGATGACAAAGATCGCGCGCTCAAAATCGCCGCGCAACTCGATCAGTTGAACCGCGAACGTCGCAGCATCGAAGCAGGCATGCGCGACGAAGCGGATTTGATGATTCGCGCGGAGATCACTGCGGAACAACGCGCGATCGTGGTGATGGACGGCACCTGGCATCAAGGCGTGGTCGGCATCGTCGCCGGACGATTGCGTGAGACCTATCACCGACCTGCGATTGTGTTCGCACCAGGCGAAGGCACCGAACTCAAAGGCTCAGGCCGTTCGATTCCGGGCTTTCACATGCGCGACGCGCTCGATCTCGTCTCAAAACGTCATCCGCAATTGATGCGCAAATTCGGCGGTCATGCGATGGCGGCGGGCGTGACGATTACGAACGCGAATTTCGCGCCGTTTGCTAAAGCCTTCGAAGCGGTGGCAAGCGAGTTACTCACACCGGAAATGCTCGAACAGCGAATCGAATCAGACGGCAGCTTCAACGCGGAAGATTTCGATTTCGAAACGGCGCAAGCGCTCCACAATCACGTCTGGGGACAAGCATTTCCGCCGCCGCTCTTCGACGATGAATTCACCGTGATCGATTCGCGCATCGTTGCCTTCAAACACACGAAATTGCGACTCAAGCGCAGCGGTCGTTTCTTCGACGCGATTCGTTTCAATTGCGTTGAGCCGCCGCCGCAACCGATGCGTGCGGCGTACAAACTGTCACTCTCCGAATGGCAAGGCGAGCAGCGCGTGGAACTCGTTCTGGAACACTGGTGGGCCGTCTAAGGAGAAGCTTCTACGCATAGAAAAACAGCGTCCAGCCATTTCGTTATTCACCCAAATTAATTGGGCGATTTAGCAAAAATTATACTTTTTCAATAACGAGTAAAAAACGACGCACCGCCCATATTAATCGGCTCAAACGATTCGTAGCCGGAAGACTGTTTAGTAATCCAAAGCCACGCGTCGTGTTGGCTCAGACTTCGGTATGAAATCGAATTTCACATCGACCACTTGCGACGACGAGCTTTCGAGTTTGATGCGACTTGGCATCGCTGGCGTCACTTGTCCCGGAAACGAAACGTTCGGATGCGTCACGTGCAACTCGTATTCGCCCGCAGGCAAATCCTGCAGTACGGTCGACCCTGTTTTCGACGTTTTGTTGAAGTAAGGTGTATCGACGACGTAGATGTGCGCATTCATCCAGTTGTGCAGCAAGCATTGCAGTGTGAGCTGCCCCGGTTTGTCGAGCGTAATCGGTGTTGGCTCTTTCTTTCGCGAGTAAATTTGAAATTCGAAGAACTGCGGACCAGAGAGCACCTTGACATGATGATCCGCACGATCCTTGTTAGGGAAACGCATCTGCGTGCCCTTCTGCACGACGCTTACGAACGGCTCGTATTTCATTTGTACCTGTTCAACAGCGGCGCTAGCCCCTTGCACCGCCGAGGGCACCGTGGTGCCGATCGGTATGGCGTACACCACAGCGTTAGACACTGCGTTGCCGTTTTTGTCTTTGACTTGCGCGACAATCGTTGCTGAAAACGCTGGCTGCGCGATAGCAAATCCAACAGTCATCGCGACTAGCGGAAGAAGTTTATTGCGAATGTTTTTCATGATCCGGTCTCTTTATTGATTCACACAATGAGGATTTTCGATAGCCTAGCGTGCTCAACACGCAAAATCAACGCCATTAGCTGTCATATCGACACAATTCATGACTGAATCGCCTTCGACGCCCGCCCGCCGACGCCATCATTGGCTCTACGTGCTGTGGGCGCTTCCGGTTTCATTGTTCGCATTGCCGCTGTTGCCGCTCGCGCTAAGCTGGCCTTTGCCACGACATCTGCGCGCGACGTGGACGCGTTGCGACGGTGTGCTGGAGGTCACGAGCCCCGCACTTGCCTGGTTTCTGCGCGGCCCCTGGTTTCGCGCAATCACCGGCGGTAGCGGGTTTGCCGCTGCCACCATCGGCCACGTCATCGTCGCGCGCGACGCCCATTGCATGCGCGGCTGTCGCACGCACGAGCATGTACACGTGCGCCAATGCGAGCGCTGGGGGGCGCTGTTTCCGTTCGCATACGTATTCGCCGGGCTCTACGTCGCGATCAAGAAGCGCGATCTCAATGCGTACTACTGGGATAACCCGTTTGAGGTCGAGGCACGGGCTGCGGAATCCGCATGCATTTCAACGTGAGTTTTCGCGCTGCCTATCGTTGCCCCCCACTTTCATTGGTGCGGCTTTCTACGCTCGCGTCCGATCGGCGAACCATTGTGTAATTTGCGTTTGAACGCGAATTATTGGCTAGGCTCTTCGAATTAGCCGCCACATGCAGAGATAGCAAACTCCTAGAGACGCGGCGCCGTAAATCAAACCTATCGATAGCGGCGACACAAACAGATTTAGCGGATCGTTGCGCAGACGAAAATGCAGTCCGGCATGAACGATCGCAAACGTCGAAACTGCTATACGTGCAACCGTTTGCGTCTTGCGCTTCGGGTGATATACAAACGCGATGAGAAACGCAAAGAGCGGTATATGAATCGCAACAAACCAGCTAGCCGCTAAATGCTCTGGCATATCGCGCAACACGTAGAGCAGACGCCATTCCTTTTGCAAAGCAGCGTCAACCTCGTGAGTGAACAGTGTAGCGACGAGTAATGAGATGATGATGACGCCAACAAACGATTGGGCAGCCTCAATCTTGTCGACCTCTCGCGAACGAAGCGTGTTGTTCTGCATGATTGAACGCTAAGCCTTCATTTTGCTCGGGCTTCTCGTGAGCAAATAGATCAAAGGCCCAAACGATCCCGCAATCAGTGTTAGCAGAATCCACGGCCACACCTTACGCCCTGTTACCTTCGCGTCTTGCCACATCCACACCATAAACAGCGTGAGTGCGATCACTAAGTCCGCCAACACTTGCGCGGCGCCGAAGCTTTTGAAATGCGGTTCGATAATGCCCCAATAGCCGTGATGCCAAAGCGCCGCTGCAGTAAGAAAACTGAATAGGACAATCGTCACTATAAGTATCGTGCGTTGCATTGATTAACCTTTCTTGCGTTTAAAAGATGAAACTTTGGCAAAACTAGGTTCGGTTACGCAGGTAGACGTATCCGGCAGCGCCCACCATCAGGCAAAGCAGCGCGGCGATATCCACCATCACTACGCGTCCAATCGCGGCGTTGTAACCGGGGGTTGAATAAGCAATCCAGACAAACGAGACGACGCTCAAAAAACCGGCGACAAAGGCCGCGAGCTGGAAATCTGGCTTGAATGCGGCAATGACCATAAAAATGCCAAGCAAGCCAAAGAGAACAGCACGATGTCGCATCAAGATAAGCAAGTTTGGCTCGTTGAACGAGATACCGTACACCGCCGAGAGGCGGGCGCCGCCCAGCACGCCCGATAGCGGCAAAAGGTGAATAAAACCGACGACGACGAGCGTTGCCGAGACAAGATAGTGCACCACCGAAACGCTGTATCGCATACGTTGAACTCACAAAACAATCGATAGCGAAGTATTGAATGCGCAAGTCATGCGCGCAATTACGTCGGAGGTAATTGAATTCGAACGCCACTGTGGTTCAATTTCGCGATGAACTTACTTGCCGAGACCTTACCCAGCACATTGCAACAAGTGCGCAGGGCGCGTCGCTTGAGTCAATTGGAACTGTCGATGCGCGTCGGCGTATCGCAACGTCACGTGAGCTTTGTCGAGAGCGGCCGCGCGAAACCGAGTCGATCCTTGCTCGTGGCATGGCTGCAAGAACTCGATGCACCGCTACCGCTGCGCAACGCTGCAATGTTGCAAGCGGGTTACGCACCGGCCTACAGCGCCGCATCACTGGCAGACCCAGCACTTACACAAGCGAGCAACGCGCTTGCGCAGCTGCTCAACGCACACGATCCGATGCCCGCGTTCGTGCTAGATGCGGATTGGAATGTTCTCCACCTAAATTACGGCGCACGATGGCTATCCACAACCCTGATGCTAAGTCTTACGACGTCACCTTCCAACACCGCGATCAACATGCTCGATTTGCTGATTCACCCCGAAGGCGCGACGAAGTCGATCGTCAACCTGCGAGAGGTGGGACCGATCGTGCTTTCGCATCTGCGTAACGAAGCGAGTACACGTCCGTCCCTCGCGCCGAAGGTCGAAGCATTCGCAAGGCTATTGCGCGAACGGTTGGGTGAAAGAGACTCACAAATCGCGACGACGCAACCCGTTGCACCCGTTCTCACGACACGTTTCGCAACGAAGCACGGCGAGCTCGCGTTCTTCAGCATGTTCACGACCTTCGGCACGCCGCAAGACATCACACTCGCGTCGCTGCGTGTAGAGCACATGTTCGCGGCAGACGCGAAAACGCGCGTCATTCTGGAAACGCATGTGCAGGCGTAGGGTGGGCAACTTATTGCCCACCCGGCTGCGCGCGGCACAAAGACAGTAGATCGCTATCGTGCAGCGCGTGGGCAACAAGTTGCCCACGTTACTTGCAAAACGCTCCTTGATCGTTATAATGAGTACACACTCAGTGAGTTTAAACTCATTCAATGAATACCCAACCTGCACCAAACCAACGAACACTGCAACGCGAAGAAACACGCCGCCAACTGGTGCGCGCGGGCTTGCGCGTCGTCGCCTCGTCAGGTTTTTCGGGAGCGAGTACGGCCGCAATCGCGCAAGAAACGGGCAAAGCGCATGGAACCGTGTTTCTGCACTTTCCCACACGCGAGGCTTTGGTGTCCGAGCTTGTGGCAGAAATCGGGCGCACGATCTCGTCGCGGCTTGCGACACTCGACAGCAGCGAACCAAGTATTTCGCAAGTAATGGATGCGCACTTGAAGGCGCTCACCGAAAACGAAGTGCTCTACGCACGAATGCTCTGTGAAGCGAGCACCTTGCCGCTGTCGGCGCGTGCGCAGATTTTCGCGCTGCAATCGGGCATTGCGTGGCGATTACGCGCGGCGTATTCGCGCGCGAAGAAACGCGAAGTCCGCGAAATCGATCCCGTCGCACTCGCGAACATCTGGATCAGTTTGACCAATCACTATTTGATGAATCGCGATCTCTTCGCACCGGGCGCAAGCATTGTTGTGAAACGCGGCGCTGAAATCAAGAAACAAATACTCGATCTCGTGCTTCGTTAAACGCGAGATCCGAAAGGAGCCATTATGTCGACCGAATTTTGCCGATCCTGCGGCTCCTGCGGCTTTCCTATGAAACAGCCCGAGGACTATGCAGGCAGCGACATCAACGCTGAGTTTTGCAGCACCTGCGCGGACGCGAAAGGTAAGTTAAAGCCATTCAATCAGGCGGTAGAGGCAAACGCAAATTACTTCGTGCGCGAACAAGGCATCGATATGAAAGCGGCGCGTGAAATGGCGCGGGCGCTGCTCTTGAGCATGCCCGCGTGGAAAACCCGGAGCTGAAATCCATGCTTCGCTTCTCTAACTTCTTCGCGATCATACTCATCATGCTTTCAACAACGACTACGGCGTCAGCCGCCCCCGTACCATCTGCGACCGTCGCCGAAGCTCAGCTTCGTGCGATCAATCATCGCTTCGTCAATTCGTTTGCTGTTGCAGATTACGAATTCATGGACGCACTCACCGCGCAAGATTTCTTCATGATCGGCAATAGCGGTGATTGGGTTGATCGCGCGCGTCATCTCGATTCGATGAAGAAAGCGAGCGTGACCGGCGGGCTCTCGTATGACGATGTGCGCGTTCGCCTGTTCGGAACAGTCGCCTTGCTGCATGGTCTTTTCGAAGCGATTGCTCCCGACGGCTCGCCACGGCGCGTGCGCTACACCGATGTTTATCACTGGAATGGAAGCAAGTGGCTACTCGTGAGTGCGCAGAACACGCCACTGCGCGATGGGGTTGCCAAGCATTTGCACCAAGGGGCGACGCCACCTTTTAGTCGCTGGCAGCGCGTCGATCCGGTCGGCAGCGATCTCGAAGTATTGCGTGAATTGAACGAAAACTACGTGCGCGCGTTTCGCGAAGCCGATGTTGCGTGGTACGACGCACACCTCACGCCAGATTACGTGGTGATCAGCGGCGATGGTTCGTTTAACGATCGCGCCAAGGCGCTAGAGAATTTTGCGAAACCAACTTTCGCGACCAGTATGAAAACCTTTCCAGTTGGCGACGTTCGCATTCGTCGCTTCGATGACGTGGCGATCATTCACGCGGAGAATTCATATGAGCTCAAAGACGGTCGCAAAGGCGTGAGTCGCTATACCGACATTTGGCACAAACAATCGGACGGTCGCTGGAAATGCATCGCGGCACACATTACGACGCACAAAGCGCCTGGTTAATGTCGAAAAACATTTTTCAACATTTTTTCTAACTCCATATTTAATTGGGCGATAACTGAAATTATTAAATGTATCGAAATACACAATTAAATTCTTTTAGCCCAATAAAAACGGGCAAAAGCACTAAATTCTTATTAGTGTTTTCGATGATTCAGCACAATGTTTTTCATTCAAACCAGCGATGCCCTTAAACCGCAACACCATTGAATCGCAAAAGAACGGATAATTATTCCGTTGTCATTTTTGCGATGGGATGTGTTCATGGCCTTTTATCAACTGCCCGGAACCACTCAACAACAGTCCTCGCCTTGGGCGCCACACGACGGAACATTGGCACCAATCCTCGGCACCTCGCCGGATGTGGTGGGACGCAGTTTGCTGCAAAGTATTTTTCCGCAGGCGTCGCAAGTCAATCGCGGCGTGCTCGAACCCGATGTGAGCTTCTTGTTCTATAGCTGCTTCGCGCCAAAGCCAGGCCTTAAGGAGCAGGATTACGTTGA
This sequence comes from Casimicrobium sp., assembly GCA_051645545.1. Lineage (GTDB taxonomy): Bacteria > Pseudomonadota > Gammaproteobacteria > Burkholderiales > Casimicrobiaceae > Casimicrobium. Next base: position 15,352 of record JBOFBL010000711.1, on the reverse strand, counting down.
CGCCGCAGCAACGCTTAATGTCGATGTACCCTCGGTGAAAGCGGTGGCTGAGGTCGAAACCCAAGGCAAGGCGTTCGACGATTACAACCGCCCGCGCATTCTTTTCGAGCGGCATTATTTTCATCGCTTAACCGCAGGCGCATTCGCCGCGAAGCATCCCGTAATCTCGCAAAAAACGGATGGCGGTTACGGAAAATTCTCCGCACAGTACGGCAAACTTCAAGAGGCGTATGGCCTTAACCAAAACGCAGCACTCATGTCGGCGTCGTGGGGGCGTTTCCAAATCATGGGTGAGAACTTTAGCGCGGCAGGTTTCGCCTCTGTGAAGCAATTCGTGATGGCGATGACCCGAGGCGAACGCGAACACTTATTGGCGTTCACTAATTTCGTCGCGGCCCATCCGAATCTGTTGACCGCACTGCGCGCTGGCGATTGGACTAAATTCGCGAGCGGCTACAACGGGCCAAAGTACAAGAAAAACAAGTACGACGAAAAAATGAAAGCAGCGCATGAAAAGTATGTCGCGCTTGCGAAAGGGAAGCCTTGACGAGGTCGACCGTGATTTCGGGTGGGCACGTGATGACTGCTGTGGCGATATGCGCGGCAATAGCCACGATAGCGCTGTCACCGCTCGCACAGGCGGGTGGCGACGCGAGAGTGAGCGCCACGGCGACCGCAAAGGGGCTCTGCGCAGCCAGCGAACACACCTACTTCGCGTGCCAAACCACGCGTAGTAAAAAATGGGTGAGCGTATGCGGCACAAAAGCCGACACGTTACGCGCGGGCGGGGCGTTGCAATATCGCTTTGGCGCATCGCCATCGCGCATTGAACTCAAGTTTCCTCACGACGCCAACACCGGTCGCGATTCGATCAAGTATGCGCATTACTTTCGCGCACAAGTTGACCGGACCGAGCTCACGTTCCGCCATAACGACACCGACTACGCGGTGTTCGACTACAGCGAAGACGGCAAGCGCAGCGCCGGCGTCACCGCAACACTCGCAAATGGAAAAACCGTCGAGCAACGATGCGCGAAGCCCATCCGCTCTCGCTTGAGCGAACTCGAAGGTGTATTGAAGTGCGATACAGAGAACGCGCTTTCTTCTGGCGAGTGCAGCGAAGCTGCGAGTACAACTGCACCTAAAAAATAGCGTGTCCTCTCTCAGCAACGCGCTCAAATTGTGGGAGCGCGCTCGCGCGCGAAACCGCGTCCAAAACGCGAGCAAACTTCGCTAAAAACGAAGCGGTTTCAACATAACAGCCGCTGGCGCGACAAAACCATTGTCGCGCCGCTCTCCCGTGTCAACAAATCCGAGTTTCTTCCAAAACGCAAACGCGGTGAGATTGTTTTCAATCACGCCGATACGCAAGGTATGCGTCTCGGGCCAGGTCGCGGAGATCCAACGCTCCAGCTCATCCATCGCTATCGCACCGATACCGCGTCCTTGATGAGATTCGGCAATTAACAAAAGCCCAATATGCGCAAAACCGATCTCACGCCACGCGCGAATGCAATCGATCACGCCGACGTCTTCGTTGTCGCAACAAATGACGAAGCACGCTTTCTCGTCGTGCGTTTTGCCCGGCGGAAGCGCCGTGAAAAACTCCTCGCCCGCTTCAGGCGAAACATCTTTATCGGACACCAAGCGCTCATACGTCGGCGCCGCTTCGAGAATGCGCTGCGCGCGATTCGCGTTTTCGGGTGTGTGGGAAACGGGTTCGAGGGTGATGTTCATGGGTAGGGTGCAATCCTATTGCACCACAAATTGATACCAATAAATTTGAATCGAAGAATTGCGTTTCGCACGCATGTGCACGAGGTGCGACGAAGTCGCTCTACTATGGGATGGGGCGCACCTTACGCGCTACAACACTACCGAGCGATCTTTTCGAGAAAGAGAATCATTGCTCGCCAAGCCTCCGCTCGCGCACGCGCATTGCCCAGCTCGGTACCGCCGTAGCGCGCAGTGAACTCGCCGCCCTGCCATGCGTATGTTTCCGTGGGCGAGCTCGCGCCGTGGCCAAGCAAACGATGTCCCGCGTTGGAGAGTACGAGCGCTTCAAATGGCGTTTTCGTGTTGTATTTTTTGCGCCGCGCTTCGGCTGCGCGAATGAAATCACCCGCTGGCCAGACGGCATCATCGTCACCGCCGATCATCAATACCGGCACGCGAATCCGCTCGATAGGAATCGTTGCGCGCTCCACGCTCGGGTCGGCTTTTAACGCGCGCGTGAACGTGCCTGCGTTTGGGGAATCCTCTTTTACCGGACGAACAAACGGCAGCGGCTTACCGCCCCGCGACCAGCCGCTCGGTCCATCCACCTCGGCGCTTCCCACCGCCGACCACACGTAAACCGACGGCACCACCGCGATCACTCCGGCCACGTGGCGCGAATCTAGCGCCGTTAACAGCGCCGCTTCACTGCCGCGCGACTCGCCCAGCACAACCACACGACGCACGCCGCGTTCGCGCTGCATCCACTTCGCCGCCGCGTCGAATTGTGCGAGCGGCACATTTGCAAGCGGCCGCGACCGATCCGCAAACCCGCCGTGATAATTCACGCCGAGCACCGGGTATCCGAGCGCAGCAAGCTTCGGCGCAATCGCATCGGCCAGCAAGAGCTCGCCTTCGCTGCCACCGATCAACAAAATGCCGACCGCCGATGCTGGCTTCGTTGTGGCAGCGTACCAGCGGCCTTTGAACTCGGCGGTTGTAATGTCTTCGGTACGAGCTTCACGTGCCTGGGTCGCGGCGACGGCGCAGGCGATCAAAACAGTGGACATTGCAAAGCGATTAAAGAATCGAGCAAAAGATTTACGAACCAAAGCCATACCTCAAGCCTCAAGTCAAATCGGCACCCCTAATTCTCGCCGCGCTTTATCCATGCAAGCCCGCTAAGCGCGGGCGAAATTTGTGGGGTGGGTAGCTCTCTGCCCGCCGAGCGGTTGCGAAACAGGTACGTGTTGGTGGGCATGGGAGCCTACCTAACGCGCGGCTAGCGTCCGCACCGAACTCCAATGACACCGTTGTAAGTGCCCTCTTTCCATGCCAGCGATCGCCAACGATAAACACCTGGACCTATTACTCTCATTTCCCATTCCGCCTGCGCTTTGGAAAGGTCGGCATCTGGGTATCGTATGAACAATGCGTGCGGCTCTTCTTTCAACACCGCGGCATCATACTTATCTGACTCCTTGCCATTTGTGAGTAAGATTTTTTCGCTAAGTGAAAAAGCGAGCGTCTTTCGATCATCACTTAGCTTGAACTTTACGCGAGGCGTATCCGACTTGCATGCGTGTTTCGGCGCTACAACCTCGCTCCACTCACCGTCGAGCTGCGCTGCATCAAACTGACTCAACGTATTTGCAAAACTTAGAGTTGCGAAAAATGTTGCGACCGCAACGAGTGCTACTTCAAAAGTCCGACAAACCACTTCGCTCTCCTCAAAAAGACAATCCCATGCGCGCCAGTTGCGACAACGACTGAAATCAATTCGGCAAAATCCCAATCAAATCATGTTCCGTAGCCTCAACCACATTCACGCGAACAACATCGCCAACGTTCAGCTCTTCGCCATTCTGAATGTGAACGAGCCCATCAATCTCAGGCGCGTCCGCCCATGATCTTGCGACGGCGATGTTGTCTTGCACGTCGTCAACGATCACTTCAATCTCGCGGCCGATTTTTGCGCGCAGTCTTGCTTCCGAAATCTCCGCTTGCACTTCCATGAAGCGTTCGCGACGCTCTTCTTTGATTTCATCGGGTAACGCGTCGGGCAGATCGTTTGCGGTTGCGCCATCGACGGGCGAGTAGGCGAAGCAACCGACGCGATCGAGTTGGGCTTCGCGCAGGAAGTCGAGCAGTTCTTCGAACTCGGTCTCCGTCTCACCAGGGAAGCCGACGATGAACGTGGAGCGAATCGTGAGCTCGGGGCATTCTTTACGCCAGGCTTGAATGCGTTCGATGTTTTTTTCGCCGCTTGCGGGGCGTTTCATGAGCTTCAAAATGCGCGGGCTGGCGTGTTGAAACGGCACGTCGAGATACGGCAGCACGCGACGATTCGAATCGATCGTTGACTGCGCCATCAGCGGAATCACGTGATCGACCGTCGGGTACGGGTACACGTAATGCATGCGCACCCACGCGCCTAAGCTCCCGAGCGAATCGGCGAGTTCGAGCATGCGCGTTTTGGTGGGTTTGCCGTTCACGAAATCGGTGCGGTATTTCACATCGACGCCGTAGGCCGAGGTGTCTTGCGAAATCACGAGCAGTTCTTTCACGCCGGATTTCACGAGCGATTCTGCTTCGCGCATTACCTCACCAATCGGTCGGCTCACAAGATCGCCGCGCATTGAAGGGATGATGCAAAAGCTGCAACGATGATTGCAACCTTCGGAAATTTTCAGATACGCGTAATGCTTCGGCGTTAATTTCACGCCGTGATCGGGTACGAGATCGATGAATTTGTTGTGCGGCTTCGGCAAATGCAAATGCACCGCGTCCATCACTTCGTTCGGCGCATGTGGCCCGGTGACGGCGAGCACTTTCGGATGCACATTGCGAATGAAATCGCCGCCTTCTTTCGCGCCCAGGCAACCAGTCACGATTACCTTGCCGTTTTCTGCGATAGCTTCGCCAATGGCATCAAGCGATTCAGCGACCGCGTCATCGATGAAGCCGCAAGTGTTGACGACTACCAGATCGGCGTCCGAATAATCGCCGACGGTGGCGTAGCCTTCGGCTTTCAAACGCGTTAAAACTTGTTCGCTGTCGACTAGCGCCTTTGGGCAGCCCAGCGAAACAAAGCCAACTTTTGGCGCGGAGTTTGTCGTTTGCATAAATTACTCTTCAATCAAACTTTGATGCAGTCGCGCGCCAAAAGGACGTCGCTTCGCTACGACGACGCGCTTTACGCGCTAAGACGACGCTCCCTTCGGTCGCTAGGACGCAAAGCTTGTCGATCTGCGGCGCGCTAACAAGTCGGTCTGCGTTGTGAAATAGTGTGCTGGAAATAGAGAAAACAATTGATACTGCTTCGCGCCCTAGCAACCAACGGGAGCGTCGTCATAGCGAAGCGACGTCTTAGCGCAGCGTCGTCCTGCGCGTAGCGCAACGCTACTTTTTGTCACCGAACCCTGGAAAGCCAAGCCCCGGGAAAAACTGCTTGGTGCTCTCTTGCATTTTCTGCTGCATGTCCATGAACATTTTCGTGGACTGCTCGAGGTAATTGCCCATCACGCCCTGCATTGCCGGCGCTTGCATCTGCATGAATTGTTGCCAGACGTCGCTGCCGAACTTCGCAGGATCGGCCGCGCCGTTGCCTGCAAGCGATGCACCCTGCTCGCTCATCTTGCGTTGGAAATCGGTGAATGCGCGAACGTTCTGTTCGAAGATACCGCCGACCACACCTTGCATTGCGGTCGAATAAAAGCGAATCATTTGCGCGAGCATTTCGTTGGAGAACATCGGCATTCCGGCCGCTTCTTCTTCCAAAATGATTTGCAGAAGAATTTGCCGCGTGAGCTCGTCGTTAGTCTTTGCATCGCGAACTTGAAACGGCGTGTTTTCGATCACCATTTGACGCACGTCGGCGAGCGTGATGTAGCCGCTCGTCGCCGTGTCGTACAAGCGACGATTCGGATACTTTTTGATGATGCGAATTGCGCGCGATGCGCCCGCAGCGCGCGCGCCGGTCCCTGACTTGGTCGCCATGACGACTCCTTTATTTGTGCACTGCCGAATTCTAGTTGAGCCCCTGTCCACATGGTCACGCCTGACGCATCGCAAAAACCAGGCTTTGGCACGGCGAAAGTCTGAAGTCGGACTCTAAATTGTTGCGTCGCAACAAAAAATACTTGATTCCAGTTTCAAACGCCCCTAACATTCGCTTTGTGCAATGCAGCAAAACAAGGTAACCCCTCCTCGCCCCACTGCATCAACCATTTTCTTTTGGGAGATTCATGATGTTTCCAGTATTTGAACAAGTCGCCGAAATGAACCGCGCTTACGTTGCCAACATGCTTAAGGGCATGGACGCAGCGGTTGCGTTCAGCACCAAGGCATCAAGCTTCGGCGTACAAGCTGCCAGCGAATTCGCTGCTGCAACGACTGCCGACCTGCACGCGCTTGCTGCTGTTAAAGCACCACAAGATTTCGTGCCGCTTCGCGCAAAGCAACTCGAAGAGAAAGCTGAATGGGCTGCTTCGACCTCACGCACTGCGCTCGACATGGTTGCTTCCGCTCAAACTGAAGCGTTCGCATTCGCCGAGCAACAAGCTGCCGAAGCCGCTAAGGCATTCGTTGCAAACTTGGATCGCGTTGCAAAAGCTGCTCCGCAAAACGTTCCAGGCGCTGACTACGCAGTCTCCGCAATGAAGGCTGCTGTCGAGACCTCGATGGCTGCATTCGAGACGGTTGCGAAGGCGACTAAAGAAGGCGTTGAATTTGCGGGTTCGCAAGTGAAAGCCGCCGCGAAAGTTGCGCCGAAAGCAACCGCGAAGCGTCGCTAATTTTCAAAGCGCGCCATTGTGCGCACTAGAAAACGAAAGCCGTGCTGACGTTAAGTCGCACGGCTTTTTTATTTTCGCTACCGACCGACAAATGGATACATCGGATCGTGATAGCCAGGCGTGCTCGGATGCCCTTTTGGCACCAGCGAGTCGACAATCGCTTCATCGTCCTCACTCCACACGTAATCGGTCGCGCCGAAATACGGTTTGAATTGTTCAAGTGATTTTGGCCCCGCGATCACGCTAGTGACGAATCGATTCGCGAGTACCCACGCGGTTGCAAATTGAACCAGGCTCACGCCCTTTTTCTTCGCATGATCTTCGAGTTGTTGCGCAATCACGAGCGATTCCTCGCGCCATTCCGTTTGCATAAAACGTCGATCGCTACGCGCGGCGCGCGAGCCTTCGGGTAACGCACCGCCCGGTTTGTATTTACCCGTCAACACACCGCGCGCAATCGGCGAATACGGCACTACGCCAAGCCCGTGATAACCGCACGCTGGAAGAATTTCGACCTCTGGCAGGCGATTGAGCAAGTTGTAATACGGCTGACATGCAATCGGACGCGGCACGTTCTGCCGTTTGCATTCGGCGACGATTTCCGCGATGCGCCAACCGCGAAAATTCGATAGTGCGAAGTAGCGAATCTTTCCCGAACGAATCAAATCGCCCAAGGCAGCCACGGTTTCCTCGACGCTATCTTCTTCGAAATCGCGATGCAGGTAATAAAGATCGATGTAGTCAGTGCCAACCCGTTTCAACGACGCGTCACACGCTTGCATGATCCACTTGCGCGAATGCCGCCACATGTTTGGATTGTCATCATCCATCTTGTTGCCGCATTTGGTTGCGAGCACCCAAGCCTCGCGATCGTGTTTGATTGCACGACCGGTAATTTCCTCACTCGCGCCTTTGGCATACACATCGGCCGTGTCAATGAAATTCATGCCCTGTTCGCGCGCATGGGCGACGATCGAAAGCGATTCGGCTTCGCTCGTTTGATCACCAAACATCATCGTGCCCAAACACAATGCTGAGACACGCAGATTCGATTGACCGAGGCGATGGTATTTCATGAGTTCGCTTTCAATTGACGCAGATACTACTTACACGTGTGGGTTCAACGGTAACACGCTGACGCAAAATTGGTTTCGGGAAACATCAGTCTTTCCCGAGTCCTCCGTGAGAGCGTCGATGCGGCGAATCCCAATTCCGATTCGCATCGACACATTCGCCCCGCGTGTTACCTCCAGCACGCGGGGCATTTCTTTTTTCAGCGTCGACCTGATGCTTTTGATAGTCGACGAAGACGTTCGCCGCATTAAAAATAAGTCCTGCGATTCGTCGTTTGCCCAAACGACCGATGCTCCAAAAATCACCCTTTCCCCGGAGCAGCGTTGAACCCTACTGAATCGCATTCGCACCCCGTCTGCTCCCCGTGGACGGGGTGTTTTCTTTTCTGAAATGATGACTTAAGTGTCGTTCAAACTATTGCTTTACTCGCCCAAATTAATTGGGCGAAGGTTCGTTATTTAGTAAATATCAATAAACTATTAAATATAACGATTCGCCCAATTAAATAGGGTGTTTATGAAAATAGTTTGAATCAAAGTTGGACGATTATTTTTCGATTAGTCCAGCTGCACGCCCAGGCGCTTAATCGTTCCGCCCCACTTTTTCATGTCGGCATCGAGCATCGTTTTGAATGCGGCTTGCGCGCCGCCGCCCGGTGCCATGCCAGCAGCAACTAAACGAGTCTTCACATCGTCCATCGCAAGCACTGCATTCACGTCGATATTGATCTTGTTAACAACATCCGCAGGCAATGACGACGGGCCGAACAACCCATTCCACGCAATCGCTTCGAAGTTTTTCACACCACTTTCGTTGATGCTTGGCAAATCCTTGAGCGAATCGAAGCGCCCCATGCTCGTCACGGCAATCTGACGAATCTTGCCCGCCTGCACGAGGCTCGCGATGCCTGACGCAACAGCGAATAGTACCTGTGTATCACCTGCAGCCACCGATTGCGCCGCAGGCGGTGCGCCATTGAATGGCACGTGCACTGCATCGAACCCACCTTCGGATTTGAGCAACTCCATCGCGAGATGCGACGACGAACCATTGCCCACGCTCGCGTACGAGAGCTTGCCCGGATTCGCCTTTGCGTACGCAATCAGCTCTTGCACATTCTTCACCGGCAAGTTTGCATTCACCGCAAGCACATTCGGCTGCGTCGTCGTTACCACGATCGGCACGATGTCTTTCATCGCGTCGTACGGCATCTTTTTGTAGAGGAATGGCGCGTACGCAGTCGGCCCCGGAAAGCCGATCACCAGCGTGTGACCATCGGTGGCCTTCGCCGCTTGATCGACGCCGAGCATGCCGCCTGCGCCGGGCTTTGGTTCGACAACGACAGGTTGCCCCCATTTGTCTTTGAGTTTGTCGCCGAGCAAGCGTGCGACGATGTCGAGCGACGAGCCCGCAGGCGCAGGCACGACGATTTTCACGGGCTTTGTCGGCCAGGATTGCGCGAAAGACGATGCCGTGATGAGCGATGCGGTGACGACCGCGAGTACTTTTCCAACCTTATTGAGTTTCATTTTTTTGCTTTGGAGAGAAACGAGAACACGCTATCGTAGCGTGCTTCTTTCGCAAGAAAATGCCTGAAAACCCCGAATCGGCGTGCGACTACGGTTCATCGCGCTCCGGTTTACGCTTTTCCTCTTCGACCTTCACGTCGAGAATCGCGGCGGTGATGATCGCCATCGGCAACGCAAACACCGCAATGCCGCCCGTCGCGATCACGGCTGCGAAGAATTTACCGAGCGGCGTGATCGGGTAGACATCGCCGTAGCCCACCGTCGTTAACGTCATCACCGCCCACCACATTGCCGCAGGAATGCTTGAGAACGCCTTCGGTTGCGCGTCTCGCTCGATGAAGTACATCCCCGATGCGGCGAAGAAAATCAGAATCAACATCGCAACGACAGCGATCACGAGCAGTCGTCTGCGCGCGCGGATCGAGCGCCCGATCGCGCGCATCGGCGCGTTGTACTCCGACAAGTGCAGCACACGCAACAAGCGCACGACGCGCAACAAACGCAAGAATCGCAAATCGAATGGCGCGAAATAACTCAAGAGCGCTGCGAGATCGATCAAGGGCAGAAAGCGAACAGCGAAACGTAATCGCCCAGTCACCGGTTTTGCAAACTTCGGAATCTCGACGATCGACCAAACGCGCGCGACATACTCAACAGCAAAAATCGCGAACGACACGGTTTCGAATACGCCGAGCGCGTCGTGCCACACTTGCGGTAGCTCGGGCACGGTGTCGACCACCATCGCCACAACGTTGAGAAAAATCAAAACACCCAACGCGAGATTGATTCGGCGTCCGAGCGCCGAAGGCGACTCAGGACGATGAAGAATGTTGGCAATGCGGTGGCGAAGCGTCATACGATACCCGGTTAATCGAACGATGGCATATACCGAAATTTAACCTTTGGGCAGTTGCGAATGCGAACAGAACGCTTGAACATGCTCAATAAACGCTCGCGTCTTCCCGGGCAACCATTGGCGTTGCGGCAAGATGAAATGCGCTTCGGCAGCTATCGGTTCAATCTCTTCTAGTACGCGCACGAGCGGCGCTTGCGTCATCACATCGGGCAACAGCGCGACGCCCGCGCCTGCGATTGCGAGCGAGCGCGTGAGGCCGATTGAGTTGGTTTTGATGACGGTACGCGGTGTGAACGTTGCGTTGCCTTTTTTTAGCGGAATCGAAAGCGTAGACATGCTGAGCGCTTGCGTTTGCAGCGAGACGAACGGGAGCTCGGCGAGGTCATCGAGCGTTTCCAGTACACCGTGTTTTTTGAGAAACGCTTTGCTCGCGTAGAAGTGTCGCGAGAGCGATGCAAGCGGTTTCGCAACGAGACTTGAATCAGCGAGTTTTCCCATGCGAATGGCAAGATCGAAGCGGTCGCCAATGATGTCAACTAACTGCGGCGAGGCTTCGATGTCGAGTGTCACGTTCGGATAGGTTTTAGTGAACGACGTGATGGCCTCTGACAAAAAGAAGATCGCGAAATCGGCGGGCATCGCGATCTTCAATACGCCGCGAGGTTTGGCGTCGCGCTGCGCTAAAAACTCCTGCGTTTCCGAATACGCATCGACCATGCGTTGCGCGCGTTCCGCGTACGCACGACCCGTTTCGGTGAGTTCGAAATGACGCGCATCGCGATCGATAAGCTTTGCACCGACATCGCGTTCAAGCTGCGCAAGGCGACGACTCACGGTTGATTTCGGCAAACCAAGGCGCTTCGCGCCGCGAATCAAGCCACCGCTGTTTGCTATTTCGGCAAAAAGATAGAGATCGTCCAGGCTAGGTGTCATGGGCATTTCCCAGTATTTCGTTAAGTTCCATTATTGGAACATAAGTTTCAAAAAATACTATCTATGCAAACCAATTGGAATACCAATAATTCGCTTATCGCAAATCGCTTTACGGAGTGCATCAATGAAACCATTACTAGTTCAACAACGCCTGCAAGTGCAATCGATGAAGCACGGCACGGGTTTTCAGGCGTTCGGCATTCGCGGCGACTACGCTTTGATGGATCCCTACCTGATGGCTGATCACTATCGGATGAGCGAACCTACGTTCCCGCCGCATCCACACGCAGGCTTCTCCGCGGTGACCTACATGTTCGACGACGCGGAGACAGGATTCAATAACCGCGATTCGCGTGGCGATACGTCGGAGATTCGTCCAGGTGACTCGCACTGGACCGTCGCGGGTTCGGGTGTTGTGCACGATGAGGTGCCTGTCGAGAACGGCAAGGTCGCACACGGTCTGCAAATTTTCGTGAATCTCGCGGCAAAAGATAAACACATGCCGTCTGCGGCAATTCACATTCTTCGCGACGACATGCCGCGCGTTACGCAAGCGGGCGGCGCACGCGTGAAAGTTGCGTTTGGCGCGTACGCTGACGGCGAACAAACGATTGCCGCAGTGACACCACTACCCAGCGAAGTCACTTTGCTCGATGTTGCCGCGCGCGCGGGCGAATCGTTTCGTTACGCAGTCACCGAAGGTACGAACGCTTTCGCATTGGTAATTCGCGGCGGCATCAACGTTGCTGGCGAATCGGTGAGCGTCGCGCAAGCAGTTGCGTTCGGTCGCAGTGGCGGCCTACTCGAATTCAGCGCAACCGAGGATGCTCACGTCGCAGTGTTTCTCGGCAAACCATTCGACGAACCCGTCGTTCGACACGGTCCGTTCGCAATGACCAATCAAAACGATATCAACCGCGCGATTGCCGACTATCAGGCCGGTCGCATGGGATCATTGACGTAAACACTGGAGCAGTACATGAACACATTGATTGATCGCATCGCAAAACTTCCTGCGCGCAAAGGCGCACCGCCGCGCATGACGCCGACCAATCCGCAGGAACAGCTCGAACAGTTTCCCGAGGATTGGCGCGTGATTGAGAAGCTCGCAGACTATGCGTTTTCACTCGCGAAAGTGGTGGAGCGTCCCACGCACATCGCGCCGCCAGGTTCGCGCGCTTTGACGTTTAACCGCGAAGATGCGTCACATGATCGCAACGCGTTCATGGTGGATTTGGAGTTCGCGCATATTCACAATCCGCCGGTTGGCAGCATGCATCTGACCTTGCCTGCGGACGTTCGCGATGCAGCCATTGCGAAAGGTTGGGCGTTGCGGCATCCGCTTGCGATGCGAAACATCGTGTCGCCGGATGTGACGTTTGTCTTCGCGCCGCGCAATGATGAAGAGCTTGAGTGGGCGAAATTATTGCTCGAAGCATCTCATCTTTACGCCGGAAAAACGTAATCCATCTTTATCGCTTTTCGCCCGATATTATCGGGGCGATAAAGACAAAAAATATAGTTTCAACAAATAGCAAAAAACTTCACTTAGCCCAAATAAATTGGGCAACGAGCACCAATGTTGTTTTTCGTCTATGGCATATTGTTCGACATATCGAACACCAAACCTGCACGCTCCCACGCAGACGTCGCGCTCGCACCAAACGCACTCGCGGGTGTGAGCACACCATTGCGACGCGGCAGCGCAGTCGTGCCCGGCGCGCCAGCGCCAGCGAGCAGGAGCCCCGCTTCGGCGACGAGCATCGCAGTTGATTTGTATCCGGGATGCCCGTTTGCCTTCGCGCGGATCGAAACGCTCGCGCCCGATGCGCCCGTCGCGCGCACGCGAAGGCTGAAGCCGGTTTGTTCAAGATGTTTTTCACTCGGACCTTGGCCGCTCGCGGGACCAACCCAATCGAAGAATTGTTTCGCGGCAGCGCGACCCATTTGATCGAGGCGACCGTTACGCGCGATCGATTTCGTCATCGCCTTGAAACTCAGCGCGAGCATTTCGGCGACCACGCGTTGCGCGAGTGAAAACGGCGCGAACGGTTTCGTCGAAAGCCCTTCGATGTATTCGCAATCCGTCGCAAATGGTGAGCCCTTCGTGCGCGCGAGCAAGCTCATCGTGCGATAAACGACCGGCGGATTGATGAACGGCGCAGGCACCGTTGGCGCAAGCCACGCGCCAGCGTCCTCGTTGTAGCGCGCAGAGAAATCATAGGGATGCTCGTCGCGAATTTGCTGCGCGAGTTTTTCGTCGGTCACGAGCGCCGCAGGATCGTTCATTGCGCTCGCGTCGTCGCCTTCGAGCATGCCTTTAATGGTTGCCATCGTGCCGCCCGAGAGAATATCGCGCGGACGAAATGCGGGCGGCCCCGTGAAGCGATTGATGATTTCGATTTTCGTTGCGCGCTCGCCGGTCTCATCGAACAGCTTTTGTGCGGCGTAGAGTGCGGCAATATCGAACGGCAGCGCTTCGAAACCTGCAACCGGGACGATCTTCGCTTTCGATTCGACCGCCGCATCGTGATAGCGCTCAATCATCGTTTTTACCCAACCGATTTCGCCGGTGAGATCGAGGTAATGCGTGCCGTGTTTCGCGGCGCTTGCGACGAAGTGTTCTCCGTGTGCTGCGTAGGGGCCCGCGAGTTGGATGATGACGTTCGTCGATGCAACGAGCTTGTCGACGCTCTTTGTATCGGTACTGTCGGCGATCGCAATCGAGGGTTGCGACGCAGCGTCTTCGCACAACGGCAACAAGGCTTCGAGTTTTTCTTTGTTGCGACCGCCGATCGCCCACTTGAAGTTTTTCGGCACATGCTGCGCGAGGTGTTTGAGCGTTTGCCGCCCGGTAAAACCGGTTGCGCCAAACAAAACAAGATCGAGTTTTTTAGTCGCCATTGTTTGCACTTTCTACTCGCAGCAAAACTGCGTTTGCTTGCAACAATACACCTTTGGGATCAGGTTCAACCGATCGCGAAACAGTTCGACTCGTTCTGCGCTAAAGTGAACGCTCCGACTAGGAGCAGCAGCGCAAAACATGATTTATCGCTTACTCGCCGACTTGGTACTTGTCATTCATTTTGCGTTCATCGTGTTCGCGGTGGCGGGCGCTGCGCTGCTCCTTTGGCGGCGCGTGCCGCGTTGGTTCGCGCTCGTTCATTTAGGCTGCGCAGCGTGGGCGAGTTACGTGATGTTCAATGGCCGGATTTGCCCGTTAACGCCAATCGAAAATAGTTTGCGGCGATTGGGCGGCGAGACAGGTTACACAGGTAGCTTTATCGAGCGCTATTTGCTCGGTGTGATCTATCCCCAAGGTTTGACGCGCGACGTGCAAGTCGCGCTCGGCGCGGGCGTTTTGCTGTTGAACGTAGCGATCTACGGACTAGTTGTCTGGCGCGCACGCGCACGAAAATAGGTGCAATCAGAACTTAATCCGCTTTGCTAAACTGCGATTTGGAAAACGCATTAACACCTGCATCACCATGATAAAAATCGTTGGAGCGGCACTACTCGGCGCGCTTTCGTTATTGAAGCCCAGCGTTGCACTCGCGACCGATCAAGTGGCACGCATGGCACCAGAGTTTGCGAAAAAATTCGAACCCTTGCAGAAAAAATTACTCGCGGAAGACGAGATGTTTAGCGGCTCGAAGATGTACGATGATCTCAAAGCGCTAGAGACAGCGGCGCTCCGCAGCGGTGCCGCGTCAGCGGAGGTAACTCGTCTCTACGCGATGCTCTCGCTATTGCAATACAAGCGTTCAGAGTACGAAGAAGCGGCAAGTTTTGGTGAACGTGCGATCAAAGCGAACGTGAAATCGAATGCGCTGAACCCCGATGAAATCACGCGCTTACACGACAGGTTGAGCGAGATCTACCAGGCCGATGGCGAGTTCAGCAAGGCGTTGCCACATATTGAGCGCGCAGTCATGCTTTCTGCTGCTGTCAAAACGCTCAACGAAGGGCAGCGTTTGGGATTGCGGCAATCTCTCGGTTATGTGCTGCACGAGACAAAGCAGTATGCGCGCGCCCTCGAAAACAATCGAAATATGCTCGCAGATGCTGAAAAAGTCTATGGCGCCGATGGCAAAGAGCTACTCGGAGTGATCATCAATATTGCGCAGAACTCGCATGCGTTGAATGATCCACGAGGTGCTGAGCCGATGTTGCAGCGTGCACTTCGTATCGCACGCGCCAACGCTAACACCGAGCGCGAATTCGACATCACTTTCCAGCTTGGTGTGCTCGCCTACGAAGGTAACGACGATAAGCTAGCGCGAAGCTACTTTGAAACTTGTCTTCGTATCGCAGACAAAGCGCAGGACGAAGGATTACAAGCGAAAGCGCGAGGCTATTTGGAACAGCTAAAACGAAAGAGCCCAGCGCGCAAACCTTAGCGGCTCAACACGGGCGAACAAATCGCCGCCCCAATAAAAAAGCCCTCC
>JBOFBL010000710.1:0-8020 GCA_051645545.1 Casimicrobium sp. | reverse complement strand
AACTCGCTGCAACGAAGTGGCTCACCGGTGACGCGATGACGATGGGCGACGTGCCGCTCGGCATTCTGATGTACACCTGGGATCAGTTGAAACTCGAAGACGTCGGCCTCGCACAGTATCGTGAAAAACTGCCGAACCTGTGGCGTTGGTACGAGCAGTTGCAGGCAAACAAGAACTATCGCGATGTTGTGATGATCGGTTTGACATAGCCTCGTGAGAGCCGTAGAAACTCTGCGGGAATTCTTTTCAGCCCAGTCCACCGTCGCCCGATTTTATTTGGCAATCGTTCGATATTTTATTGTTTTCGAAAGTAACAATAATTGCCCCATTCGCCCAATAGTATTGGGCGATAGCATCTGAAGTTTAAATGAAATCTCATCGCTCATCGCAGAGGGAAGCGTGCTGAGCATTTGACGTTTCACTAAACTTCGGCGAATGAATTCCATCGCCGAAAAGTCCGCCGTGTTGCCCGCACTCGAACAACCTTATCTCGATCTCCTGCGCCACGTGCGCACGCACGGCGCGGCGAAGGGCGACCGCACGGGCACCGGCACGCTCTCCACCTTCGGCGCGCAGCTTCGCTTCGATTTGCAACGCGGCTTTCCGCTGATCACTACGAAGAAAGTGTTTTGGAAAGCCATCGCCTACGAATTGCTTTGGTTCCTGCGCGGCGACAGCAATGCGAAATGGTTGCAAGAACGCGGCGTCACCATTTGGGACGAATGGGCGAAAGCCGATGGCGATCTTGGCCCCGTGTACGGCGTGCAATGGCGATCATGGCCGACGCCCGATGGCGGCCACATCGATCAAATCGCGGAAGTCGTCAAACAACTCAAAACCAATCCCGATTCGCGCCGCATCATCGTTTCCGCGTGGAATGTGAGCGAGCTCTCGAAGATGGCGCTGATGCCTTGTCATGCGTTTTTTCAGTTTTACGTCGCAAACGGCAAACTTTCCTGCCAACTCTACCAACGCAGCGCCGACCTCTTCCTAGGCGTCCCGTTCAACATCGCAAGCTACGCGCTGCTCACGCACATGCTCGCGCAACAATGCGACCTCGACGTTGGCGAATTCATCTGGACCGGCGGCGATTGCCACATCTACAACAACCACTTCGAACAAGTCGATCTACAACTCACGCGCGAACCACTCGCGCCGCCCACGCTCAACATCAAACGCAAACCGGTGTCGATTTTCGACTACGAGTATGAGGATTTTGAAGTGGTGAACTATCAATCGCATGGGGCGATTAAGGCGCCGGTGGCGGTGTAAATTACGGACGTATGCAAAGCGGCATCTACAACATGTACTGGTGGCTGTCATATCTAGCGCCGCTGCTAATCATGTTCGTCGCATGCGCTACTAGAAGCAAGCGGGTTTATTGGCTTGGATTTGTATGCTCATTCATCGCTACGTGGAATCTGTGTTTTCTTGCAGTAACTACGAAGTGGCGTATTCGAAATGAGACGGCGGTGACAGCGGAGGAAATCGAATTCGCCACAGCAGACGGCGCGAACATTGTTTTCAGCGCATATCTGTTAGGTCCTATCGAAGCGCTTCTCCTCACAATCCTTTTCGGATGGATTGGCCGAAAAATTTGGAAAGTGGCCGTTCGCAAGTAGGGTGCGATCCCATCGCACCTTGTGCGGCGTGCGAAGCGTATTTCCTCAATCGTGTTCAACAGGTATCAATTTGCGGCGCAATGAGATTGCGCCCGACGGGCCACGCGGTGCGATGGGATCGCCCCCTACCTAACCTGTCATCCCCGCGAAGGCGGGGACCCAGACCGAGAGATCGCCGCTCGAATCGGAACACCGCATGCGTAGCCAAAGCTCCGGGTCTGGGTTCCCGCCTTCGCGGGAATGACAAAATTGGACAACCTAGCGAATTTGAAGCAACTCGTAGGCGCGCGTGCAAAGCTTCCCGACATCTCGATACGTCACCCCTGCACCGCCATCCGATACAACTGATCCTTCAATTGCAATCGCTGCCTCTTAAGCGTTTCGAGTGAGAGATCGTTGATCGGCGCGACGCCGGTCTCGCTCTTGGTGATTTCGTTATCGATCGCGTCGTGTTGTTCCAATAGGTGCGCGAAATGCGTGTCGCTGTGTTTCAACCGGTTGATCGCATCGGCTAGATTGGGAAATTCACGATGCAGGGCGTGAGGCAGCAAATCGGATTGCATTGAGCAGTGTTCTCCATAGTTCAGTCGCACCGGATAGCGCGACACATTCATAGTTCGGAACGAATGTACGTATAGCACGAACGCGCTCCCTTGATCTAGCTCAACCTGCGCGGCCAAAGCAGCGCGGATGACACAATTCGCGTATGCCCCCGCGCACGAAACGCTCTCCCGACATTGCACCGAACATCGCTGCGTTCTTCGCCTCGCGCGCATGGACGCCGTTTCAATTTCAGATCGATACGTGGAATGCGCAGGCGAGCGGCAAGAGCGGATTGATTCATGCGCCGACGGGGTTTGGGAAGACTTATGCGGCGTTTTGTGGGTTGCTTGCCCTCTCCCCCTGGGAGAGGGTGCCCGAAGGGCGGGTGAGGGAAAACGGCGCTGATTCCGAACCAAGCTCGGCAACGAAGGTTGTTTCCCTCACCCGCGCTGCGCGCGACCTCTCCCAGGGGGAGAGGAAAACAACTGCACCACCGCTCACCATCCTCTGGATCACGCCACTAAAAGCCCTCGCAGGCGACACGTTGCTCACGTTGAAAGAAGCAACCGAAGCACTACAACCCACATGGACCGTCGGCATCCGCACGGGTGACACACCCACGAGCGAACGCGCGAAACAAGATCGACGTTTACCAACCGTGCTCGTCACAACACCCGAATCACTCGCGCTACTGCTCACCAAAGCCGACTGGCGCGAGCGCGTGAGCGCCTTGCGCGCGGTGATCGTCGACGAATGGCATGAGTTGCTTTCGTCGAAACGTGGCGTGCTGTTGGAGCTTTGCCTCGCGCGCCTACGCACGCAGCGCCCGCAAACAATGACCTGGGGCATGAGCGCCACACTCGGCAATCTCGATGAAGCAATGCGCGTGTTGATCGGCCCCGACGCGGCAATGAATAGCGGCGGCACGGGGCTGGAGCATGCGAGCGCGCTGATCTCCGCCGACATCAAAAAAGACATCGTGATCGATTCGCTGATGCCGGAAACGATCGAACGCTTTCCTTGGGCAGGGCATTTGGGCACGCGCATGATCGCGCGCGTCGTCGCGAAAATCAATGAAGCCAAGAGCACGCTCATTTTCACCAACACGCGTTCGCAAACCGAGCTTTGGTATCAGGCGCTGCTCGATGCCGCGCCCGAACTCGCGGGGCAAATCGCGCTGCATCATGGTTCGCTCGATAAAGAAACGCGCGATTTCGTTGAGCAAGGCATTCGCAGCGGCCTCCTGCGCGCAGTGGTGTGCACGAGTTCGCTCGATCTCGGTGTGGACTTTCGACCTGTTGAACAAGTGCTGCAAATCGGTTCACCTAAAGGCATCGCGAGGCTCTTGCAACGCGCGGGGCGCAGCGGCCATCAACCCGGCGCGAAGTCGCGTGTGACCGTCGTGCCCACGCATGCAATCGAACTCGTCGAAGCGGCCGCCGCGCGAACAGCAGCGATGACCGGGCGAATCGAAACGCGACGACCGCTCGGCACGCTTGGTATGACTGGCTCGACACGCGGCGCATGGCGCGCGCTCGACGTGCTCGCGCAACATCTCGTGAGCTGCGCGCTCGGCGGCGGCTTCGATGCCGACGAGCTGCGCGCAGAGGTTGAGCGAACCGCGAGCTTCATGAATTTGACCGATGACGAATGGCAGTGGACGCTCGATTTCGTCACCAAAGGCGGCGCGTCGCTCTCGGCCTATCCCGATTTTCATAAGGTGGTGTTCGATGACGAGACGAAGCGCTACGTCGTGACAGATCGCCGCATCGCGCAGCGACATCGCTTGAACATCGGAACGATTGTGTCGGAAGCTTCGATCAGTGTGCAATTTCAAGGCGGCGCGCGGCTTGGGCATGTTGAAGAGGATTTCATCGCGCGGCTCAATCCGGGCGATGCGTTCATCTTCGCCGGGCGCATCGTCGAGTTCATTCGTGTGCGCGAGATGACGGCCTATGTGAAACGCGCGACGAAGAAACGCAACCTCGTGCCGCGCTGGGCGGGCGGCAAGATGCCGCTTTCAACGCAACTTGCGGATGCAACGCGCGCGCTGATTGGTGAAGCGAAACGGGGCGTGCATTCAACGCCGGAGATGAAACTCTGCGCGCCGATTTTCGCGCTGCAAAATCAACTCTCCGCGCTGCCCGATGAAAAGCAATGGCTCATCGAAACCTACAAAGATCGCGAAGGCTGGCACCTCTTCTTCTTTCCGTTCGAAGGGCGGCTCGTGCATTTGGGGCTCGCCACGCTCTTCAGCTATCGCCTCGCAAAAGACGAAGCGAAGACGTTTTCGATTTCGATGAACGATTACGGTTTCGAACTCGTCTCGCCGACCGAACAAACGCTAACGAAAGAGAAGCTGCACGAATTGCTCGACACGCGAAACGTCGAGGCCGACATCTTGCACGGGCTCAATGCCGCCGAACTCGCGAAGCGCCAATTCCGCGAGATCGCCCGCGTCGCGGGTTTGATCGATCAAGGCTATCCGGGTGCGAACAAAACGAACAAGCAATTGCAAATGAGCAGTGGGCTCCTCTTCGACGTGTTCACCAACTACGATCGCGACAATTTGCTACTCAAGCAAGCCGTGCGCGAAGTGATGGAGCGACAACTCGAAGCCACGCGTTTGCAAGCGGCGCTGTTGCGACTGCGCGCGAGCGAAGTGCTGCTCAAACATTGCGAACGCTACACACCGTTTTCGTTTCCCTTGATGGTCGAACGATTGCGCGAAAAACTCACGACAGAACAGATCGAAGATCGTGTCGCGCGGATGGTGGCGGAGATTGAGGAAATGGCTCTAGCTTCAGCGTCGTTGCCCCAGCGAAAACGGCGTTAGATGCGATTTACGTACTTTTTCAATAAAGGCACTTATGAAAATCATGGCCTAAAGAAATTGGGCGAAGCGACAAGGTGTTGCTTCAAATTTACAACCGTCGACTTCGCCAAAGTTGCGGCGTCTCGAAGCTTGGCAACTGCAACCTATGCGAATGTACCGATCGGCGCCGGCGGCGGTTCACTCTCCAATGCCGGAGCTAAACGGCGCTGAGTAGGGGGTTCCACAGACGTACCCAAGATGTATTCGATTGCTTCTTTTATGTTCTTTGTCGCGTTGGGAGCATCGGCAATTCCACTCGTAACAGCCGCGACAATAACAAGTGCCCCAACGATCTTTGGCCACGAGGGAGACGTGCTGCTTGCTTGTTTCTTTGCTTCGTGGAGGTATCCCTCAATTCGCTTGCGCTCAGTAGGAGATATAGACGTCGCAGATTGAATCTCCGCAATCGCGTGATCAATCAAATCTAGAACGCGATCGGCCTTTAAATTGGACGGCTTGAAAATTTCGTCGTCGGAGGCTTCTAGGCTACCTAGAAATTCGTAGCAAATATTTACAAGGCTTGAAAGCCTGCGTAGGTTGATGATGGTTTTCTGCAGAAAAACCGGCTCTTCTCCAAAAACACCACCTGTTCTGACCAGGCGAGCGAAGCCCGGTATCGCGAAAACAACCGTGTTAAACCCAGATAGGATCGTACTGACGGGTTTTTTAGCCGCAGCCATCCGCAGCTTAAGCGCAATCAAGGACACTTGTTCAACAAGGTTCCCTTTTGAGTCGAGCTGTTCCAACTCATGCCCAAGCGTGCGATCCATTTTTTGCATGTACCGCTTTAGGTTTGCGAACTCCTCATCAAAAGTCTTCAGGGCATCAAGCGCACCTTCCGCCGACGGAAAATCCAGCACGAACGAGTAACCGAAAGTACGCGCTTGAACTTCATTCGCTGCCACTTCAATTAGAAATTGCTCGATAAGAGCTATGTGAGTTTTAAAGCTGTAGACCTCGTATGAGCGCATGTTATGTGTCCGATGACTACCAATTTTTGATTATTGCCTCGATGATAGTCGTAGGGTGGGCAGCCCTCTGCCCACGCCTTATCTTGAGTTCAATCGCTTTGGTGGGCACGGGGTGCCCACCCTACGATGTGCTTTCTTCGTGTTCAGATTCACGCTTGCATTTCCCTCACCCGCAGCTTCGCTGCGACCTCTCCCAGCGGGAGAGGTGACGAATCACTGAATCCGCGACAACGCCGTACGAATATCCGGCGGCATCGACGCGCTCGTGTTGCTCGCTTTGTCGACGAACACGTGAACAAAATACGCGGTTGCGCGTGGCTCTTGATCGTTCTTGCCGAAGCAGGCGAGTTCGTAGCGCACGGAGCTATTGCCGAGTTTCGCCACACGTATGCCGACGTGCACTTCCTCGGGAAACACGAAGCCCTTTTTGTACGTGCATTGCGATTCGACGCAATAGGCGACGACCGGATCGCGATGAATATCAAGATCGCCGTATTCGATGAGATACGAATTGATCGCAGTGTCGAACCAACTGTAATAGACGACGTTATTCACGTGACCGTAAATGTCGTTGTCCATCCAGCGGGTGTGAATGACGTGGAAATGGGGGTAGTCTTCGCGGGTGATGGCCATATTCAATTCGCCGGGTCGGTCTTCGACTCAGAATCGCAAGTAGCGCGGCGCCGAGCCGAAGACAGTGCTTTTGCACGGCGAGGCGAAGGCAACAAAGCTAATTGCGATTCTGAGACGAAGACAAACGCTCGTCCAAGAGTTCAATCCAGTGTTTCACCGGCAGTGTAGTACCACTTTGAATGTGTGTCATGCATCCGATGTTCGAGGTGGCGATTTGCGTCGGACCGTCGGCAGTGAGCGATTTCACTTTCCGCGCTTTGAGTTCGTTGCTGATTTCAGGTTGCAAGACGGAGTACGTCCCCGCCGAGCCACAACACAAATGCGAATCGGCGACAGGCACGAGCTCATAACCCATGTCGCGCAGCATCATCTCAACATGCCCCTTTAGCTTCATGCCGTGCTGCATCGTGCAGGGCGGGTGATACGCAATCTTTTCGTTTGCGGGTTTTATTTTCGGTTTAAGCGTTTCCCATTTCGACAAAATCAACTCGGAAATGTCGACCGCGCAATCCGCAACGTCCTGCGCCTTTTGTGCATACGCTTCGTCGTGTTGCATAAAGTGGCCATAGTCCTTGATCATCACAGAGCAACCCGATGCGGTGCTCACAATCGCATCGATATCGCCATCTTCGCAAATACTCCCCCACCACGAATCGATATTGCGACGAACGATCTCAACCGCTTTTTCATGCGCATTCATGTGATGCGGCAGCGCACCGCAACAGCCACCCGCGCTAAGCCCGCGCGAACCGATGTCCGCATGTGCAAGCACCCGCGCAGCGGCGTAGTCGATCGACGGCGCCATCGAATCTTGCACGCAATTGTGGAGAAAGGCGACGAAGCCCGGTCTATGATCAGGTTTCGGCCATTCGCCTGGATCGCGAAGTGGTTGTATTTTCGATTGCAGATTTTTCGGCAACAGCGGGCGCAGCGCGCGACCGATCTTCATGCCAGTATCGAAAAGGCGTTTGTTCAGTAACCCGTTTGTGAGGGTATTGCGAACAAGCTTTTCCGCCGCCGTGCGCCCCACCTTCTCATCGACAACCGTACGGCCAATATCGATCAACCGACCATATTGCACGCCGCTGGGGCAGGTCGTTTCACAATTGCGACAGGTCAAACAACGATCAAGATGTTGTTGCGTTTTCTTGGTCGGCTCCTCGCCTTCGAGCACTTGCTTGATGAGATAGATCCGACCGCGCGGCCCATCAAGCTCATCGCCTAGCACTTGATAGGTTGGGCAAGTGGCAGTGCAAAACCCGCAATGCACGCACGAGCGAAGAATCGCATCGGCTTCTTTGCCTTGGGGGGTGTCTTTGATGAAGTCGGCGAGGTTGGTTTGCATGATGAATTAGTTCCCTTCTCCCGCAGCGCGG
>JBOFBL010000709.1:0-3295 GCA_051645545.1 Casimicrobium sp. | reverse complement strand
CGCGTGTAGCTCGTTGGGTCGGCGACCGCGATCGTGCGCAATACGCCCAAAGTAGATCGCTCGCTGCAAGTGGTGCACCGATTCGCCGCGATTGAGTAACGTGAGGATCTCGCGACGAAACGCTTCGTTGCTGAAGTAGTCGCACAAAAAGAGCGTCCGCAGCAGCCGACCTAATTGATCGGCCGCCGCGTGTACCGCACCGCCGCGGGCTGCGCTGCCTAACTTCTCCAGGGCCTCTTTGGCCGTCAAACGACCGCTGCGAATCGAAGCCACGAGTCGCATCAAGTCATCCCAGCCTTCAATAATTTTGCGCGCCGAGAGTCGCGTGAGCGCGATGCCGTCCAGATTATCTGGGAGGACAAGATCGCGCGGTAGGAATAGCCGCCGCTCGGCAACATTCCTGACGCGTGGGCAGAGATCGAATCCGAGGCACTTGGCTAAACTCATCCCGGCGTAGGTATAGCCGTGGGTATCTACAGAGAGCAGTGACAGTCGAACGCCATCGGGGTTGTTCATGTTGTACTGCTCGGCACCTTCGACAGCGGCGGCTACCTGTCGTTCGTTGAGCACGATTGGCTGATCGTAAATGACACCATAGGCATCGAGCACATGGGTGTAGAGTCCTACCGCGAAACTACGGCGGCGTGGATCGACACGTGCGTTGAACAAGTGTCGCGAAGCATCAAGCGCCATCATGTCGGCAGAGGCTTTTTCGCCAGAGCCCCAGAGCGCTGAAATCGGGTGTTGGCGCTGAAACGCGACGAGTCGCTCGTTGGCGCGGCGAAGTCGGTTGTGCCCCTCCAAATGACGCATGGTCACCGTCACGTGGGCAGGCTCCAACCCTGGCACCATCGCCGCGATCCCTTTCGCATCGTTTTCAGTACCGTGAGCGAGTAGTGCCGCATAGCAGGTCACCAGTTCATGTGCCGATTTCGCGCGACGCCCGAGCAGCGTTTCGCTGAGTCCCGTATGCGCATCGACTTCCACGATCATGTCGCCGAACTGCGCCTGGCCGATGATCGAGAACATCGCGTTTCGTGCGCATGAAACATCGAGTTCAACGTCGCGCGGTTTCAGCGCTTCTAGACGCACAACGCCATCGGCATCAATGCCGATCTTTCCCGCGGAAACCGCCTCGGACAGTGCTGCGACCCCGCTTTCGAGGTGGGCGTGGAGCCGCGCAAGAAACCGACGGGGATCCAGTGTCAGTCCCATGGCGCTGACGAGGGTGGCACGTTGCTGCAACCACTGTGCTTTCGGGATAAGGCGATCCTCGCGATTGCGATAACTCCAACTGTGATCAATCCAGAGTCGCCCAGCGCGCAGTCCTTTGCGGATTGATGCAAGGGCGGACGCTTTCAGCGCACCGAGCGCCAATCCGCGATCCTCCTCAGCAAGCAACACATGCCAACCACGGTCTATCACGTCAATCCCAACACCGACTGGAAGGTCTCTCGATTCATTGCTGTCGAGAGTACGAAGAAGCTCGATGTGCTGCACCGTCTTGTCGCTTGCATCGCCTTGAATATCGAAAGCACGAAACGAATCCAACAACGCCGATACAGCGGTTGTGTTGCGCGCAAGGGCGTAACGGACGCGCGCAGCATGGGTCATCGGCGGGGCTGCGGTATCAAGCGGCGGAAGCAAAGCTTGCAATGCCTCGATCTTTTGCTCAGCGGTGGTGTCGTTTCCATGTACGATGTGTCGCACCGCGACGTCTCGGGCTTCGAGTTCGCGCACGCTTTGCAGTCGAGCGTTTTGTACTTTGGTGCTGGCTTGTCTCAGTAAGTCGCTGAAACGTCGTGCAGCACGGTAAAGCGAGGCATCGGTCGCATCGAGTAGCGCGACTTTCAGGAAACACACGACTTCAAGCGCACGGCGATCAAGCTGCACGCGTCGTGATTCGGAGGCGGCACGACTTGCGAGCTTGTGCGCATACGCACGCAAACTGGCGTTCGAAATGTCGGTCAGTTGCCAGCGATCGACGCCAAAACCCTTGAGATAGGTCACTTTGAGAATCGACTCGGCAAGATTGCTCGGACCGTGTTTGCCGCTCGGGTTTTTAAGCCAATCGAGTACCGTTTCTTCAGTTTGAATTGATCGTTTGCCGAATACTGCGTTCAGCAGCATTGTGATTTGTGCGGTGGTCAACTCGCGTTTGACCGCGTTGACGGCAGCTTGCTCGATCGTTGCAAAGGCGAGGCGAGCCCAGTCCCGGATACGGCGATCACTTGGGAAGAGGATCTTTTGATCGAACAGCCAGCGCTCGGCGGCGCTTACCAGTTCATCGACGGAGGCGGCGCCGTTCGCAATCTCGTGCAGCGCAACTTGTAGCGCGGTTTGTTGTTCTGCGCTCAGCGACACCATGCCGCTTCGTTCGCGTGCCCATTGCTGGTGATCGTTGAGCGTTTGCCGACGTTTGTACATCGCGCGCACGGAACCGATGGCGATCGGACTGAGCCCGAGCGCACCGCAAAAGTAATGCAATAACGCGCGTGGGACGGGCGCAAAAGGATCGAGCGGACGACCGGTTGCGCGCAGCACGGCGAGTTGCAATACTGCTCCCAAGTGACTTTCGGTGTTGAAGCGCTTCTTAACTTCGGTTAAATCTTCGCTTGGCAACGCGAAGTGTTGTTCGATCTCTTCCTCGGACAGATTTCTCGGAAGCCTGGTTGCGCCGACGAAGCGTCGATAGAAGGAAGATGCCATGCGCGCCTCGCGAGAGATCAGTCGGTTGTCGCATTCGTAGCATGATCGCGGCAACCGTGCTGTGTGATCTCGATGCGATCAAATTGAAAATAAAGGGTAAACCCCTAATTCAAACCTTGCTTCTGTGCACGGAAATCAAGATCACCCCGATTGCGGGTCGGGTCGATCGTGCGGTTGAGATTATCAGAAGCGCCTAAACAGAATGTATAAATGTTCGGGAATTTATCTTATGTTAAATATAACAATCGTCGCTAAACTCCATTTCAATGGCGCATACAGCGCTGTTTCATTCTTTATCGAAAAACCGCGTGGCAAACGGCGCACCGAGTCGGGCGAGAGCGAACAAACGGTGCACGTTTGATAAGAGCGGTGCGGAGTTGTTGCCCGTGACGAAACGCGTATACCCGCGTATGGAGCGCGCGCACTAGCGAATGCGCCTCGAAATTCGTGTGTGGGGAGTTACCTCTCATACCTGGTCAGTAATGCAGGCGGCCATCGGATTAGCTCGGATCAAACGGTGGCGAGTGTCAGATGCCCCACAGGGGCGGCCGCCCTCTTCACCTGAATCTCAATATCGTAACCGAGG
>JBOFBL010000708.1:0-9597 GCA_051645545.1 Casimicrobium sp. | reverse complement strand
CGGGCAGAGCAGATGAAAGAACAAGGCCGGCAAAAAAGTGCGGCCACCCATCCGTCACCCTCTCCCTAGCCCTCTCCCCCAGGGAGAGGGAATCAACTCTACCCTCGCCAGCCGTTCGTGATTGGATACCGCCAATCTCTCCCATACGCACGCGGCGTCACCCGCGGCCCCACGGGCGCCTGACGACGTTTGTATTCGTTGATTCGTAACAAGCGCACAACTTTATCCACCGCATCCTTCGGCAATCCCTTCGCAACGATCTCTTCCGCACTCAAATTGTCTTCGACATAAAGCGACATGATTTCATCGAGCACCGGATACTCGGGCAACGAATCCTGATCCTTCTGATCGTGACGCAATTCCGCCGAGGGCGCGCGCGTGATGACGCGCTCGGGAATCACGCGACCGAATTGGTTGCGATAGCGCGCGAGTTCATAGACGAGTTCTTTGTCGCAATCTTTGAGCACACCGAAACCGCCGGCCATATCGCCGTAGAGCGTCGCGTAACCGGTGGTCATTTCGCTCTTGTTGCCAGTGGTCAACACAAGATTGCCGGTCTTATTCGAAATCGCCATCAAGAGCGTGCCGCGAATGCGCGATTGCAAATTCTCTTCGCTCGCATCGACGGGATAGCCCTTGAATTGATCGACCAGCGCCGCTTCAAACGATTCATAAATCGGCTCAATCGGAATTTCATCGTAGCGAATGCCTCGCACACCGGCCATCCAGCGCGCGTCTTCAAGCGAAATACTCGCGTTGAATTTCGACGGCAACATCACGCAGCGCACGCGATCGCGTCCGAGCGCATCGACCGCAATCGCGAGCACCACGGCGCTGTCGATCCCGCCAGAGAGACCGAGCACGATGCCCGGAAAACCGTTCTTATTGATGTAATCCTTCACGGCGAGCACGAGCGCCGAATACACATCGGCCACGGTTTCATTCGGTCGGTTACCGCGAACCACTTTGGGTGCGAGCTTACCGTTCACGTTATCAATTTCAACGACCGCCGTTGCTTCAACAAAACCCGGCAAGCGCTGCGTGATTTCGCCCTCGGCATTCATCACGAACGATTGACCGTCGTACACAATCTCGTCTTGCCCACCCACTAAATTGCAGTAAACAATCGGCACCTTGTGCGCCAACGCACGCTTTCTGCATTCCGCTTCACGCGCAGCGAAATGCTCAGTATCGTAGGGCGAGCCATTGATGCAAATCAGCATCCCAGCACCCGCCTCTATCGCCCTATTTGACGGGGGCGAAAACCAAATATCTTCACAAATCAATACACCAATTTTATTACCGTCTCGTCCAATTAAATTGGGCGATGAACCCGATAGGAAATAGCGCTTATCGTCGAACACCGAATAATTCGGCAATTCCTGTTTTTTATAGACCGATTCAACCACGCCGCCACGCAACACCGCTGCCGCGTTGTAGAGCGCGTCGCCCTCTTTCCACGGCGTGCCGACGATCGCAATCAGATTCGGCGCGAAGGCCGCGATGTCTTTCGCAAGCCCCTCCACCGCCGTTTTGCACGCCGCAATGAACGCCGGACGCAACAACAAATCTTCGGGTTGATATGAGCAGATCGACAACTCCGGCGTCACCAAAATATCAGCGTTCACCGCCGCGGCGGATTTCGCCGCCTCCAAAATTTTTTCGCGATTCTTATCGATGCCGCCGACAAGCAGATTGAGTTGAGCAATGACGAGTTTCATATCGTTATTGTAGGAGCGCAAGGAGCGAGCGGCGATTCGCGAAGCGAATCGGGAGGCCGAAGGCGCGACGAGCGAGACGACGAAGCCGCAACCGACAAAGCCAATGTGAAAAGAAGAGCAACCGCTCGGAGGTTGCTCTGCCGCGATAAAGCCCTTGCACTCAAAACAACGTTTTCTTTCGACACGTTGATCGCGGCAAGCCGCTCCTACAATGCGTTATGCGCATCGAAGTTGTATCCACGCTCGCAAACGTCTCCCCTTCCGAATGGAACGCCCTCATCGATAAGGCAAACGGCAATGTTTTCCTCTCGTATGAATACCTGTACGCCTTGCACGAGAGCGGCTGTGCGACCGCGCGCACCGGCTGGAAACCGCATTACTTAATCGCGCGTGAAAATGAGAAACTTGTCGGCGCATTGCCGCTGTATCTGAAAGCGCATTCGTACGGCGAATACGTCTTCGATTGGGCATGGGCCGATGCGTACAAACGCGCAGGCGGCGAGTATTACCCGAAGCTTCTCTCGGCAATTCCGTTCACGCCGTGCTCAGGTGCACGTGCACTCGCACGTGACATGAGCGTACGCGACGCGCTCATGCGCGAGGCGCTCACGCAAGCGAAATCGCTTGGCGTATCGAGTCTGCATGTGTTGTTCCCCGTCGAAGAAGAAACGAAGGCTTGGGAAGCCACTGGGCTCATGCGTCGCGAAGGCGTGCAATTTCATTGGCACAACGCGGGCTATGCGGATTTCGACGCGATGCTTGCGGCGATGAGTCATGACAAACGCAAACGCATCAAGCAAGATCGACGTTACGTGCGCGAGGCCGGTGTAAGTTGGCGCACGAGCGTTGGCGCTGAAATCGGTGAAGAAGACCTCGCGTTTTTCTATCGCTGCTACGAGAGCACGTATGCCGCGCACTATTCGACGCCGTATTTATCGCTCGGGTTTTTCCAGCAAATCGTGAAGAAGTGCGTGGACGCCTGCGTGCTATTCATTGGCGAGCGCGATGGCGAACGACTCTGCACATCGTTCTGCATTCGCAGCGGCGACACCGTCTACGGTCGCTATTGGGGCACGATGGAAACGCTCAAATCGCTGCATTTCGAAGCGTGCTACTACCAACCGATCGAATGGTGCATCGCCAACGGCATTCAACATTTTGAGGGCGGTGCACAAGGGGCGCATAAGCTCGCACGTGGCTTGTTACCAACGACAACGTATTCAGCCCATTGGCTCGCCGATGAACGATTCGCCGACGCGGTTGAAAATTATTTGCTGCGCGAAAAACTCGGTGTGATGCACACGATGGAAGAATTGAATGAAGCGTCGCCGTTTAAGCATGAACCGTAGGATGGGTGGAGCGAAGCGATACCCATCAGACCGCGCATCGAACGATATCCGACGGTTGTTCCGATCATCGCTGTCGATGGGTATCGCTTCGCTCCACCCATCCTACGCGACATGATTCATTGTTACTACACCGACCACTTCGTTCTGCCGCTTCCAGACGGCCACCGCTTTCCCATGCGAAAGTACGCGCTCCTGCGCGAAGCGGTGCAGGCGTTTGCGCCGTACTCGTTACACGAAGCGCCTGCCGCGCGCGATGACGAATTGTTACTCGCGCACGACACAGGCTACATCGATCGAATGTCAAACGGCGGTCTTAACGAACAAGAAATTCGCACGATTGGTTTTCCCTGGTCGTCGCATATGGCGGAGCGCGCGCGACGCTCCACGGGCGCAACGATCGCGGCCCTCAAATCTGCGCTCGCTAATCGCGCAAGCATCAATCTCGCAGGCGGCACGCATCACGCGTTTCGCGATCATGGCGAAGGCTTTTGTTGCTACAACGATGCGGCAGTCGCGGCGAAAGTCGTGCAACGCGATCACGGCATCGCGCGCATATTAATTTGCGATCTCGATGTGCATCAGGGCAACGGCACGGCGTCGATTCTTGCGAACGACAACACCGTATTCACGTTTTCAATGCATGGCGAACGCAACTATCCAGTGCGCAAAGAACAAAGCGATCTCGATATCGAATTGCCTGATGGTTGCCGCGACGATGCTTACCTGGCAATGCTCAAAACGCATCTTCCAAAGATCATCGCGCAATTCAAACCGCAAGCGGTGATTTATCTCGCGGGCGCCGATCCGTTCGAAGGCGATCGTCTCGGGCGACTCAAACTCACGAAGCACGGGCTCAGGGCGCGCGACGAGTTTGTACTTCAAACGGCGCGCGACAAAGCGATCCCTATCGCGGTCACGATGGCAGGCGGTTATGCTCACGATGTTGCCGATATTGTCGACATTCACTTCAACACCGTTCGTACCGTCTTCGAGGTTTTCGCATGAG
The DNA here is from genome assembly GCA_051645545.1 of Casimicrobium sp. Taxonomy (GTDB): domain Bacteria; phylum Pseudomonadota; class Gammaproteobacteria; order Burkholderiales; family Casimicrobiaceae; genus Casimicrobium. The sequence continues at coordinate 5,521 of JBOFBL010000708.1, read as the reverse complement.
CACCGACGCCCCCATCATCATCGCCCCACACGCCACACTCCCCGGCGTCGTCACCTTCACGATGAACCGCCCCGCGGCACTGAACTCACTCAATCACGCGATGAGCGAAGCGTTCACGCCGTCGATTCAAAAAGTCGTGAACGATCCGAACGTGCGCGTGATGATCATGCAGGGCGCAGGCGATCATTTCATGGCAGGTGGCGACATCAAAGGCTTTGGTGAAACGCTTGCCACCCCTGGTGATGAACGTCGCAAGCACTACTACGAAATGATCGGCAAGTTACATGCAGGTGTCGAGCTTTTGCAGCGCTCGAACGTGATCACCATTTGCAAAATTCGCGGTGCATGTGCGGGGATCGGGCTCTCGTTTGCGATCGGTTGCGATTTGACGATTGCGAGCGAAGATGCGTATTTCACAACCGCTTACAAAGTAATCGGGCTCACACCCGATGGCGGTCAATCTTTTTTCCTGCCGCGACTTGTCGGCGTGAAAAAAGCGATGGAACTCACGCTACTTTCCGAGCGCATCGGCGCTCAGGAGGCCAAAGAGATTGGCATGTTGAATCGCGTCGTTCCAACCGCCGAACTCGACGCCTCCACTGACAAACTCGCCACACAAATTCTGCGCAGCTCGCCGCAATCAATGCGCGGCATCAAGCGGCTCATCAACAATTCGATGCAGTCGAGTTTCAGCGAACACCTGCACGCCGAACAAGAAAGTTTTTCAAGTTGTGCGGGCACCGATAATTTCGCCGAAGGCATCAAGGCGTTTATTGAAAAACGTCATCCTAAGTTCGAATGACCCCCTGCCGAATCAGCGTCTCATCACGTGTCGGTACGATTTCGAACACACTGCTGTAACGCCATATTTAATTGGAGCGTTGGTCATTTTTCGTTATTTCTCGAAAAACAACTAAAACGACCTTATCATCCAATTTATTTGGGCGATAAACGATAAAGCCGCTCCCGATTTTTTGACTAATTTTTAAGCAGTCAATCGCGTTGCAAATGACGAATCACCAGATCGGCAGTGGCTAAATTCGTCGCGACGGGCACATTGTGCACATCGCAAATACGCAGCAGCGCCGTAATGTCCGGTTCGTGCGGTTGCGCGGTGAGCACGTCGCGTAAGAAAATCACTGCGTCGATTTTTCCCTCGGCGATCAACCCGCCGATTTGCAAATCGCCGCCTTGTGGCCCCGAGAGCATGCAACGCACCGTGAGCTTTGCTTCATCGATCAGCAAGCCGCCCGTCGTCTTCGTTGCAACGAGCGTGCATTTACCAAGAAACGCGTTGTGCATTTGCGCAAATTCAATCATTTGCGACTTACAGCGATCGTGAGCAATCAGAGCGATAGATTTCATATGCACATTCTGCGATTCGTAGTAAATTGTTGCAAACGCTCACCGAAAGAATTTTGATGTTATCTCTCGAACAAGTGCTTCTCTATACGCCTGCTGCATTACTCGTCATCGCGATTCCCGGCTCCGACATGATGCTCTCGCTCGCGCGTGGGCTCACACAAGGGAGACTTGCAGGTGTGTTGAATGCGCTCGGTATCGGTCTTGGCATCATGTTGCACACGATTCTCGCAGCGCTTGGCGTCAGTGCGCTGTTGATTGCAAGCGAGACCGCGTTTTGGGCGATGAAGTTAATCGGCGCGGCGTATTTGATTTACCTCGGTGTACAGCAATGGCGCTCCAGCGATTCGCTATCGGAGGTAAGCGCAACCGCGATGCGGCCCGCGCAAATATTCACGCGCGGCATGCTTAGCAATTTACTCAATCCGAAGGTCGCCCTCTTCGTGCTCGCCTTCGTGCCGCAATTCGTGCGCACGGGCGATGCGGCAAGTTCAAGCGCGTTTGTTCAGATCGTCTTGCTGGGCGCAATTTTCTCGGTGCTCACGATGCTCTTCTACGCGGCGCTCGCTCTCGGGGCGAGTCGGGTGAGCGCATGGCTCAAAGCGCGGCCGCGTTGGGTGCGCGCGTTTAATCGAACCACAGGCGGTGTGTTTGTTACGTCCGGTGCAGCGGTACTCGTAATGGATAAACGGTAGGCGCCTCGCTCCTACCCATTTACGAATTCGCTTCGCTCCACACTAACTCATGCTGCGATTCAAATCGATGCACGTGTTGCGTGATGGGATCGACGAAGGAAATTGATTTGGCGAGCAGTTGTAACGGCGCTTTGCTCGCGTCGGCAGGCGCCGATTGCAGTATTGGATAAATCGCATCATTCGTGATCGGAATACCGAGCGTCGCAAGCTGAATTCGTAATTGATGACGTTGACCGGTCATCGGACTCAGCCGATATTTCGCGTGCGTCGTGCCGATTCGCTCAATCAATTCGATGTATGTTTCGGCGTTCGCTTCACCATCGACCGTTTTCATCTGCATGAAATGATCGCTATCGACAAGTCGCGAGCGATAGGTCATCGGAAGCGACAAATCGTCGCGATATGGCGCAATCGCCTCGTAGATTTTCTCCACTTGCCGCTCTCGAAAGAGCGATTGGTACGCGCCGCGCGTTTCCTGCTCGATACAAAAAACAACCAGTCCCGCCGTATCGCGATCGATACGATGAATCGGCGTGAGCGTCGGCAAATCGAATTGCTCGCGCAAGCGCGCGAGCAGCGTTTCGCTAACGTAATCGCCGCTCGGCACAACAGGCAAGCCATGCGGTTTGTCGGCAACGATCAAGTGGCGATCTCGATACACAACATGAATCTCGCCTTCGTGCTTCGCTTCGTCTGCGTTGCTGCGAAAGTAAAAAATTGGCATGCCCGCAAAGGAGAACAGCGGTTCATAGCCAGTCAGTGAAATCATGCGCTGCCCGCGATCAACGAAAAAAATCGAATGACTCGCGAAGCGCGCGCGCCACTCGTCGCGGTGAATATGACCGAAGCGAGCAAGAAAAAAATCTAGAACCGTGCCGTCGCTTGCGTGCGTGCGTAGGCGCGCGTCGGCGGGAACAACAACGCAACTTGGCGTGACGCCGCGTCGCATCAACCGTTTCGGATCGATCACCGTGGCGCGCAATCCTGCGGCAGCGTTGTGGCGCTAGCCGATTGCTCTGCTGCTTCGCGCAAACGCTTCGCACGCGCGATGCGCCATTGTCCATCGACATCGCCCTCGTACACCGCGTCTTCCGTAGTGCCAGTTTCGCGTAACTTCGTATCGAGCGCGATGCGATTGTCGAACACGAAACACTCGCCCTGCCAATCGCGTTCGGCATCTTCAATTTTCGCGAAGTAGTTCAAGATGCCGCCGTCGAGTTCGAACACTTGCAAACCTTTTGCTTGCATCCACGGTGCAACGCGTTCGCAGCGGATTCCGCCGGTGCAATACATCGCGACTTTTTTTCCTTCACGTTTCCATTGGTCTGCGTGTGCGTCCACATAGCGTTCGAAATCTTTGAAGTGAGACACTTCTGGATCAATCGCATTTGCAAAGCGTCCAAGGCGGTATTCGAAGCTATTGCGGTTGTCGATCACGACCACGTCGTCTCGCGCAATCAAGTCGCGCCATGCTTCGGGCGCGACGGCGGTGGTGCGTTCGCTGAACACGGCATCGTCTGCCTCGCCAAACGCGACGATGCGATCTTTAAGGTGCACCTTCATGCGACCAAACGGCGGCGTTGCGCAGGCGCTGCGTTTGAAGCCCATTGTTGCGAACGCGTATTGCGCGTTTAGCGCGCACTCAAACGCACTCACCTCGTGCGGCTCGCCAGCAACCGTGCCATTGATGCCTTCGCCTGCGACGATCACGCTACCGGTGAGCGCGCGCGCGGCGTCGCGCACGTAAGCGCATACCGCCGATGGATCGGTGAGACGCACGAAACGATAGAACGCAGAGTGAACAAGTGCCATCGCCGAATTTTGGCTCACATTTCAGACCACGAGATCGATCATCAGCATCAACCGTGATCGCCCAATTTAATTGGGCGATACACTATTTTTTATTTTATTTCGATAAATGACTTTTTTTCCGTATTGCCCGGTTTTAATTGGGCGATGACCAGCAAAGTTTGCTTGCTAGTGAGCGTTCGGAAAATCAACGGGGAACGGCAACGACTGAACCTCGATGCCTTCGTCGCGCAATTCTTTCGCTGTCTGCGCATCGGCGCGACCGCGAATACCGCGATGCGGTTTGTCGCCGTAATGCATCGCACGCGCTTCATCGGCGAATTTATCGCCAACGTATTCGGTGTTTTCGCGAACGTTTTTAGCGAAGGTCTGCACCGCGCCGACGAGCTTTTTGTAGTCATCGCTGGAAATGAACTCGCCCGTCGCATCGCTCGCCTTGGATGTAGCGATTTCTTGCTGCGCTTTTTCCGATTGACGCTCTCGGTCACCACCGATCCCGCCAATGTTCAAACGCGGCGCGTGCAACTGACGCTCGATCACTTTCGAGCCGCACACAGGGCATTCAACAAGACCGCGGTCGCGTTGATTTTCGAAATCAGCAGGAGAAGCGAACCAGCCTTCGAAAGGATGTTTGTGTTCGCAGGCAAGGTTGTAGACGATCATTTCAGCAATTATCGGCGATTGCAACGACAGCTAATGAGTTGGCGTCGCGGGAAACAATTTCAACCGCGACACCGGGCAATTTAGATCGTTTTAGTAGTGAACCTTGCCGTCGCGACCGATGACAGTGAGTTCGACAAATTGCAGCGCGTTGTGATCGTTAGGGCCGAATTCGATGCGAAAGCCGTCGAAATTCGTCTCGCGCAAGCCCTCGAGCGCACGCACAAACGCATCGCGCGAAACGTCGCCGCCGCGGCGCAGCGCCTCGACCACTATACGCGCCGCGAGGAAGCCCTCAAGGCTCGTGTACGAAGGCTCTTCGCCCTTGGCTTTGAGCAAGCGCTGATATTCCTGCACCCACTGAAACTTTTGTGACCAGGGCGACGGCATCACTTGCGAAATGATGACACCGCTGCCGTCTTTGCCGAGGGCTTTGATGAGGGACTTGGTGCCTACGAACGATACGTTTGCATAGCGCGTAAGCAGCCCCTTGGCCTTCGTCTGTTTGATGAACTCTGCGCAAGAACCGTAGGTGCTCACCATAATGATCGCCTCCGGTTTTTTGTCGAGCATGTGCGCGACGGCTTTCGATACGTCGTTGCTGTTGCGCTCTACCGTGGCCGTCGTGAACACTTGCATATTGCGCGATTGCAGCGCGCGCGTCACGCCGTTGAGCCCGGCTTGTCCATAGGAATCGTTTTGATGAAACACAGCGATGTTTCGCACGCCTTCAGACAGCAATTGCTTCACAAGCAATTCGGTTTCGTCGAAGTAGCTCGCGCGAACATTGAATACGTAGCGATTAAACGGATCACGTAGACCTTGCGCGCCAGTGAAAGCGCCGAAGAATGGAATTTTTGCCTCGGTTGCAATTGGAATCGATGGCAACGATGTTGGCGTTCCAACATAGCCGAAGAGCGCATGCACATCGCCGTCGGCAACGAATTTCTTCGTGTTCGCAACGGCGCGATCGGCCTCGTAGCCATCGTCGAGTG
>JBOFBL010000707.1:0-6783 GCA_051645545.1 Casimicrobium sp. | reverse complement strand
GTGTGTTCTCCAACACCGTGCAGCTCGGCGTGCCAATTCAAAAGCTCGCATTCGGTGAAGCGGGTCTGAAGTTGCAGCTCTCGATCATCGCGATGCATTCGCTGATCATCATCACGACGGCAACCATTTGGATCGAAATCTGGCGTGCGAAACGTGCGGTCGCCACCGAGAGCCTCGGTAAAACGATGCTGTATGTTGTGAAGCAATCGGTCATTCATCCGGTGATACTGCCAATTCTCGTAGGGCTAACGTGGAATTTTGCAGGCTTGCCATTGCCACAATGGCTCGATCAACCGCTCTCGTTTCTTTCAAACGCTGCCGGTCCAATCATGCTCGTACTGATGGGCGCGCAGCTCTCGAAAATGGAGCTTAAAGCAAACGTGCGGGCAGCGTTCACGTTCATGCTCATCAAGAATTTCTTGCATCCGCTCATCATGTTCGCCGCATGTTACGCCGTCGGCTTGTCGCCGCTCTACACCGCAGTTGCCGTCGTCTGCGCGTCGCTACCAACCGGCGTGAACGCCTTCATCTTTGCGCAGCGCTACCGTACGAATGAAGACATGGTGACCGCGGCGACCGCTGCATCAAGCATCGCAGCGCTCGTGAGCGTCACGCTCGCGCTCGCGCTCGTGCCGAAACCGTAAATTCCTAGCCCCGTTGGCTTGTCACCCGAAAGGGTGACAGTTAACCGTTCGTCTTTTGCTGAGGGCACCAATAATGGTGCCTTATTTTTTGCAATCGTCATTCGTAAAAAAACACTTCTACAAAAACTACCATAACAGCAATTTTCATACTGCACTTGCCAACACTTTATTGGATGGAATGTTCATGCCTGTTAAGAATTCACTTCGTCAACTGCTTAACGACAATACTGTCGCCATTCTCACGGCAGCTGCTATCGGCACGCTTTTGTGTTTTTCAAGCGTTTGGGCTAAACCTGGAGATTTAGATCCAACATGGGGCGCACCAAGTGGTGCGATAGTAAGCGATCTCATTCGTTCGCCGAAAGCAAGCTCTATTCTTGTTCAAGAGGACGGAAAAGTAGTCATTGGAGGTAGTTGTGCCGGAAGACCTTTGAGCGGTAGCGGTCAGGTCGCCTGCCTAGTCCGCCACAATTCAAATGGAACTATTGATACTAGTTTCGGCATAAACGGAGTGGTTGTTACGGCAGCGCTGGGACAAACATGGTATGAAACGGCTGCTCTCTTGCAATTTGATGGAAAGATATTAGTTGTAAGCAACTGCAGTCTTCGTAGATTCTGCGTTGGCCGTTTTAATGCGGACGGTTCGATAGATGTTTCTTACGGCGGCGCGTCGACTGGTTATGTATTGCTAGAGTTATCTGTTGAGCTAGAAAACGGCTCTGCTAAGTCGCTCTTACAAAGCGATGGAAAATTATTAATCATTGCTAATATTGCGAGCCAAAATACGACTCTTGTGACAAGATTAAATGCAAACGGCACATATGACGCGGCATTCGGTCAAATTACTTTTCCGGCGAAGAGTTTTGGTATCGCAATGAGCGGTAACGGCTTTGTACTAGCTGCCGCTTGCGACAACACCACGGAGGCTTGCCTCGTAAAACGCCAACTTAATGGCGCAGCTGACACTAGTTTTGGCAATAGTGGTTTCGTGCGCTACTCTGTTAATGGTGCTCGTCTATTTGCCGATACGATTGTTATACGCCCTGATGGTCGAATCGTAGTGACAAGCACTGGCGCAACCTCGCCAATGTCTTCATTTGCGTTTCTGCCCAACGGCACACTTGATACTTCCTATGGCCAACAAGGGCTAGCGAGCGCCTCTCCCACCGGAGTATCGAGAGTAACCCACATTCGCACCGTATTGCAACCAGATGGGCGCTTGGTTATCACAGCGTACTGTATCGGGACTAACGGATACGCTAACTGTGTCGCTAGGTTTAATGCAAATGGCACTTTCGATGTTTCGTTTGGTCTTAGATATCCTTTAATTGAGAGCGGTGGAGGTAGCCGATCCGGTACACCCGGATTCACCGACGTGCTTGGACTAACCATTCAACCATTCGACGGAAAACTACTGTTTGCCGATTCCGCAAATAATGAGTACTCTGTCGCTCGAACCAGCGGTGGACCCGTATACCCTAGCTGCACACAAGATATCGATGGCGACGGCCAAACCACCGCGACGCGCGACGGCTTAATTCTCACGCGCATTATGCTAGGTATGCGCGAAGCTGCCGTACTAAGCGGTATTAACTTAAGTGGCGCGGTACGCAATGATTGGACGAAGATCAAAAACTATCTCGTTGATCATTGCGCAATGACGATCAACTGATCGACGAACCGCCGTATCAAGCATTGCCGCATTAGTAGGAGTAAAGCCCGTGCCGAAACCTTAAACCAGGTAGGAGCGACGCTCGTCGCGATCAAGAATCTGTAGGAGCGGCTCTGCCGCGATCCTCGTTTCGCAACAATCGGGGCGTGAATCGAAGAACGGTTGGTGCGACCGTTGATCGCGGCAGAGCCGCTCCTACAATTCGTGTGTGAACATCGACATCGAATCGCTACCCGACGAGCTACTGCGCTTAGGCGACTTCGCCTTCATCGACGTCGAAACGACTGGCGTGAAACCGCTCGAAGATCGTTTGACCGAGGTCGCGATCATTCGCTTCTCTCGCACGCATGCGCCGCGTGTGTGGCAATCGCTCATCAACCCCGGCGTGCCGATTCCTTCCGAGATTCAGGCGCTCACCGGCATCACCAATGCGATGGTGCGCGATGCGCCGAACTTCTTCGAGCTGCGTGAGCAAATTCGTGCCGAGCTCGAAGGCGCGTTCTTCGTCGCTCACAACGCGCGCTTCGATTACGGTTTCATTAAAAACGAATTTCGTCGCGCGGGTGAATCGTTTACGAGCGATGTACTTTGCACGGTGCGGCTCTCGCGCAAACTCTATCCGGACGCCAACGGTCACGGCCTTGATGCGATCGTTGCTCGCCATCGCCTTGCGGTGACCGAACGGCATCGCGCATTTGGCGATACCCATGCGACCGCGCTCTTCGTGCAACACGCGTGCGATGAACACAGCGCAGATGCCGTTGCTGCTGCTTCAAAATCGCTGCTCAAAATGCCGTCGCTGCCCGCGCATTTCCCGCAAGATGCACTCGATGCGCTGCCGGATTCACCGGGTGTGTACCTCTTCTATGGCATCAACGATTTACCGATTTACATTGGTAAAGCAAAGACCTTGCGCGAACGCGTGCGATCGCATTTTTCGAGCGATCACATGACGCCGAACGACATTCGCCTGTCACAAGAAATGCGGCGCATCGAATGGATTCCGACGGCGGGCGAGTTTGGCGCGTTACTCCTCGAAGCGCAACTCGTGAAAGAGAAATTACCACTACACAACGTCGCGTTGCGCCGTAAAAGCAAACTCGGTTTTCTGCATTTACCGGAAACAACTTCTCAACCGAAATGGATCGCTGCGAGCGAACGCGAAGATGAGGGCAATCAAGCGCTCGCATGCTTTGGTCCGTTCAGCGACAAAGCCTCGGCGAAAAAGTGGCTGATGTTCGCTGCGAAAGAACACGCGCTGTGCGATCACGCGATTGGTATTTCTTCACCGCGACACGAAGGTGAGCCTTGCTTTCCGAGGCAAGTCGGTCGCTGTCATGGTGTGTGCGTAGGCGCGGAGACGCCCGAAGCGCATCGCGCACGCGTGTACGACGCGCTCGCGCCACATGCAATCCCCACGTGGCCGTTTGCCGGCGAAATCGTTTATGAAGAGTGCGACAGCGCCAACGATCGCGTCGATTTGCTCGTATTCGATCAGTGGTGCGCGATGGTGGGTGGCTCGCGCGCGCCGTTCGATGCCGACGTTTATCGGCTACTCGTACGAACCCTTAAGAAAACGCCCGAACGATTCGTAGAATCAACGTAGCGCCCTCGCCCTGGGGGAGAGGGCGGGGTGAGGGTGATTGATTCGCGAGGGTACGGTGAGTCACGAACTTCTTTTGCAGCGGTTTTTCGGCTTTCAAGACGCTCGCGGTATGCAAGTACCCTCTCCCTAGCCCTCTCCCCCAGAGCGAGGGAACCAAGCGCGAGCGCGTACATTTCGTTGTTCGTCTCTTCTCTTTCTTGTGAATTCTGAAATGTCCTTCCGCGGTCTCAACGTTCTCGGCGCTCCCATCAAAGATTGCAGCCACGATCCACTCACTGGATTCACGCGCAGCGGCTGTTGCGAAACCGGGCCGCAGGATCTCGGTTCGCACACGGTGTGCGCCATCATGACCGACGAGTTTCTTGTGTTTTCAAAATCGCGCGGCAACGATTTGTCGACGCCGAACGAGTTCTACGGGTTTCCCGGGCTACAAGCCGGTGATCGGTGGTGTCTCTGCGCCGCGCGATGGCTTGAGGCCTACGGCGCAGGCTGCGCACCGCAAGTCGTGCTCGAATCGACGCACGAGAAAGCGCTCGATATTGTTCCGCTTGCGGCGTTACGCGAGCATGTAGCATCTTCATTCGCGTGATCGCAGAAAAAATTTCTGGCGAAGTGACGCAATTGGTTCGCACTTCGCGTCTTTTAAATTGCTCGACCGTCACTGTGTACCCCCGTGCGCATGACGGTCGAGTCTTTTCAGTGCATTTGTACATATCGAACTATATAAACTATCGCCCAATTTAATTAGATCGTGAAGAATAATTTATTACTTTTCGAAAAAGTACATAAATTTGTTAACGCCCCAATAGAATTGGGCGATTGCACGATAAGCTTATACGAACAAATGTCTAGTCGCGCACGTCTCTACGGCAGACCGAGCGCGCATTGCTGATTCAAGAACACACGCATCGCGCTCCAGTTCGAGCGCGACGAATTGATGAGCGACAAACCATTCGTTATCGCGTCGTCCTTCAAGCCAATGAGCGCTCGCAACACAATCAGCGCGTCTTTTTCGTTCGCCGCCAAATCGCCATCGACATCGATTGCAAGCGATGAGCGCATGGCTTCCACGTTCGATTGAATCTGCGCAAAGGGTCGATTGCCCGTCGGCGTTCGTGCGTTTTGTGTGAGATCGATCGTTGCCTGTGTATTCGCAAGATAACGCCGCAACAAAATGCCGTCCGTTGCTGCGCGCACTGCGCCATCGCCATCGAGATCGAGATTGCACGCGCTCGTCGCACCAAACTCATCGGCGCCAATATCGTACGGCGCGCTGCGCGTTTGCCGATCAATATCGTCGGTCACTTGCGCGATCGTTTGTCCTGCGTCGATTGCAGCGCTGCCCGTCGATAAACGTCCTGTCGCGCTCACGCTCAGCGTTGTCTCAATCGTATTCGCGTCGCCACTCGTGCGCGTACGCCAGCCCGCGAGATTGCCATTGAAACTATTCGGCAGTGGTCGTCCATCTGAAAAACTGCACGCGCCCGACGTGTTGTGAAATGCGTTGTAGTTGCTGTTCGTGCCGCCATTGAGCCCCGATAAACCGCCAAGTTCGTTCGCGTAACGAATGCTCATGCACGGCCTGCCGCTTTGAATCACGAGGTTATTGCGAATGAGCGGATTGTTGTTCGCGGGACGTCCGGCGTTCGGATCGAAATCCTGAAGCGTGACGCCGAAATAGATGGCTGCATGCGCCGATTGCGCGGCGTTCACAATCGTATTGTTGGCAACGACACTGTTGTTCGACGCGTAGAGACCGATGCCCGCCAGTTGCGTGTTGCGCACGACATTATTGCGCACGATGCCGCCGATCGCTTCATAGTATTGTGGATTCACGGCGAGATCGAAAAACTCAGGGCTCGTATCGAAGCCAACCAAAATGCCTGCGCCACCTGTGTTTTCAATGCGATTTCGCTGCACGATAACGTTGCGCGCGCCGCCTTTGAAATACACACCGGTCGTTGCCGTGTCGTGGATGTAGCTGTCTTCAACGATCATGCCGTCGCCATTCACGTTATCGATGCCTTCGGCGTTCGAATTGTCTCGCGCGCCGCTGTTGTAAATTTCTGCGCGACGAATCGTGACGTTGTTCGACTTCGGCGTGATCTTGATGGCATCGCGCCCGGTGCCGTGTACCTTCACATCTTCGATCACAATGTTGCTTGCGCCGATGTCGGTATTCGGCCCGCCCTGAAACCAATCGGTCTGCATAAAAATGCCGTAGTAGTACCCGCCGGTGATTTCCAGATTAGCGATGCGGCTGCCCGACGCGCCCGGATCGACTTGTATCGTCACCGTGTCGACGTTTGCAGGCAATGTGAAATCGCAATGAATTCGTGCATTGCTACCAGCCGCGGAGCGCAGCGTGAGTCGAACGCGTAAGCGCACCTCGCATTCGTTGAACACGTTATTGCCAGCGGGTGCGATGAGGTTGACCGTATCGCCCGCATTCACGATGGCGTTCGCAGGCGAGAGCACGTGATTGATCGTGCGATACGGTGCCGCCAGCGAGCCGTTGCCTGTTGTATTGTTGCCGCTCGTCGAGACGTACCAGTCGGCGGCGTAGAGGGGTGCGACGAGCGCAATAGTTAGAAAAAAAACCGCGAACGACTCGCGAATCATTCGTGTAAATTGCAGCATCGTGTTGATCATCGCGTCACCGTCTCTATCTTCGCTTGGCGTTTGCAATGTAGCCGCAAAACACAAGTAGCGCACCGAGCAACGCCATCAACCAAGTGGGCAGCGTGGGCACTTGTTGCGCATTGTTGGCTACCGGTGCGAGCGCAAACGTCGCCGTCACATTGCGCGCAGCCGTCACGTTGGTAAGCGTACAAGTTGCGCCCGTGCAATCGCCACTGAAC
>JBOFBL010000706.1:0-1387 GCA_051645545.1 Casimicrobium sp. | reverse complement strand
AGCGATTGCCCACCGAGGTCGCACTTACTGAAACCACACGGCGCTTTACTCAGATTACTAGGTAGGAGAACTCTATGAGCGGCTCAGATTTCGGCCAAATCATCCTCGCGTTGATTACCGTCGCGATAGTTGTCGCAATTGTCGTTTGGCTATTGCATTGGCTCTATCTGCGAAGTAGCAAAGAGCGCGCGTTCGTGCGAACGGGACTCGGCGGGCAGAAGGTCGTGCTCGATGGCGGCGCGTTCGTATTGCCGATCGTGCATGAAGTGATACCGGTCAACATGAACACGTTGCGGCTGGAAGTCTCGCGCGGCAAAGACAAAGCGCTCATTACGAAAGATCGTATGCGCGTAGACGTGATTGCAGAGTTCTACGTGCGCGTGGCCGCAAATGCAGATTCGGTTGCGGCCGCCGCGCAGACGCTTGGCTTGCGCACGATGGAACCGGAGCAACTCAAAGAACTGGTCGAAGGCAAATTCATCGATGCACTTCGCACCGCAGCGGCAGAGATGACGATGGAAGAGTTGCACGAGAAGCGTGGTGCGTACGTGAAGCGGGTTCGCGAGGCGGTCGCGGAGGATCTAACTAAAAACGGTCTCGAACTCGAAAGCGCGTCACTCACGCAACTCGATCAGACGGGTATGGAATTCTTCAACCCGAGTAACGCATTCGACGCCGAAGGTCTCACGCGGCTCACCGAACAGATCGAGCGTCGCAAGAAGCAGCGCAACGATGTGGAGCAAGACACGCTCATTGCTATTCGCAATAAGAATCTGGAAGCCGAAAAACTGAGCCTCGATATCGATCGCGAAGCCGAGCAAGCGCGACTGATGCAGCAACGCGAAGTCGCGTTTGCGCGTGCTCGGCAGCAGTCCGAAGTCGCGACCGAAAAAGCCCAGCGAGAACAAGACGCGGAGGGCGCGCAAATCGCCGCGAAACAAGCGATCGATGCTGCACGGATTCGTAGCGAACAAACGTTGGAGCAAGAACGCATCACCAAAGAGCGTGCGATTCAAGCGGCGGAAATCGAGCGACGTAAAGCGCTTGAGCTTGCCGAGCAGCAGCGCGCGATTGCCGTGGCTCGCGAAAGCGAAGCCTTGTCGGTTGCGCAAGCCGATGCAGAGGTTGCGCGTGCGCACGCCGTGTCCGCCGAAGAGAAAGTGTTCACCGCACGCGAAATCGAAGCAGCCGAACGCAAGAAGGCGATTGACATCATCGGTGCGAAGCAATCGGCCGAGCGCGAAGGTTTGCGTCTCACAATGGCGGCACAAGCCGAAAAGGCGGCAAGTGCGGATCGTGGTGCCGCAGTTCGCGCACAAGCGGAAGCCGACGCCGATGCTGACAAGATTCGCACAGTTGCAGCGCGCATTCGCGCTGAGGCCGAGGC
>JBOFBL010000705.1:0-9257 GCA_051645545.1 Casimicrobium sp. | reverse complement strand
GGCCGCTCCTGCCAGTCTACGCACTCTAACTCACACAGTTTTCGGTCAGCTATAATTTCTGGCTTCACTCTGTGCCGGGGTGGCGGAATTGGTAGACGCAGCGGATTCAAAATCCGCCGTTGGTGACAATGTGCGGGTTCGAGTCCCGCCCTCGGTACCAAACCCATTTCAAATGTCCGGGGGACATTTGAAATGGGTTTGGGTCAAATGTGAATCGTTCCAAAGGCTGCAACCTCATACGCGTTGCGGACGCGCTAGCGACGTAAAGAAGCATGGCGCAGTTGCAACGTGAATGTCCGAGCGCTTGCGCTCCGTTCAAATCGCAAGTGAGCCTGCGAACGCAGCGATCCAAGCCCCCATCACGAGCACTCCGGAGTAGCTACCGGCAGATAAGTATCCACTTTGGGAAGCTCACAAATGACCAAATCGCTCCGATGGTCGCGATTTGTCCGAGGGACATTTGAAATGGGTTTGGGTCAAATGTGAATCGATCCAAAGGCTGCAACCTCATACGCGTTGCGGACGCGCTAGCGACGTAAAGAAGTGTGGCGTAGTTGCAACGTAAACGTCCGAGCGCGTGCGCTCCGTTCAAATCGCAAGTGAGCCTGCGAACGCAGCGATCCAAACGCGACCAAAAGCAGAAGCTCCTCGCTTCCGTTCAAAAGTCGTCACAAAATGACGCATTTCCCACCTCAATTCCGTCTGTATGAGCAATTCTCCAGACTTCCCCATTACCCCCGCCGTACGCGTTCTACGCGAAAAAAAAGTGTCGTTCACCCCTCATCTCTACGACTATGTCGAACGCGGCGGCACGGCGTATTCTGCTGCGAGCTTGGGCGTCGACGAGCACATCGTGATCAAAACAATCGTGCTCGAAGATGAAAAAAAGCGTCCGCTTATTTGCTTGCAACACGGCGACCGCGATGTGTCGACTAAAAACCTGGCGCGAGCAATCGGCGTCAAAACTATTTCGCCGTGCGAACCCGATGTGGCAAACCGTCACACAGGCTACATGGTGGGCGGAACCTCGCCCTTTGGCACTCGAAAGCAAATTCCGATTTATCTTGAACGCAGCATTGCTGCGCTACCGCTGATCTACATCAATGGCGGCAAACGAGGATTTTTAGTGTCGATTTCGCCATCCGAATTGATTCGAGTGTTGGCGCCGACGCTTGTCGATGCGGCAACGTCTTAAACACCCCGTTCACCCGTGCCGCAAAACAGCCTTTCCTAGTACATTTCGAATATGGGATTGCTTAAAGCCAAACCGCCCGCCAAGGCGAAAGCGCTCAAACCGGGTGAGGGATGGGCGTACGCGGGGAAAACCGACGTCGGGCGAACGCGCGCGCACAACGAAGATTCGATTGCGATTAACGAGCAATTGCAGCTGGTTGCACTTGCCGACGGCATGGGCGGCTATCAGGCTGGCGAGGTCGCAAGCAAGATCGCGATCGACGTGCTGACCGAGGAAATCTCGATCAGCAAACTCACCGAAAAAGACATCGCCAAGATCGATCCCGATACCGGCACCTCCGTTGCGATGCGACGCTTGCGAAGCGCCATCGAAAAAGCGAACAATCGCATTTGCAATGTCTCGCGTGAGAAAGAAGAGCTTGACGGCATGGGCACGACGATCGTTGCCGCCTGCTTCTACGATGGTCGTGTGGGCATCGCACATGTGGGTGATTCGCGCTGTTATCGCTATCGACTCGGAGAGCTTGAACAGCTCACGCGCGACCATTCGCTCGTGCAAGAGCAACTCGAAAAGGGGTTGATTAGTGCGGATGAAGCAAGTGCGTCGCCACAAAAGAACTTGATCACGCGCGCACTCGGCATTGACGCGCTCGCACAAGCCGACACACAAGAATTCCGTACGCGCACGGGCGACGTGTATCTGCTCTGCTCCGACGGGCTCTCCGATATGGTGGAGAACGACAACCTGCTCAAAGAGTTGCAACGCGAGGACACGCTCGAGAATTCGGTAAAGCGCCTGGTCGATGCCGCAAACGCAGCCGGCGGGCGCGACAATATTTCGGTAATCCTCGTGCGCGTCGGTGCGCCGATGGAAGACGGACAGTGGTGGCAGAAGTTCTTGGCGAAGCCGCCGACAAAACCAGCGTAAGGGGGAACCGATGGCAAAGCTATTTTGGTTGCAACCTGACAATACGATCGTGGAATTTCCTCTGCCCGCAGAGCAAAACGTGATCGGGCGCAGCAGTCGCAGCGATATTCGCATCAAACATCCGGGCATCAGTTCCGAACACGCGCTTATTCGTATCGTCGACGCCGTTGCCACGCTCGAAGACATGGACAGCACCAATGGCACCCGCGTCAACGGGCGCACGATCAAACGCCACACGCTGCGTCACGGCGATCAAATCGAAGTCGGACGCGAGCGCTTGATGTATTTCGCAGAGCTCGATAGCGCTTCGCGTTTTGCGCAACCCGAGCCCGACGTACCCTACTCCGCGCCAGGCGCTACCAGCGAACGCGTGAGCACAACACCGACGCCTCCGCCGCCGCCCGCCCCCGCGCCCACGATTGTGAAAGCGGCTACGCTCGGTGTGCCTAACAAACCGGTGTCGTTCTCGGGCAGCGTTGTCGTGCTCTCGGGCGCCAACACCGGCAAGCGTTTTCCGCTCGACAAAGATGAAGTCACGCTCGGGCGCGAGGGTCGGCAAGTCATCGCGATCGATCGCGCTGGCGACAATTTCTGGACGCTACGGCTAAAAGAAGGGCAAACACCGCCCTACATCAATGGCGACGCAATTCTCGACGCGAGACCGCTTGCTTCAGGTGATGTCATTGAATTGATCGGCATTAAGCTGCGCTTTGAAATGTCGGTTGCCGACGAGCCGCGCGCGTAACAAACGACAGCGTTCGCGTTTACGGATCGGTAAACGTCACCACAAATTTCGCGCCACTCCATCGCGAGCGCACCACATCGATGTGTGCATTGTGCGAGCGCGCCACTTCTTGCACGATCGCTAGGCCAAGCCCGGTGCCGCCAATGGCATGATGACTGCCCGGTTCGAAGCGCGGAAAACGTGCGAACGGTGCGAAGATACGCTGGTGTTCGTCGTCGCTGAAGCCAACACCGGAATCCTCGATCACAATTCGCGGCGGCGACGCGTGCACCGCGAGCAGCACGTGGCCGTCGCGCGGCGAATACTTCAGCGCGTTATCAATCAGATTGGTGACCATTTCCGTGAGCAAGGTCAGATCGCCTTGCACCGTGAGCGGGGACGCGCTTTCCGCGAATTCGAAATCGATGTTGCGATCGAGTGCAAGCGGTAACACTTCCTGCGCAACATTGCGGCAGAGTGCGTTGAGCTCAACGTCAGTGAATTGCGCAGTGGTGCCAGCGCTCTCCGCGCGCGCCATCGATAGCAATTGTTTCGCCAAGCGATTGGCGCGCGACGAAGTCGCGAGCAATTGTTCGATGGTGTGTTGACGATGCTGTTCGCTACCGCTTGCGCGCAACAACTCGCTGTGCGCACGCATCGCCGCAAGCGGCGTTCGCAATTGATGCGCAGCGTTCGCGATGAATCGCTTTTGTGCTGCGAGCGAGGTTTTGAGTCGCGCAATCAAATCGTTGATCGATTGAATGAGCGGTTCGAGCTCGGTGGGTGCGAGTTGCGTCGATAGCGCGTTCAGATTATCGCCGCCGCGCGAATCGAGATGCGCTTTGAGTGCACGCATCGGTCGCACTACATACGCAAGCCCATACCAAACAAGAAACACCGCAATCAATAGCACTGCCGATTGCGGAATCGCTTCGTAAAACAAAATCGAGCGCAACAGGCGTTCCTGTCGTGCGCGCGATTGCGAAACGACAAGCCGCTGTTCGGTGTCGTGAACTTCAATCCGGAAACGTACCACGCGAACGAAGTCGTCATCGAGCACCGAGTTAATGCCTTTACCCGGCACTGTTTCCGCTTCACTATAGAGCGCAAGTTCGCCTTCGCTCGCGCGCAAGAGTGCGGACATGTCTTCATCGCCCGCAAGCACTCGGCCTTTACCGTCGACAATCAGATAGCGAATCGGATAGCGCGTGTCATTGAACAACAAGCGCCGGGAACTGACCGAGGGGAACGCCGCCAGCGCTGCGCTGAAGCCCGCCTCGTTTGCTTGTGGCAGCGTGCGCCATTCGCTATAGAGCATGCTCGCTGCGATGTTGAGCTGATCGTCGAGCGCGGTGTCCACCGTCTCGCGCGCGGCGAGAAACGTAATGCCCAGGCTGAGCAACCACAAAAAAAGTAGCGGCGCGAGCAACCATTCGAGCAGTCGCGCAGCAAAACTCATTGCTATTCAGCGGCCGCGTCGGGCTTCTCGATGCAGTAACCGAGTCCGCGAAACGTGCGCACGCTCACCTGCGCGACTTCGAGTTTTTTGCGCAAACGATGCACGTAGACCTCGATGGCGTTCAACGTGATATCGCGATCCCAGGTGAAGAGCGATTCCATCAACTGCTCTTTGCTCACCGCACGACCCGCGCGCAACAGCAGCACTTCGAGAATCGCAGCCTCGCGCGCGGAGAGTTCCAGCGCTTCGCCATGCGCCGTCGCTTGTCGCGCACGCAAATCGAAGCTGAGCGCGCCGTGAACGATGGTGTTGCTATTGACCGCGTTACGCCGACGAATCAATGCGCGAACACGTGCATGTAGTTCAGCGAGCGAGAATGGTTTCACCAAGTAATCGTCGGCGCCGGCATCGAGCCCCTCAACGCGATCTTTCACCGAATCCATCGCAGTGACGATCAATACCGGCATCGCCGAGTGCGTATCGTTGCGGCTGCGCAAATGGCGCAGCACATGCAAACCGCTTTCTTTTGGTAACCCCAAATCGAGCAGCAGCAAATCGTAATTCGTCGTGCTCAATGCAGCGCTTGCACTCACACCGTCGGTTAACCAATCGACGGCATAGCCTTCATTGGACAAACTTGCCGACACCGCGTTGCCCAGATCGCGATCGTCTTCTACGAGCAATAATCGCATGCCTTCCTCCGCTTGAAGCGCGCCCGATTGTGGCACGCTTTCAACCCATCCAAATCAACGGGTTCACGTTGTTTTATTTGCGTCCCAGCAATTTCTTTAACTGCCCAATTAAATTGGGTCATCGCGGTATTTTTATTATTTTTCGAAAATGACCATTTTTTGCTTTATCGCCCAATTAAATTGGGCGGTAATCAACATAGCTGATTTCAATATTTTCTACTGATGTTTGTTGCATTCGAAAACGTGTTCAGACGTTTTTCGCGTAGCGCGCAATGGCGTTGAGCACTTCTTTTTTCGCTTCTTCCGCCTCGGTCCAGCCCAGCACTTTCACAAATTTTCCTGGTTCTAAATCTTTGTAGTGCTCGAAGAAATGCGTGATGCGATCGATTTCGATCGGCGGCAGATCGCGCGGGCTTTGCACGTTTCGATAAATACTCGTGAGCTTATCGACGGGCACCGCGAGGAGCTTCTCGTCGCTGCCCGCTTCGTCTTGCATCTTAAGCATGCCGATCGGACGGCAACGCACGACAACGCCTGCCATCAACGGAATCGGCGTGAGCACCAACACGTCCGCCGGATCGCCATCGCCGGAAAGCGTCTTCGGGATGTAGCCGTAATTGCAGGGGTAATGCATCGCGGTCGACATAAAACGATCGACGAAGATCGCGCCCGAGGCTTTATCGACTTCGTACTTGATCGGTTCGCCGTGCATCGGGATTTCGATCACTACATTGATGTCATTGGGGGCGTCGCGACCGGGATTTAGCTTATCGAAGCTCATAGAAAAAATGAAATTACAGAGGGAATCCAGGCATTTTAGGTGTTGGACGCCCGTAAGCCGCGAACGCTATACTGCGCCCGCGCTGTGTCGCCTAGGGGTCATCTCAGTGCGCGCTCACTTAAAAAAGCAAATGCGCGCAACGACATGACGGCTCTTCGGCGGTGCGGGCATCGACGGGTTCGCATGTTGTTCACACATGCACGTCGATCGAAACGACACCACGAAATGAGTTCATTGGATGATTAGAGCCCTGCTCGATCGCGTGCTACCGGAGCGCGCGCCCAAACGCAAAGAAGTTTCAGGCAAAAGTCTCGGCATCGACGGACGCGCGATGAGTCGCAACGCCGTCTACGTCTGCGAGCGATTGCAAGAAGAAGGCTTCGAAGCCTACATCGTAGGCGGTGCCGTGCGCGATGCGCTCTTGGGCGTGGTGCCAAAAGATTTCGACGTGGCCACCAACGCGCGTCCCGAACAAATTAAACATCTCTTTCGCCGCGCGTTCATCATCGGGCGACGCTTTCGCCTCGTGCATGTGATCTTCGGCGACGAGACGATTGAGGTTTCCACCTTTCGAAGCAATAAAAAAGATAGCGTCGAATCGGATACCACCGGACGCATCACGTCCGATAACGTATTCGGTTCGCAAAGCGAAGATGCGTTGCGCCGCGATTTCACCATCAACGCGCTTTACTACGATCCGTCGCATGACAAGGTGGTCGATTTCGTCGATGGCTTGAAAGACGTCAAAGCGCGAACGATGCGCTGCATCGGAAAGCCCGAGTTGCGCTATCGCGAAGATCCGGTGCGCATGCTGCGCGCGGTTCGGCTTGCGGTGAAACTCAAATGCGACATCGCGCGCGGCACGGCGACGCCGATCAAGAAAAACGCTGCGCTCATTCGTAACGTTCCGACTGCGCGACTGTTCGATGAAATCCAGAAGCTTTTGCTGTCGGGTTACGCGAGCGATACGCTCGCATCGCTGCGCAGTCATGGCCTTGCCGAAGGTTTGCTGCCACTGCTCGATTTAATTTATGCGCAGCCCGGCGGACAAAAATTTATCGAGCTCGCACTTGAAGGTACCGATCGTCGCGTGCGCGAGGACAAACCCGTGTCGCCAGCGTTTTTGTTTGCAACGCTTCTGTGGCACGAAGTCGTCAAGCGCTGGAACGAAATTGTTGCGCGTGGCGAGCATCGTATTCCCGCGCTTCTGCAAGCGATGGAGGAAGTGCTCGACGAGCAACGCGAAACGATTACCTTGCCGCAACGCTTTGCAGGCGTTACGCGCGAGATCTGGCTCATGCAGCCGCGCTTCGAACAGCGCACCTCGCGCGCGGCATTGCGATTGGTCGAGCAAGCGCGTTTTCGTGCGGCCTACGATTTCTTATTGCTTCGCGCAGCAGCGGGCGAAGTCGAACAAGAGGTGGCCGATTGGTGGACGGCGTTCATCGAATCCGATCCCGATGTTCGACAGCAACTCATCGACCAACGTTTGCGTGCGGCGCAACGCGGTGTGCGCAATTCCGAGCGGCAACGCACGCGTGCGCCACGTGGCGAGCGCGGCGCGAGCGAGACGAGCGCGCAGCCTGTTCACGATGCGACTGCAACTGACAACAACGACGGCAACATGCAAACCGACGCAAACAGCGAAATCAGCGGCGACGCACCCAAGCGCCGTCGTCGTCGCGGCGGCCGCAATCGCACCAAGAAGCGCAGCGAATTGCTAGAGCTTGCCACCGGTGACGAGGCCAACCGCGACAGCGCGGCCGCCGAGCCGCGCGAGTAACGCAAGAGCCGAGCGTGCGCATGACGTCGCGTCGCGTGATGGTCGCGCTAGGCTGCAATCTGGGCGATTGTGTCGCAACGCTTAAGGCGGTGTGTCGTGACATTGCGGCGCTGCCACTCGCGAATCATTTTCGCGCGTCACCGGTGTATCGCAGCGCGGCGATTGGCGGTGCGGGCGAGCAACCCGATTACTTCAACGCCGTCGTCGCATTCGAGAGCACCCAAGCCACGATCACACTCTGGCATGCGCTAGAGCGCATTGAGCGCGCGCATGGCCGCGTGCGCACGCGGGAGCGCAACGCCGCGCGCGTGATCGACATCGATCTGCTGTTGGTCGGCAATGAAACGCTTGCAACGCCCTCGCTCACGCTGCCGCATCCGCGATTGACTGAGCGCGCGTTCGTGTTGCTGCCGCTGCTTGATCTCGATCCTGATACGACGATTCCAAACCTCGGACGCGCCGACGCATTTCTCGATCGCGTTCGTGCGCAACGCATCGAGCGTGTTGCACAATGTGAGCTATGGACATAGAAACACTGCGCTACGTGGTCGTCGAGGGCGCGATCGGTTCCGGAAAAACAAGTCTTGCGCGAAAGCTCGGTGATCGACTGCGCGCGGAGCTCGTACTGGAGCGCCCCGGCGACAATCCGTT
This sequence comes from Casimicrobium sp., assembly GCA_051645545.1. GTDB lineage: Bacteria > Pseudomonadota > Gammaproteobacteria > Burkholderiales > Casimicrobiaceae > Casimicrobium. The sequence continues at coordinate 1,045 of JBOFBL010000705.1, read as the reverse complement.
TTTAGAACGCTTCTATAGCGATCGCGCGCGCTATGCGCTGGCGACGCAACTGAATTTTTTGTTTCAGCGCGCAGATCAATTGAAACCGCTCGCACAGGCGGGACTCTTCACGCAGCAAACCGTGAGCGATTTTTTGCTCGACAAAGATCCGATCTTCGCACGACTCACGCTCTCCGACGACGAGTTCGCGCTCTACACAAAGATCTACGAATTCCTGCAACCGCAGGCGCCCGCGCCGGACTTATTGATCGTATTGCAAGCCTCGGTCGACACGCTGCTTTCGCGCGTCGAGCGTCGCGGCATTCGCTATGAGCGAACGATCGACGCACCGTATCTCGCGCGCTTGTCGGATGCGTACGTGCAGCACTTTCATCATTACGACAAAGCGCCGGTGCTCTTCGTGAATACCGAAGGACTTAACTTCGTCGACGAACCGACGCACCTGGATTTACTACTCGCGAAGGTTGCAGAAATGCGCGGTACAAGAGCATTTTTTGGCATTACAACCTAGTACCGATTCGCCAGATTTAATTGGGCGATGAGATCGATTACTTTACTTATCGATAAAATACGTAATTTGCTTCATCGCCCAATTAAATCGAGCGATTGAACAATATGTTCGCTCACTGAATGACTGCACACAGCGGTCGCGGAATCGAGAGTCCACCGCTCTGCGGCGTCACACGAAACTCGCACGCATCGTAGCCTTGCGCTTTGATGCGGCCGATGATTTCTGCGAGTGTGGCATTCGGCAAACTCGGTGTACGCGAGAGCACCCAACCGTACTTGCGCGTCGGATGCCCCACGACGACCCAGCGATAGTCGGGATCGAGTTCGATCACCCAATAATCGCCGCCCGCCCAGTAGCGATACGCACCGAAGAGCTGCAAAAACGTAACGGTTAACTTCGACGTCTCGGCACTGTCATAGAGCCTCGCACGACCTTCCGCTTTTTTGCGAGCGCTGTCTTCACGCGTGCAGGTGTTGTCCACCTTGATTTCGCCGCTTTCGAGTTTGGTGTATTCGGCGACGGTATCTCGCACGC
>JBOFBL010000704.1:0-10820 GCA_051645545.1 Casimicrobium sp. | reverse complement strand
GCAGCGGAAGGGAGCAAGCAATAATGTTCGCTGCCCCGACACTCACGTCTTATCTCGTCGTCGCCGCGCTGCTCTTCACGATCAGCGTAATTGGCATCTTTTTGAATCGCCGCAACGTGATCATTCTGTTGATGACGATCGAACTCATGTTACTCGCGGTGAATTTGAACTTCATTGCGTTCTCAAGCTACCTGGGCGACATCTCCGGTCAAGTTTTCGTGTTCTTCATCTTGACGGTGGCGGCCGCTGAATCGGCAATCGGTCTCGCGATTCTTGTCGTGTTGTTCCGCAACGTCGGTTCGATTGACGTGAACGAAATTGGAAAGTTGAAGGGTTGATGCCATGAAACTTTCTTATCTCATCGTCGCGTTCGCGCCGCTTGTTGGCGCAATCATCGCCGGACTCTTCGGAAAACAAATCGGCCGCAAAGGCGCGCACACGGTCACGATCTTAGGCGTGGCGATTTCGTTCATCGCCTCATGCTTTGTGTTCGCCGATGTGCTCGCGGGCAACACGTTCAACGGACCGCTCTACACATGGATGGTCTCCGGCGGAGTTCGCTTCGAGATCGGTTTCCTGATCGATAAGTTAACGGTCACGATGATGCTCGTCGTCACGTCCGTGTCGCTCATGGTGCATATCTACACCATCGGCTATATGGAAGACGATCCAGGCTATCAGCGGTTCTTCAGCTATATCTCGCTCTTCACCTTCTCGATGTTGATGCTCGTGATGAGCAACAACTTCCTGCAACTCTTCTTCGGTTGGGAAGCGGTGGGCTTGGTGTCGTATTTGCTGATCGGCTTTTGGTACAAGCGCCCGACCGCGATCTTCGCCAACATGAAGGCGTTCCTCGTGAACCGCGTGGGCGATTTGGGCTTCTTGCTCGGCATCGGCCTCGTACTCACATACACGGGAAGCCTCGATTACAAAACAGTGTTCGAGAAGGTGAAGCTCCTTGAGAATATCTCGATTGTGATGGGGCCGTTTGGCATCGTGTCGTTGATGACTGCGATTTGCATTCTGCTCTTCATTGGCGCAATGGGTAAATCCGCGCAAGTGCCGTTACACGTGTGGTTGCCCGATTCGATGGAAGGCCCAACGCCGATTTCCGCGCTCATTCACGCGGCAACCATGGTGACAGCGGGCATCTTCATGGTATCGCGCATGTCGCCTCTGTTCGAAATGTCGACAACGGCACTTTCGTTCGTGCTCATCATCGGCGCAACGACGGCGCTCTTCATGGGTTTTCTGGGCATCATTCAGTACGACATCAAGCGAGTGGTCGCCTATTCCACGCTCTCGCAGCTCGGCTACATGACGGTCGCGCTTGGCGTTTCGGCGTACGGTGCCGCGATGTTCCACCTGGTAACGCATGCCTTCTTCAAGGCGCTGCTCTTCTTGGGCGCGGGCTCGGTGATCATCGGCATGCACCACAACCAAGACATTCGCTACATGGGCGGCGTCGCGAAGTACATGAAGATCACTTGGATCACGTCGCTCTTGGGCTCGCTCGCCTTGATCGGCTTCCCGTTCCTATCGGGTTTCTATTCGAAGGATTCGATCATCGTCGCCGCGAGCCATAGCAAGATCTTCGGTTCGACATACGCGTACATCGCGGTCGTCGCTGGCGTGTTCATCACAGCGTTCTACTCGTTCCGCATGTACTTCCTCGTGTTCCACGGGAAGGAACGTTACGACCAAGCGCCGCATGACGATCATCACGACGACCACCATCACGGTGATGGTAAGCCGCATGAGTCGCCGTGGGTTGTGACGCTACCTCTCGTCCTGCTTGCGATTCCTTCGGCGATCCTCGGTGCGTACATGTTCGAACCGACGATCATCAAGAACTGGTTCGCCTCGATGAGCCCGACCGGGGCAGCGACGATCTTTGTGCAGAGCGCGCGCGACACGTTGGCGCCGCTTCGTGAGCACGGCTACACCTGGATCAGTATGGCCACGCACGGTTTTGTGACTGCACCGTTCTGGCTCGCGATGGCAGGCGTGGCTTTGTCGTATTACCTCTACATCGTGAACCCCTCGCTGCCAGCGAAGCTGCGCGAGACGTTCAGCGGCATCGTCAAAGTGCTCGAAGAGAAATACTACTTCGATCGCTTCAACGAATTCTTCTTTGCAGGCGGCGCGCGAAAACTTGGTGAGGGCTTGTTCCGCTTCGGCGACCGCGCGGTGATTGATGGCGCGTTTGTGAACGGTTCCGCAAAAGGGATCGGCTTGCTCTCGGGCGTGATGCGCCATCTGCAAACGGGCTACATCTATCACTACGCCTTTGTGATGGTCGCGGGCATTCTCGCCTTCCTCACTTGGCTGTTATTGCGATAGAACGATAAGAACGAGAAAAAGATGCTTCTTTCACTAGCTATATGGATTCCCATCATCGGCGGCCTCGCCGTGATGACCACCTCGCGCGATAAGAGTGCGAATGCAACGCGCTGGATTGCGCTCTTCGCTGCGCTAGCCGGCTTCGTCGTTACGATCCCGCTCTACACGGGCTTCGACCCATCGACCGCTGCGCTGCAATTCGTCGAAAACGTCAAATGGATCGAGCGCTACAACATCAATTACCACCTCGGCGTCGATGGCATCTCGATGTGGTTTGTGATCTTGAACAGCTTCATTACGATCTTCGTTGTGGTTGCTGGTTGGAAAGTGATCGAAGAGAAGCCCGCGCAGTATTTCGCGGCCTTCCTCATCATGTCCGGCCTCATCAATGGCGCGTTTGCAGCAGCCGATGCGGTGCTTTTCTACGTGTTCTTCGAAGCGATGCTGATTCCGATGTACCTGATCATCGGCGTCTGGGGCGGCCCGAACCGCGTGTATGCAGCGGTGAAGTTCTTCCTGTATACCTTGCTCGGTTCGCTGTTGATGTTGGTCGCGTTGCTCTACCTTTACAACGTTTCCGGCGGCAGCTTCGAAATCGCGCAGTTCCATAAAGTGCCGCTTGCGATGAATCCGCAGATTCTGCTGTTCGTTGCGTTCTTCCTGGCGTTCGCAGTGAAAGTGCCGATGTGGCCGGTGCATACCTGGTTGCCGGACGCTCACGTCGAAGCGCCCACGGGCGGCTCGGTCGTACTAGCGGCGATCACCTTGAAACTCGGTGCGTACGGCTTCTTGCGTTTCATTCTTCCGATCGTGCCCGATGCCTCGCGCTATCTCGCGCCGTTCGTCATTGCGATTTCCTTGATCGCGATTGTGTACATCGGTTTCGTTGCCCTCGTGCAAACCGACATGAAAAAACTCATCGCGTATTCGTCGATTTCGCACATGGGTTTCGTGACACTCGGCTTCTTTCTTTTCGTCGGCTCGCAAACGAGCGCGCTTGGTATTGAAGGCGGCTTGATGCAGATGATTTCGCACGGCTTCATTTCGGGCGCGATGTTCCTCTGCGTGGGCGTGCTCTACGATCGTATGCATACGCGAAACATTGCGGACTATGGTGGCGTGGTGAACACCATGCCGAAATTCGCCGCGTTCATGATGTTGTTCACGATGGCGAACGCCGGTTTGCCGGGCACCTCGGGTTTCATCGGTGAATTCACTGTGACGCTCGCCGCGATCAAGCAAGGCATGTTCTGGGTGGGCGCAGCAGCAGGGCTTACGTTGATCCTCGGCGCTGCCTACTCGCTCTGGATGTACAAGCGCGTGATCTTCGGCGACATCGCCAACGACAACGTGCGTGAATTGACCGACGTCACATCACGCGAATTCTGGATGCTCGCGACGCTTGCGATCTGTGTGCTCTTCATGGGCATCTATCCCGCGCCGTTCACCGAAGTGATGCATCAGAGCGTGAATGAGCTGATCACTCACGTTTCGAAGAGCAAACTGTAACGAGGCAATAAGAACATGAAAGACTTAAACCTCGTTTCCCCAGAAATCGTATTGCTGTCGCTCGCGTGCTTGCTGCTCGTGGTCGATCTATTCATTCGTCGTGAGCAGAAGTGGTTTACCTATGCATGCGGCATCGGCGCGCTCTTGTGGACGGCGGCTTATGTGTACGCCGTCGGAATGCCGATCGGCATGGCGCCGGAACTAGCGTTCTCCAATCTCGTCGTCGTTGACGGCGTTGCAACGATTCTGAAGCTCACGATTTTGATCTCTGCTGCGATTGCGCTGGGCTATTCGTGGCGCTATTTGAAGAAACACAATCTCGATAACGGCGAATTCGTTGCGCTCACTTTGCTCGGCACGCTCGGCATGCTCGTGATGGCCTCCGCAGCGAACATGCTCACCTCGTACCTTGGGCTAGAACTTCTGAGCCTCTCGATGTACGCGCTTGTTGCTCTTAAACGCGACGACAAGATCGCCACCGAAGCCGCGATGAAGTATTTCGTACTCGGCGCGCTTGCCTCGGGCTTGCTGCTCTTTGGCATGTCGATCATTTACGGCGCAACCGGTTCGCTTGATCTCGAAACGATTGGTGCCGCGCTTGGCAAGGGCAACAAAACGGCAGTCGCACTTGGCTTGATCTTCATTGCGGCAGGTGTGGCGTTTAAGCTCGGCGTCGTGCCATTTCACATGTGGGTGCCCGACGTGTACAACGGCGCACCAACCGCAGTCACGCTCTTCCTAAGCACCGCCCCGAAAGTCGCCGCGTTCGCTCTCGCATATCGCTTGTTCAACGACGGCTTCGCCGCTGCGATTGCCGATTGGTCGATTGTGTTCGCAGTGATCGCAACGCTTTCCGTCGTGCTCGGAAACTTGATCGCGATTGCGCAGACGAACATCAAACGCATGCTCGCGTACTCTGCGATTGCGAACATGGGCTTCCTCTTGCTCGGCGTCGTCGCTGGCGGACAAGATGGGTTCGCAGCGTCGCTCTTCTACGCGGTCGCTTATGTGATCACTGGCCTCGTCTCCATCGGCATCCTCGTGCTGCTCTCATCGCGCGGCGTCGAGTTCGATCAGATCGACGATTTGAAGGGGCTCAACTCGCGCTCACCGTGGCTCGCGTTCTTGATGTTGCTCGCCATGTTCTCGCTCGCAGGCATTCCGCCGACGCTCGGATTCTGGGCGAAGCTCACGGTGATCGAAGCGGTCGTTAACGCAAACTACGTGTGGCTCGCGGTGATTGCAGTGCTCGCGTCGTTGGTGGGTGCCTTCTACTACTTGCGCGTGGTGAAAGTGATGTACTTCGCCGATCCCGAAGAGGGCGCGCTTGCGATGCCGTCGCGTGGCGAAATGTTCTTGCTTTCTGCGAACGCGCTTGCGATCCTCGTGCTCGGTGCGCTGCCGAGCGCGATTCTTTCGCTCTGCGTGAAGGCTGTTCAAGCTTCTTAAAAAGAAGATGAACTTCTAGCTTGATCGCCCAATATGTGTGGGCGAATAGATGATTTTTGGTATTTTTCGAAAATGCTTATTTTCGTCCTGATTGCTCAATATTATTGGGCAATCAATTTCGCAGCCGGCAATCGCATTTCGACGAAACTATCGAGCGCAGCCCGCAACATTTGAGCGCCAGTCTGCGTGCTACGGATTACTGCAACAACGCAATGCAAGCGTTCGTGTAACGCGCTATCCTTCCCATCATTCTCGGTTCGCGACCGTGCGCATTCTTCCCGCGCACCTTGCTCGCTCAATCTCTACACACACTCGACGAAACACCATGACCGCATCCCTCACCTATCCCAACACACAACTCCTGATCGATAACGTCTGGTGCGACGCCGCAAGCGGTAAAACGCTCGCTGTCGTCAATCCTGTGAACGGCAAAGAAGCCGGCCGCGTTGCGCATGCCGACAAGGTCGATCTCGATCGCGCGCTCGCCGCTGCACAAAAAGGCTTCGCGACCTGGCGCAACATGACGGCGCTAGAGCGCTCCGATCTCATGCGCAAAGCCGCAAACATTTTGCGCGAGCGCGCCGAATTGATCGCCACTTACATGACGATTGAGCAGGGCAAACCGCTCGCGGAGGCGAAGGTCGAGGTTGCATCGTCTGCGCAAATCATCGAATGGTTCGCAGAAGAATCGCGACGTGTGTACGGGCGCATCGTGCCGCCGCGTGCGATGACGACGACTGCGATGGTGCTCAAAGAACCCGTCGGTGTGGTCGCTGCGTTCACGCCGTGGAATTTCCCGATGAATCAAGTGGTGCGTAAGGTTTCCGGCGCGCTTTCCACGGGTTGCTCGATTATCGTGAAAGCACCGGAAGAGACGCCCGCGTCGCCTGCGGAATTGATTCGCGCGTTCGTGGACGCGGGCATTCCGCCCGGCGTCGTGCAACTCGTCTACGGAAATCCTGCCGACATTTCAAGTTACCTGATTCCGCATCCCGTCATTCGCAAGATCACGTTCACTGGCTCAACACCTGTCGGCAAAATGCTCGCGGCAATGGCAGGTCAACACATGAAGCGCGCGACGATGGAATTGGGCGGCCACGCGCCCGTGATCGTTGCCGAAGACGCTGACATCGCGCTCGCGGTCAAAGCCGCAGGTGCCGCGAAATTCCGCAACGCTGGGCAAGTCTGTATCGCGCCGACCCGCTTCTTGGTCGCCAACAAAATCAAAGGCGAATTCACCGAAGCCTTCGTCAAAATGTCCGAAGGCTTAAAGGTGGGCGATGGCCTCACGCAAGGCACACAGATGGGCCCGCTTGCGAACGCGCGCCGACTTGATGCTATGAGCAAAGTCGTTGCCGACGCGCATGCAAAAGGCGCGAAGGTCGTCACGGGTGGCGAGCGCATTGGAAGCGTTGGCAACTTCTTCACGCCCACCGTCGTCGCCGACGTCCCGCTCGACGCTTCGCTCTTCAACGACGAACCCTTCGGCCCGATCGCAGGCATTCGCGGCTTCGACACGATTGAAGAAGCGATCACGGAAGCCAATCGCCTCGCGTACGGTCTCTCTGCGTACGCATTCACCAAATCACTCAAGACCGCGCACATGCTCTCGCACGGCGTGGAAACTGGCATGCTCTGGGTCAACCAACCGGCAGTCGCAGTGCCCGAAATGCCGTTCGGTGGCGTGAAGGATTCAGGCTACGGCTCCGAAGGCGGGCCGGAGGCGTTGGAGGCATATCTCGTTACTAAGACGGTGAGTATTGCGAACGTGTAGTTCGTAGGATGGGTGGAGCGAAGCGATACCCATCAAACCGCCGATTACAAATTGGCGTGAATTCAATCGCTGCCGATGGGTATCTACAGCACCCCCATTTTCAAAATGCTAATCGACCGTAGAGTTCATTGAACGGCTGAACTATGTTGGCGCGATACGCGGGACGTTCGTTCAACCGCGCAAACCAAGCCAGCACGTTGGTGGGGCGCTCAACGGGAAGCCCCATTTCGAAATATCGGTGCAACGTTGCACCCGCTGGAATGTCGGCGATGGTGAAGCGTGATCCAGCGAGGAAATCGTGTTTCGCGAGATGCGTGTCGAGGATTCGGAAGTTGCGCTGGCATCGATTAAGCCATTGCTGCACGTCTTGAGGATCACGCTCTAGTGCGGGTGTCCGGTAGTAGCCCCAGAACAGACGCATGAAGTTCTGTTGTAGTGTCGTTCCAGCCCAGTCGATCCATCGGTCTGCTAGTGAGCGCGAGTAGGGCTCGCTCAGCCAGAGATCGTCAGGCGAGTGCTTCGCGCACAAGTAGCGCACGATCGCATTTGACTCCCAGATGGAGCCCTGTTCGTCGCGGAGAACTGGAACAAGACCATTCGGGTTCATGGCTAGGAATTCAGGAGCCTCAAGGCCGCCAAAGCTGCCGCCTGCGTTTCTACGTTCGTATTCGACGTCGAGTTCATCGAGCGTCCACAACACCTTCTGAACGTTGAGAGAGGTGCGACGACCCCAGATAGTGGTGATATGAGACATAGATAGTGAGAGTCGCGGAGAGAATCTGTAAGATTGCCATTATCGGCACTTCCCCATAAACGATCAAACTCCACGGCGTACTCTTAACCGTCGTGGAACGTTTAGAGCGAAGCGCTCCGACCAAGTTCTAGGACGAAAAAATGATTCCGATAACTGACCTTCTTGTTTTCGCTGGCGCAGCACTTTTAATGGTGCTCACACCTGGCCCGAACATGATCTATCTGATCTCGCGTTCGATCTGCCAGGGGCGTAAAGCGGGTTTCATTTCGCTTATCGGTGTGGTCGCTGGATTTTTCGTGCACATGTTTGCCGCTGCGGTCGGACTCACGGCGCTCTTCATGGCGGTTCCGCTCGCGTACGAAGCGCTCAAATGGGCGGGTGCGGCGTATTTGCTTTATCTCGCGTGGCAAGCCGTGAAACCCGGTGCACGTTCGGCCTTTCAACCGAAAGACTTACCAATCGATTCGCCGCTTAAATTGCTATCGATGGGTTTTTTCACGAGCGTATTGAATCCAAAGATTGCGGTGTTTTATTTGTCGATCTTTCCGCAATTCGTCTCGCCCGAGCATGGCTCGGTGTTGTTGCAAAGCATTGTGCTTGGCGTGACACAGATCACGATTAGCGGCACGGTGAATAGCATGATCGTTGTGTTTTCGGGGGCACTCGCGCTGTGGTTCGCGAAGAATCCGACGTGGTTATCGGTGCAGCGCTATGTCATGGGCTTTGTGCTCGCAGCGCTTGCCGTTCGTTTGGCGGCGGAACAACGTCGCACGGCGTGAAACCCCGAATGTAGGCGTCGCGGTGATCGTACTATCATCGCTGAATGCGCGCTGCACAAAATGAACGCTTAACCCGCATCGGCCCACAAACGCCGTGCGGAAATTTGTTGCGCCGTTATTGGCAACCGATTGCGTTAACGGCTGAGTTCGATCCCGCGCTCGATGCGCGCATGGGCGCGCGACCCGCGAAGGCGGTGCGTGCGCTCGGGCAAGATTTCGTTTTGTTTCGCGATGCGTTGACTGGGAAATTTGCCTTGCTCGATCGCGCATGCCCGCATCGCAGTGCCGACCTTGCCTATGGTCGTTTGGAGAATGCGGAAAGCGGCGGCGGTATTCGTTGCGCGTTTCACGGTTGGCAATTTCGTGCGGATGGTCAATGCATCGATACGCCGGGAGAGCCGAAAGGTTCGAAGCTTTGCGAAGGCATTCAACAACCTTCGTATCCTGTCGTTGAAAAGAGCGGCGTGATTTGGGCGTGGCTTGCACGAGACGTCGCGCCAAGTGCATTCCCCTCGCTCGATTGTTTTATCGCGCCCGAATCGCACACCTTCGTGTTCAAAGGGCTTTGGAATTGCAATTGGCTGCAGGCGATGGAAGTTGGCATTGATCCGGCGCATGCGTCGTTTCTGCATCGCTTTTTTGAAGACGAAGATGTGAGCCAGAGTTACGGCAAACAATTTCGCGGCGCGAGCGCGGGCAGCGATTGGCCGATGACGCGCGTGCTGCGCGAATTTGAAAGCCCTGAGATTCGCATCGAGCCGACCGACTACGGCATGCGACTCACGGCGTTGCGTCGTTTAAGCGAGACGCTCATGCATGTGCGCGTGACCAATCAACTGTTTCCGCAAGCCTTCGTGATTCCGCTTTCGAGCGATACGACGATTACGCAATGGCATTTGCCTGTTGACGATACGCATACCTATTGGGTGGCGATTTTTACGAGCTTTGGAAAACCGCTCGATAAAGCGCTCATGCGCGAGCAGCGATTGAAGCTCTACAGCTTGCCCGATTACATCCCGCGTGTCGGCAAACACAACAATTACGGCTTCGATCCGATCGAACAGAAGAACGAGACTTACACCGGCATGGGGCACGACATCAACGTACACGATCAATGGGCCGTCGAATCACAAGGCGAAATTCAGGATCGCACGAAGGAACACCTCGGCACGACCGACAAAGGCATCATCGCATTTCGGCGGCAGTTGTCGAATGCGATCGATGCGGTGGAAGCGGGCGGCGTAGCGCCGATGCAGTGGAATGAGATTGACGCTGCGAAGATTGTTGGTCCGATCACGGTCGATGGCATTTGCGCGGCGGATACGTGGGAGCAGTATTGGCGCGAGTTTGACGCGAAGCGACGTGCGCAGTGCGAGTGGATGGCGAAACACGTATCGGTCGAATCGTAGGATGGGTGGAGCGAAGCGATACCCATCAGCCGAATGACGCACCAACAGCAATGGCTAACTATCGAAGAGACAAGTCACCCGGCGCGACATACTTCTTTACTGTCAATCTCGAAGACAGAAGTACCGATTTGCTCGTGCGATATTTCGATGTGTTGAGCGACGCGATCCGCTACGTGCAAACTCGTCATCCGATCGCCATTGACGCCATGGTTGTTCTGCCTGAACACATTCACGCGATGTGGACGATGCCGGAAAATGATGACGATTACTCTACTCGATGGCGCTTGCTGAAAACGGAATTCACGCGAAAGTTACCGAAAATCGATGCGTCGAATGCGAGCCGCGTCGGCAAACGCGAACGCGGCATTTGGCAACGCCGATTCTGGGAGCATCGAATCCGCGACGATCGTGATTTCGAGGCGCATGTGGATTACATTCATTTCAATCCGATTAAACACGGGCACGCGACACGCGTTCGCGATTGGCCGTATTCGTCGTTTCATCGGTGGGTTCGTGAAGGAAGGTTGCCGATTGATTGGGCGGGGGAGTTGGATTTGCGGAAATGGCAGCGGCGTGCGGGGGAGAGGAATTGATGGGTATCGCTTCGCTCCACCCATCCTACGTTGATCGATGAACGCGAGCCCCGACACCACGTTCGACGACATCGAACGCCACATCAAAGCCGACGGCATCGAACTCGTGCGCTTCGCTTTTTGCGATCAGCATGGATTGCTGCGCGGGAAGACGCTGGTTGCGAAACATGCTATCGATGCGATGCGTAACGGTTTGCCGATGGTCGGCAC
>JBOFBL010000703.1:0-2310 GCA_051645545.1 Casimicrobium sp. | reverse complement strand
ATGATCGAGGATTCGGCAACGCCTACCGTTTTTGTTGTACCGGTCTTTTCAACAAGTGCGTCGTCGCGCATGCCAAGCGCGTAGCGCGTGAGCAAGAGCCCGTCGCGCATGAGCGTTGGCGTGGTCGCGCCCGACACCGCAAAGGGGCATGTACTCGCTTGCGCAATCGTCGTTGTGTTTAGTGCAGCGCCGAACAATGCGGCGCTGAGGGCTTTCACGATGGGTTTAAAAGACCGTTGCATTGCGCTTACTTCACTTTCATGCTCTGCGCATCGACCTTCACCACGAACGCGTCGAACGAGCCGTTGTTCTTGCCCGCGAGTGCGGCTTCGGTCATGCCGCCCAGATACACCGTGCCATTGCGATAGGCCATATAGCTTCGCTCTTCATGCGGCGTTCCGATTTGCAATGCTGCGATGGGGTTGAGCGAGCGATCAAACTTTTGCAAGATCACATCGCCTGTGCGCTTACTCGTATCCGCATTGCTGCCCGCATAGTCGCCGTAGGTGTAGCCGACAGCGTAGATGTTGTCGGCGCTATCGATCCTCATGCGTCGGAAGGCATCCGCTTGAGCCGTGCCCACTTGACGGAACACGGGGTTTTGCAGATTGGCGTCGTACTTCACGATGTAGGCATCGCCTTGGCCAAGTTGCGCGCCTTGGAGCGATCCCGATGTAAAACCAACCGCGTAAATATTTCCGGCGCTATCCACCGCGTTATCCAACACCCAATCGGCTTGAACCCCAGGGCTTGCAATGATCGTCGATGCGCTGCTTCGCGGCGTGGCGAGATGAAGATCGGTCCACACTTCAAGAAACGCTTGCGCGCTAATGCCCCCATCGCCACTGCCCATGAACCAGCCGCCAGCGACAAGCTTGCCTTGTCCTGCTGCCACGCTCGGCGTATAGCTCAGCCCGCCCCAGGCTTCAGAAGACGCGATGACGCGACCACCGGGATAGTTGGGCTCTACGACTTGTCGCCACACGTTGCTGAGATCGGAAGCACGGTACTTTGCGACCACGTGAAACGGATCGGTGCCGCCGTCGCTACCCGATGCACTGCCTGCGCCCGACACAAACAAATTTCCTGCGTCGTCGAGGATCACATTGCCGTAACCATCGAGGCCCGCGTTGCCCCATTGACTTGATGCAACCAGTGCACCGTCGGTCAATCGCAGTTTCAAAATGATCGCGTCCCAACGCCCCGCGTTTGTTTTGCCGGGCAGCGCGCCCAGCGTGCGGCCAACCGCATACAAGTGCTCGCTGTCTGTCGTTGCATCGAAGAACAAACTTCCGTTGAGCAAAGGCAATTCGTACACCCATCCGCGGGAGCCATCCGCGTTGATGCGCGCGGCGAACACCCGGTTATCGGCTGCTGCACCGCTGTTGAAACTACCATCGGTTTGACCGACTAGGTATTGATTGCCCGCCGCATCGGTGGTGATCCCGCCCACGATTTCTTTGCCTGTTGTGCCGATCTGAACTTGATTCGGTATCGCAATAGTCGTCGAGACAGGCGTTGCAAATTTGAATTGATTGCTGTCGGAAAGACTCAGCGTTTCGTTCGTATTGCACATCGCCTTCGACGTTTGCGCTTGATTGCCACCCGCAGTGCCCGGCAGATCGTCGCACTTGAATACGAAGGCAACGAGATCAGGCTGCGCGCCCGCCGTGTGAAACAGATAGAAGCCATCGGTCGCACAACCCTCAGCAAGTGTGCAGCGTACGAGACCGTAGTCCGCTGCTGTGCCGCGCAATTGAATGTGCCCGAGCTTGTAATTGAAACTCGTGATCACTGCATAGTCGTTGTCGATGCCATCGGCACCGCGCATGAAGAAAGGCGTTGGGATCTCTGCCGTGCCGAGAATGATGCGATCACCGCCTTGGCCGCTATAAGATGAATCGAGTGTGACGTTGCCCGTGGTGTTGATGATTTTGATTTGATCGGCGCCAGGAAATGCCTGCGAGGGATCGACAGGCATGAAGGTGTCGTAGCCATTCGTTTCGCCATCGATATAGTCGGTGTCGAACAGCGTGTATTCAAGATCATTAAGCGGTAGTCCTGAAGAGAACGTGCCACTAGTCGGTCCGCGCAGCGCAATAAGCTCGACGACTTCCTTTGGCATCTTGGGAAACTTTGCCGCGAGTTGCTTGAGCGTCGCGTCGGACACCGCCGTTGGCGGGGGCGGAGGCGGTGGGGGTGCTGGCGGCGGCGGCGCAGTGGACACCGGTGGCGCGTCATCGCCACCGCTGCCGCACGCCACCATTGTGGTTGCGATCGCGATTGCGAGTAAAGTTGATTTGATAGGCG
>JBOFBL010000702.1:0-5150 GCA_051645545.1 Casimicrobium sp. | reverse complement strand
CACAGAAGAAGGTCAGCGAGGCGCATCAAGCGGTCAACGGCTTAATTAATCGAGATACGGGTCAGACGCCAGCGGTGGTGTTTGCAGGCCCGCAGTTCAAGACCTTCCGCACGCTCGGCGTAGAGGCGCAGAAAGCCGCTGTCGCCAACGTCGCCAACAACTCAACCGCCGCTACACCCACACCTCCTGCAGCAACGACGACAACACCAAAAGCTACGACGACTGCATCAACTTCAAAGACAGCAACCAACTCGGCAACGCAGACTTCAACGCCTCCCACAACGACTGCGACGAAACCCGCGACCACCGCTCAGAGCGCTGAAACCTCTGGCACTGCCAGCTCGACCACAACCACTACGAACTCCGTCGCGCCTGATTCCATCACCGCTAAAACAAATACGCCAACACAAGCAACAACTGATGCTTCAGTCACCCCCAAGATCACACTACCCGCCAACGCAATCAAGCCATTCCCAGGCGAGAGCGCCACGAGTTTTGCCAAGCGCGCGGGGGTGAAGCTCACCATCGATGATCAACACACACTCGACGCCGCCAATAAAGTCGGACTTGGCCTTTCGATGCAAGGCAAGGAGCCGACTGAAACAGGCGAGATACCCGCCCCAGGGGTTTTGCGTGACCAGGCTAAGACGCTGTTCAAGCGGTACTCGTTGCAGCCATTTACCGGCCCGCTAGCGGGTTCAAATAGCACCGCGCTGCGCATGTGGGACGTCCCTCCTCAAACGCAAACGAGAGACGTACGCGATGCTCTACGACAGCAACACCGCGACGTACCTGAAGACATTATTGAAACAGCCATCACAGGCGGACGCATTGATGCGCGACGTAGCTCAGCATTCACACGAGCACTGATAACAGGACTAAACCTTGATCAAGCGGAGCTCTTGCATAAGCAAGCTCGCAATCTACAGGGGGGTATGCATAACACCGAGAGCAATGTGAAAGCGCTTGAAGCGCAGATACCCGCCACGATTACGGCACCCGAAAGTCGACTTAGCCTTGCGCAAGCAATGGAGGGCGCAGCACGACTTGAGGTGCTCGATGAAACCGGCACTTTACTCACATTGCTTAAGGCGCTCCCGCCCAACACCAAGTACCTTTCGACTCAAGTGGAGCAGATGCTACGCGATCAACCGCCGCTACCTAACGAAATATCACGCTATCTCACCGGGCTTGTAGAAACAGGTCAACTGACGTACGAACTCAGTGAAGTATTTACCCGACATTTAAACCGGCACGTTGGTACGACACAGCATCACAATGGCATGTTTAACGCTAACGAAGTCGATCGCAGTTACCTCAAGTTATCGCAACAAATCAGTCGCGCACTCGGTCTGAGTCAGGGTACTGCGCCTCATGAACTTCCTATCGACATCGCCGTGGTGGAGCCACAGAGGCCGCGTGCAGCTCAATACCATCCGGGCTTGAGTCGGAATATTTCGATTGATCCAATGCTCATAGGAAGGCTACCCGATCATGCGGCTCGCATGAGCACCATTGCTAGTGCTGGATTGCCAAATGCACACGTTAGATTAACTGGTGTTACCGAGGGTATTTCGCCTGAGCGCATCGCACAAAACGCTGATCGGCTACAAGATGTTGCGAATAGCTGGAGTAAAAAGTTTGAAGACGTGCACGCGATGAATCAAAGCTACGGCTTTCTTTTTAGCGATCCGCGAGAAGAAGCCGCTGACTTGGCAAGTGACGCGATTCGCTCACATTTGTTGAAGCAAGCCGACTTTCCGGTGTCCATAGCAGCGGGTAACAGCAATGTTGAGTATGCTGGAGACAAACTCAGCGGCGCTGGCCCCTTGAGTATCGTTAATCAGGCGCTGCATAGCCGCGATGATCACGTCGGTGTCGTTTCGAATATCGATCCACAAGGCAACAAGTCAGATATGTCGAGCTACGGCTCGGGCGTAAATTTTGCGGCTCCCGGTACATTCTTTGTACCCAAAGGTCACCTACCCGGATCGAACGCCCAGTGGTACGAGCTTGACAGAGGCACTTCGTTGTCTTCGGCCTACGTCACTCGAACGATCGCGACGCTTCGTTCGCTCGATCCGAGTTTGTCGGGCTCCGATGCTTTCGACCTATTGTTTGAAACACGTGATGCCCCTACGTCGTATCGGGTAAGCCTGCTTCATGACATGGGGTTTGGGCGTCACCGAAGTGACGGTCAAAACCCAGAGGAGCATATCGACAACGTTGTACGAGCCCACCGGTCAATCAATCCAGAGCGCGCGCAACGAGTCGCAGCGATGACGCGTTTGCTTCGAGGGGGATTGTCTGAAGATCAAGCGGCGAACGCACTCAAGCTTGATGTGCAGTCCACGGATGTGCAAAAGTTGCTGTCATTAGCAAAAAAGATCATTGCGACGCCGAAACCGAATACCGAGACATTCGATCTGGTTGAATCAGCCGCTGAGAAAAACTCGTCAAGCGCTACTGCAAACACATCGAACCTGCTGACCGATGCACGAGAGGCCATTGCGGCGCGAGATCCTGCAACACTCTTAAAACTCATCGACAGTGCCACCCAACAGGCAACTCAACTTCGAACCACAGACCAGAGAGATTTAGCTGACGCCTACGAGATCGTGATCAGCGGCTTAAAAAACAATCTCAACATACTGCAAGCTACGCAAACAGAGAACCCCGACAACATCGCCTACCCTGGCAGCATGAATCCCTACGGCATTGCATCGGGCTCAAGCTTATCAAGCAATCTGAACAGTCAAGCGAACGACTTAGACATTTATGCTTCGTTGGCAGACATCCTCGTCAAACCCACACGCGCGGCGAGATTGCAGCAGCGCTTTGAAAATATTTACCGACAACACTTCGGTCTGGGCTGCGACGTCGTTCTCGCGGAGTTTAAAGAAAGCGGATCGGCCAGCGTGCAGATTGACAAGGAGAAACTGCACACGACTTCCGTACGAGCGCTATTTCCTGCACTTGGATCTTGCTTTGATGGAATCACTGCCCAGCATCTGTCGGACTTGGGGCCAAACGGCGGCGTTGTCGTGATGAAACAAAAAAAATTAAGTCCAATACCCGATGACAAGCAATTCGGTTTAGAGGTACAGGTCGCGGGACTTCGTGAAGGCCTCATTGCCATTACCCTAGCACCATCTAACGATAGTCTGCGCGCGATAAACCTCAAGGCAAGTGCGATTACAAGCGATAGCGGTACAAGCGCTCCAGGCGCAGTTTCCGTTTTCGCATTTCATGCAATCGCACAGTTGCGCAAACTAGGCGTGTCCGAATATGTGTTCAACAGTGAGGGCACCATGGCAGGAGCCAATGGCGCGCATGTATGGCCGCTTTTCGGATTTGATGGCGTAGTCCCCAACACCATGATTGAGAGACTGCGTCACCCCGAGAACACGGCATGGCTAAGTGAAGTTGGCGTTCAACCCAGTGACTTAAAGTCGGGGATAACAACTTCGAAGATCTTATTCAATCGCGATGGATCGTTAAATGTAGAGGCCGTGAAATTTTTGAAGCAATCCCATGAATCGCTCGAGACGAGTGTCGATTTTTCGAATCCAAAACAAGTTGAGCGCTGGAAGGTAACACTTGAGGCCTTAGGGCTGTCATCGTTGCTAGAAAATGCGAAATAAGTGATCCGCTAGTAATTAGGTTAAAGAAAGTGTTTAGTATTTATCGATCCCAATGCTCGCGGCAAACGCGCGCATCGTCACGATACGTGCTGCGCCGAACTGGTTAAGCGACAGCACATCAGCCTTATCGCCCGAAACGATGAATTGTGCGTTCGTCATTTGCGCGGTCGCGAGTAAGAAATTGTCGAACGGGTCAGGTGACACATTGATCGCGGGTAGCGACTCAGCTGCGAGCAAAGCAAGCGCGTTTAGCTGATTGATGAAACGTCCCGCCTGCGATGGTAGGAAATACTTCGCAATCGAAGGTCGTCGCGTTACGTCGCGAAGCTCTTGCATTTGATACGCACAGGTTGCGAGCGTATAACGCCGATGTTCAGACCATGCTCGTAATACATCACCTGGAAGGGCGTTCGGTTGAATCAGCGCCGATACCAAGAGATTGGTATCAATCACTGCAATCGTCATGAATGTTTAGCACCGACGAGCCCCGCTTGCGCCGCGCCACGTACCTCACGTAATGCCGTATTGATGTCTGCGTCGATCGCGCCCGCATCGAGCGACGCATTACGCTCGCTTTGTTCGTCGAGCATGCGGTTCAATAAATCACGGCGCACGGCTTGTTCAACGAACTTCGACAAATCACCCTTGCGCATCCCATGCTGCGCGAGGTACACGCGCAAATCCACATCGGCCTCGGCCGAGACTTTGAGCGACCAGCGGGTGAGCGGTGTCTCTGGGTTGGGCTGCTGTAGAGTACTCATGCCAAAAAACCTAAGTTAGGTAAGTGTGAGATTGTGAATGCACTTAGAAAACTAATTATACGTTCAAACATCTAAACACACAAATGGCTAGACGCTTACGCAGAATCATTGAACACCCCAAACGCGGTTCACCTTAGACCGCTAAAAACCGCTCCCGACGGACGCTCAAGCCCCCTGTATGTGACCCCTACGTTTCGCATGAAAATCATGGTCACCCTAGCTTGGCTCAATAGACAACTCGTTTAGTTGTATGTTGCGACGCATGAAACCGATTTGCGGTGCGCTGTCTACACCGTTCCCCACGATCACATTAATACAAAACCCGCACTGGCTTCCATTTTAACGGCTCAATAAAAAATTCGATTTACGGCCATAACGATATTTATCGAAGTTTATTTAAATTAAGCCGATCGCCCAATAAAAATGGCTTCTCGCTTACAGTGCTAAGACGATGTTTACCGCATCACCCGGCTGCAGGCGCTGTACGGACGTAGCTTTAACTGCCTCAAGCCTGATGTAGCTGGGTCGAACTGACCTCGAGTCTTCAAGCGCCTGAGCTTTGATTCGCTCAGGTTGTCGCTATCTAATAAATGAAACGACCATCTATCGAAATCATCGTCGCTTCCACGAATTTTGAACCCATGCGCTCCTTTGCACTGAAGTTAACGATGAAGCCATCGAAGTCTTTGTTGGCGATCGATTCCATTGCGTTTGTTAACGATTCAGGCGTTGGGCTTTTTCCAGA
>JBOFBL010000701.1:0-1268 GCA_051645545.1 Casimicrobium sp. | reverse complement strand
CAATCGCTTCGGTCAGCGATTTCCAATTTGCATCGAGTGCGATCGCGCCAACCGCTTTGCACTTCACAAGCCAATCGCTCGGCAGAGGATGTTGAAACAAATGTGCGAGCAATGAGTCCGGCACCGCATCGCGTGCAGCAAGCAATGCCTCAGTGGAAAAAGAAGACAACAAGGGGTTCGTCTTCGCGTTTACGCAAAGCCTCGCGCATTCACGCGCAACCGCCGCGCCGGTTTCGCGCTCGCGCCCTGGGCTCGGCTTGATTTCCACATTCATCGCGACATCGTTTGCATTGCAATACGCAATCACGTTCGCAAACGTCGGAATCGGCTCGCCCACGTATGTACTCGAATGCCAAGCGCCCGCATCGAGCTGTGAAAGTTGTGACCAGTCATGCGTAGCGACCGCGCCTTTCCCATTCGATGTGCGATCGAGATCGGCATCGTGCATCAAAAGCAATACGTTGTCGCGCGAGAGCTTCACATCGAATTCGCACGCGCGATAACCAAACGAAACGCCATGACGGATGGCGGCGAGCGTGTTCTCGGGCGCGAGTTTTCCTGCGCCTCTATGAGCAATGGCGCGCGGGTACGGCCAAGTGGGTAGCGATGAACTCACAATGATCTCGGCAAGTGCAAAGCACTTATTTTCTGTCATCCCCGCGAAGGCGGGGACCCAGTCCCGGAAATCAACGATTCCGCAAGTCGTGCGCGATATGACACAGCCGTCGCCTCGGTCTGGGTCCCCGCCTTCGCAGGGATGACAGAATTGGCGAAGAAGTCCGAGCTGCTTTGCATCCTAGCGACCGACGGGAGCGCCGTCTTAGCGCTCCGTCGCGACTTTCTAGTGCAGAAGGCGCCGTCCTGTTCGATCTCTGATCGCAAATCGATCAGAGATCGAACTTAATCCCGTGCGCCAACGGCAACTTCGATCCGTAATTGATCGTGTTCGTCGCACGACGCATGTAAGCCTTCCACGAATCGCTACCCGACTCGCGTCCGCCGCCGGTTTCCTTTTCACCGCCAAACGCACCGCCGATTTCCGCGCCGCTCGTTCCGATGTTCACGTTCGCGATACCGCAATCGCTACCCGCGGGGCCGACGAATTTCTCCATCTCGCGCATGTCATTAGTAAACACCGACGACGACAAGCCGTGATTGACCGCATTGTTGAGCGCAATCGCATTTTCGATCTCACCCTCGTATTTCACGATGTAGAGAATCGGCGCGAACGTTTCATGGCACATCACATCGGCCTGCGACGGCATCTC
>JBOFBL010000700.1:0-3924 GCA_051645545.1 Casimicrobium sp. | reverse complement strand
CATCGATGATTTGCTCGTCTTGCTTGGTGCCAAGCGTGGCGACCACGAGCGCTTGCGTTTCGCCGCGCGTGAAGAGCGCAGAGCCGTGCGTGCGCGGGAGCACGCCGGTGCGTACCGCGATCGGGCGCACGGTACGCGTGTTGCGACCGTCGATACGCGGTTCGCCACGAAGAATTTGCTCGCGAACGGTTTTCGCTTCGATTGCGAAGAGTTCTGCGGCAACTGCGTTCTTCACGTCTGCGCCAGCGTCGGCAGGTGCGAGCGCTTCGTAGGCGGCCGCGTACACTTCTTTGAGCCTCGCACTGCGTGCGCTCTTCGATTTGATTTTGTAGGCTTCGTCGAAGCCTGGGCCCGCGACTTCGACGCACTTCGCAACGAGCGCCGGATCTTTCGCCGGAGGCTGCCAATCCCAAGCCGGTTTGCCCGCTTCTTCAACGAGCGCATGAATCGTATCGATCACGGCTTGCTGTTGCGCATGGCCCCACCAAATCGCGCCAAGCATGACGTCTTCCGGTAGTTCCATCGCCTCCGATTCCACCATCATCACAGCGGTTTCAGTGGCAGCGACGACGAGATCCATCTCGGAAGTCTTGAGCTGCGTTGCGGTTGGATTCAAAATGTATTGGCCGTTCGCGTAACCGACGCGTGCAGCACCAATCGGCGCAGCAAACGGTACACCCGAGAGCGCAAGCGCTGCGGACGCACCGATGATCGCAGGAATGTCTGGATCGATTTCCGGATCCATCGACATCACGGTCGCGATGATTTGAATTTCGTTGTAGAAGCCGTCCGGGAACAGCGGACGAATCGGGCGATCGATCAAACGCGAGGTGAGCGTTTCTTTCTCAGTCGGGCGACCTTCGCGTTTGAAGAAGCCGCCAGGAATTTTTCCGGCTGCGTAAAACTTCTCTTGGTAATCAACGGTAAGCGGGAAGAAGTCTTGACCTTCTTTGACGCTGGTTTTTGCAACAGCGGTGACGAGCACCACGGTGTCATCGAGACTCACCATGACGGCGGCGTCGGCTTGACGGCCGATTTCGCCGGTCTCTAAGGTGAGAGTATGTGCGCCATATTGAATGGACTTTTTAATTGCGGTCAGCATCGGCTGGTACCTTTCTTTTTAGTGCGCGTCTTGCGCGGGTTGTTACGACTGTGAAGAAATCTTGAGTTGGATCGGATGCTCGCGCACTAGGACGTCGCTTCGCTAAGACGACGCGCTTCGCGCTAGGACGACGCACTGCGTGCTAGGACGCAAAGCCATGCGTTCGTCGTTCTGCTTATCCATAACTATTTCGTAAAAATTCAGAGGCTGTTGTTCCGTCTTAGCGAAGCGACGTCTTAGCGCGTAGCGCGTCGTCTTAGCGAAGCGACGTCTTAGCGCGTAGCGCGTCGTCTTAGCGCAGCGACGTCCTGCGCGCCGCGAAAACAAAAAAAGCCACCAGTTCGCTAGAACGGTGGCTTTTCATCAGTGCGCGGCGTGCAAACTTACTTGCGCAGACCCAATTTCTCAATCAGCGCTTGATAACGTGCGCGATCAGTGTTTTTCAGGTACGCGAGCAATGCGCGACGGTTGTTCACCATCTTGAGCAGGCCGCGACGGCTGTGGTGATCTTTGGCGTGGCTCTTGAAGTGATCCGACAAACCATTGATGTTTGCGGTCAACAGTGCAACTTGCACTTCGGTGGAGCCGGTGTCGTTCGCGCCGCGACCATGCGTTTTGATGATCTCGGCGGTTTGTGCTGGCGTGAGTGCCATAGTAGTTTCTCTTTCTCTTTTAGCCGCCAGACGGAGAGATTTCTTGATTGCTCAAAAACACCCCGGTAAGGCGATATGGTTTTCGAAGTAAGCCTGTGATTATAAACGGTTTTCTGGAGTTTTGAATCAAAAACAGATTAGTCGAGTGCTTGTTTTAAGATAAGGCTTCAACGCTAATTTCCCTATTTTTTTGGGCGAACAACTAATTTTTTACTTATTTTGATAAATATAAAAAACAAGACGATCGCCCAATAAAATTGGGCGGTAATCAGCGAAGCTCGACGTGTGACCGCTATCGCGTCATCGCCATAACAAAACGCTGCCAGAGCTCAATGTCATCGACCTGCTGCTGCGTCGATTTGCCTTGGCCGTGGCCAGCGCCATAGTCCATCTTGAGCAAAACAGGATTCACTTGACCGACGTTGTTCTGCGCGAGCGCAACGAATTTCTTCGCATGCAGCGGATCGACGCGGGTATCGTTCTCGCCTGCGATCACGAGCGTTGTTGGCATATTCACCCCGGCGCGGACGTTGTGATACGGCGAGTACGCGAGCAGCCACGAGAAGTCAGCGGCTTTATCCGGGTCGCCGTACTCGGGAATCCAATAGCGCGCAATGCGGAATTTGTGATAGCGCACCATATCGAGCAGCGGCACCGCGGAGATGATTGCATTGAAAAGCTCGGGGCGTTGCGTCGCCGCTGCGCCGGTGAGCAAACCGCCGTTGCTGCCGCCGTAGGCCGCCATCTTTTTCGATGTGCTGTAGCCCTCTTTCACAAGCCATTCAGCAGCCGCATAGAAATCGTCGTATACGTTTTGTTTGCTACCGAGCATGCCCGCACGATGCCACGAGCGGCCGAACTCGTTGCCGCCACGCAAACCGACGTCCGCATAAACGATGCCGCGATTGATGAGCGGAATGCGCGTGCCGAGATAGCCGACGTTAATACCGATATTGAAACCACCATAGCCGTAAACGAGCGTCGGATTAGTGCCGTCGAGTTTGATGCCTTTTTTGTGACTCAAGAAAATCGGAATCTTGGTGCCGTCACGGCTCGTGGCGTAGACGAGTTTGGTTTCGATGTTAGACGTATCGAGAATCGATTCGTCCTGGTACATGAAATTCCAGGTGAGCGTTTTGCCGTCGAGTTTGTAGAGTTTGAACGGCGCGTTAAACGTTGTCAGCGATACGTAGAGCGTGTCGCTATCACGGTCGTAACTCAAACCGCCGACGCTGCCGAACTCCGGCGTTGGCAATTCGCGAACGAACTTACCGTCGAGATCGAGCACGCGAAGGCGATTGGTGAGTTCACGTTTTTCGCGTACGACGATGTTCTGTTTGGTAACAATGAAGCTCTCAAGCACCGCGTCTTTCTGCTCCGGCAGAATCGTTTTCCAATCCTTGAATTCGGGATTCGCGAGCGAGGCTTTCATCAGGCGATAGTTCGACGCGCCCGCATTCGTGCGCGCGTAGAGCGTGTCGCCGAGCAAATCGATGTCGGCTTGCGCGTCGGGTTCGGCGAAGATCAAGCGCGGCGCTTCATTGCTGCCAGTGCGGGCGATCGAATACTTGCCGCTACGGCCCTCGCCCACAAATGTCATCGTGTACGGCGCATACTCGTACTCAGCCATGCCACCCCACTGTTTGGCATCGGTCAATCGATGCGTCACAGGCGATTCGAGATGATTGGTGCCTAGCGTGTGGCGCTGCGTGAACAGCGGCAATTGCTTGCTGATTTGCTCTTTCGTGCGTTGCTGGATGTAGACGACTTTTTCGTCCGCCGTCCACGACACGCTCCACACTTGCGGAATCGGCGGATGAACGGTGTTACCCGTGCGCGAATCGATGAAGTACTGCGTCGGCAATTCATCGCCCGCAACCTGCACGCCGACCGACATGATGTTTCCGCTGCGCGACATCGAACGTCCGCTGATAGCAGACTTGCCCGACGGATCGAGTTTCAGTGGATCGAAAATCAAAATCTCTTTGCCATCGATGCGCGTGTAGAGTTTTGCTTGCGCGTCACCCTTTGTCTTACGCGTGAAAAACTCGCGGCCCTTGTAGAACGATGGCGGCGAAGTCACTGTGCGATCGATGTAGCGCGTAAGCTCTTCGCGAAGGCCGGGCACGGCGGGCGCGTTCTTGTCGAGCCAAGCGGTCGCCGCGTCAT
>JBOFBL010000699.1:0-4823 GCA_051645545.1 Casimicrobium sp. | reverse complement strand
TCGACCTCGTAGCGCTGCGCCGGATTCGGTTGTGCGGCTTCGTATTTCGCTGCTGCCTCGTTCAGCTCTCGCCATGCGTCAGCACGTTGCGCGTTCGAGTGAAGCGCTCGCGCACGGTTGAGACGAATCGTAAGCGTCGCGATGTTCTCCGCTCCCGCCGCCCGCGTCGAAATGTCTACGCCCGATGAAAACGCTTCAATCGCTTCCGGCGCACGTTTCAAGCTCGCGAGTAATTGCCCGCGCAAACTCTGAATGTTTGCGAGATTTCGCACGTCGCTTACCGCCTCGGCAGGCAGCGCAGTCAGCATTGTCGCTGCTCGATTTAACGCGGCAAGCGAATCTTCAAGGCGACTCGCTGCGCGCAACGCAACCGCATAGTTTGCAATCGCGGACGCATGATGTTCTGATCCGGTCGATCCATTCGCTCGATCGAATGCGGCGAGTGCCGTCTCGAAGCGAACGAGCACGCGATCGAGTGGTTCTTGATTGGCCCGACGTTCGAGTCGCGCCCATGCGTGTAAGCGCCGTGCGTCGCGCTCGCGATTGCTATCTGCGTCCGTAGGATGCCGCGCGACATACTCGTCAAGTTCAGTAAGCAAGCGCCGTGCGTTTACATAGTCGCCGTGATAAACAAACGCTTGCGCGTTTGCGAGCCGACTGTCGTGAATAGCCGGATACGACGGACCAAAGTGTTTGTTCGCAGTAGTGAAAATCAACTCGCGAAGGTCGCCCGACCGTTTACCTTCACCGGTTTGCGAATAGATCTCTGCAAGGGTTTCGAGCAGCGCAATCTTAGTTGCAGGTTGGTCGTCTAGTGAAAGTTCGATTTGTTTTGAACCTGCATCAAGCAATTCTCGCGCGCTCATGTTCGCTGCGTTCCGACCATCGAGCTTGCGAACGTCCGTGGCACTGAAGAGCTTTACAAGAAACGCGGAGACAGCATTTGCGCGCAGTGCCTCCGTCACCGCAAGGCGCTGCTTCGCCTGAGACTCCTGGAGCTGAACGATCGCAAACACCAAACTCGCAATCACTGCAAGCACAGCCGTAACGCCTGCGCCGAATGAGCCACGATGCCGCTGCACAAATTTCCCGAATCGATACCACGCACTGGCTGGTCTCGCGCGAACCGGTTCCGATGCAAGAAAGCGTGCCACATCATCATCGAATTCGCCCACGCTCGCGTAGCGCTCCGCAGGTTCGCGCGCTGTGGCCTTGTTTGCCATCGCACGCAAATCGTCGGGAAGTTGCGCGAGCGATGTGCGCAGAGAAACAGAGATCGCGGGATTCGACCATTCGCGTTTCGGATGCGACCATTCGATTTTTTCGCCAACGAGCAGTTCGATCAGTAACGATCCAAGCGCAAACCCATCGACTGATGTACCAACGTTATCCGAGCCAAATTGCTCTGGCGCGGCGTAGCGTTCGGTGAGCGCTTGCCCCATCACGCGCGTTAAACCGTCACCATCATCCTCGCCCTCTTCCACTGCAAGTTTCGCCACGCCAAAATCAAGCAACTTCACCTGACCCGCACGATCCACGAGCACATTCGCTGGTTTCAAATCGCGATGCAGTACGAGCTGCGAATGAGCATAGGCAACCGCGCTTAGGAGTTGTCGAAACACTGCGAGTGTTTCAGCGCGCGACTTGCCTGCGCAATGCGTCGCGATATCGACACCATCGATTTTCTCAATAACAAGAAATCGCTGCCCATCGTCGGTAACCCCCGCATCAAGCAAACGCGCGATGTTCGGATGTGAAAGCCGCGCGAGCAATTCGCCCTCGCGCGCGAAGCGCGCACGCGCCTGCGCCGAGAGCGCTAGCGAGCCGAGCAATTTGACTGCGACTTCCTGCTCGTACAAACCATCGACGCGACGCGCGCGCCAAACGCTGCCCATACCGCCGCGACCGATCGGTTCGATCAGCGCATAGTTGCCGCAGCGGTGCCCGGTCGCGAGCGCGGGCACGCCCATGAGCGCGTCGGCGATGCCGATAAACGAATTAGTTTCCGGTGCGTCTTTAAGTTTCTTTGAGCGAAAGAACGCAACCGCATCGGCGACGGCGGGATCGCGTTCTTCCTTCAGCGCGTCCGCTGCATCGGGCGAATCAGGTTTTTCGACGAGCGTGAACACGCGCCGCCATTGCTCAGTCGTCAATAGCGGGCGCGTGAAGTTGGTAACGGTTGAAGTCACAGCGAGAGTCTACTTAATCGTGCCGCCCGCCACAGCCGATGTACCAAAGAAAGGATTGACGCCCGCAGGACCGCTCACGGTGAATGAATCGATGATGTATTCCGCGTTGAATGCGCAGCGGTCAGTGCCTGTGTTGTCCCAATCGAAACCGAGCGGTGTTTTGGTGGGACTGAAAGGGCGTGAGCCACTGCAATCATAGAAACCTAAATCGGTTACTTTGGGACCACGTCGCATTAAAACGTCCCAACTGCTTTGAATAACGAAGGATCCATCACGCTCGGACTGGGCAAATTTTCGAGTATTCAAGTAGGAACGAACGTCGCACTGCTGGCGATCGGGTCTACCGTTTCGGTAATCAACTTTTCCGCCATTCAAATCGCGCCCGTTGACGCTCTTTAATTCAAACCCCGCCGCGAGTTTTAATTGGTAGCGATCTTGCGGCGTCGCTTTGCCACAGCTGAGCCCCACTGACGGATCGCCCTCTGAAACGGTTCGCGAAACGGCGAAGCCATTTAGAAGTTGCGCGCCCTGCGGAACCTGTCGCGCTGCAGGCTCGCCAAGACTCACGCTAAGGTGATTCGGTTGTGCAGCGGCTGCGGGAATCGTTTGATCAACGCGGGTCGCGGTGAATTTGAATCGCCACGGACTGCGTTGCGCCCCGCCGCCCACCTGACCCGAAGAGATGTGATCAGCAACACTCTTGCCTGCGGGATAAATCGTGATCGCCGCCTTGCCGTCGCCGAATCCCAAAGACGCGCCGACAGATCCACGGATTTCGGTATCGCTCCACTGCGAGACGCGAAACGAAAGCGCTTGCGAAGCACTTGACGACGTCTGCACCGCGATGTCAACACGCCCCGAAGTCGCACCGAACCCGCGACCTTGAATCACGAGCGATTCGCCCGCGACGATGCCGCGCGCGTTGTCGCCAAGACCGGTGATTGCGTTGCCGAGCAAATTCGAACTGACCGAACTCGTTTGTTGTGCAGCGTCAAAAGGCGGCGGTTTCGGCGTGGTCGGCGTGGTCGCCGGAGGCTTCATCGGCGTCAACGGCTGCGTCGGCAACGCGGGACTTTTCGGCGCCGTCATCGTCGCGTCATTCACGCGCGGAGTCGAGTGTTGTTTCATCGATTGCGCGCTCGCATTCGGCAGCGTGCTATTGATTTTCATCGCGTCATTTGCGATGGAAGTTGTCGCGATGCTCACGACAAGCGCGAACGCGGCGACGCGTGAGATCGAAGTAAAAATGAAATTGAGTTTCACAGCAAAGCTCCTTTCGTTGGCATTGCGTTTAGCGAAACTCGTAAATAAATTTCGCCTCGTGCAAGCACAGACGAAGCGCGCTGTGAAAAGCTCTCACGACGTTGCGTAAGCAAGCGTTGAACGTTATCTGGAACGATCCTAGCTCAATAGTTAAACGCCCAATTTAATTGGGCGGTAAGGCAATAAATGTCTATTTTCGAAAAATAACAATAAATCACTCACCGCCCAATTAAATTGGGCGATTTATCAATTAGTTGTAGATAAAAAACGATGCGTTGAGCATGCCACCGCGCCTACAGCCGATCTAAACCAGCATCGCAATCACACCGCATCCTTCGCACGCCGATGCAAATGCAAACACTCCACCTCACCCGTTTCAATCTGAATCGTTGCGTGATCAATGTCGAAGCGATCGTGCAATTCTTCGCTCACGCGCGCGAGCCACGCATCGCCCGGATGCCCTTTCGGGCAGACGACGTGCGCGGTGAGCGCGACGGCTTCGGTCGATAGCGCCCAGATGTGCAAATCGTGAAGCTCGCCGACTTCCGGTTGCGTGGTGAAGAAAGTTTCAATCGCTTTCGCATCGATGTGCGCAGGCACACCATCGAGCGATAGCCGCAACGAATTTGAAAGCAAACCCCACGTGCTCCACGCGATCACAATCGCAATCGCGATGCTCACCACCGCATCGAGCCAGTACCACGCGGTGACGGCGACGACGAGCGCGCTCACCACCACGCCCGCCGACACCGCCGCATCGGCCACCATGTGCAAATACGCGCCGCGCACATTGAGATCGGTTTTGCTGCCGCGCATGAACAGCCACGCGGTGAACGCATTGATTGCAATGCCCACCGTCGCAATCAACATCACCGGCGTCGTCGCAAACGTCTGCGGCGCAGAAAGCCGATGCACCGCTTCCCACACGATCACGCCAACGGCCACCAGCAACAACACCGCGTTCGCCAACGCCGCCAAAATCGAGCTGCGACCCAAGCCATACGAATGTTTCGCCGACGGCGCTTTGCGCGAGAGCCACACCGCAAACCACGCGAGCAACAGCCCGATCACATCAGAAAAATTGTGCCCCGCATCCGCAATCAACGCGAGCGAATTCAACCACCAACCGGCAATCGCCTCGCCGATGGCGTAGCTCACATTGAGCGCAATACCAATCGCGAACGCGCGATCGTAGGTTGCGGGGGCATGCGAATGGGCGTGGCCGTGCGTGGGGTCGCCTGCATGCTTGTGCGCCTGCGAGTATTGCGTGTGGTGGGTGTGGCGGCCTTGCAATTTGGAAAGCGAACCGTGTGAGTTTGCGCGGGGTCGTGACGCGGACTATAGCCGAGCGCAGAACTCGCTGCCAAAGAC
>JBOFBL010000698.1:0-7167 GCA_051645545.1 Casimicrobium sp. | reverse complement strand
TGCTGTTCGATGCAAAAGAAAACGTCGCTGCGCCATTCTTCAACAAAGGCGCGCGTCCGAAAGTCGCGATTCTTCGCGAGCAGGGGGTGAATTCGCATGTCGAAACCGCGCATGTTTTTACACTCGCGGGATTCGATGCGTACGACGTGCACATGACCGATTTGCAAACCGGTCGTCGCACGCTTGATGAGTTTTCGGGCTTCGTCGCCTGCGGCGGATTTAGCTACGGAGACGTGCTGGGAGCAGGCGCAGGTTGGGCAAAGTCGATTTTGCTCAACAACGAATTGCGCGATCAGTTCAAAGAATTTTTCGAAGACGAATCGACGTTCGCGATTGGCATTTGCAACGGATGCCAAATGCTCGCGCAGATGGCGCCGATCATGCCGGGCACCGCGCATTGGCCTAAGTTCGTGAAGAACGGCAGCGAGCAATTCGAATGCCGTACGGCGCTCGTCGAAATCGTCGATTCGCCATCGATTCTTTACAAAGGTATGGAAGGTTCGCGTCTACCGATCGTCGTCGCGCACGGCGAAGGTTTCGCGCAATTCAAAGATGAAGATCAACTCGAAGCGGCAGAAGAATACGTGACGCTGCGCTTCGTCGATGGTCATGGCAACGCGAGCGAAACGTATCCCATCAATCCGAACGGATCGCCGCAAGGCATTACGGGGCTCACGAGCGAGGATGGTCGCTTCAACATTTTGATGCCGCATCCTGAGCGCACGCATCGTGTCGAAAACTTTTCGTGGCGTCCGGAGGCTTGGACGCGATCGCCTTGGCTTCGGATGTTTGAGAATGTGCGAGTGTGGTTGAGCTAGAGGCGCTAGACCAGCGCTTCTGCTAGTTCCGTTTCCAACGCAATCCGCGTCGATTCTTCCGCAAGTCTTCCACCCGAGACAACGAATACGTCTTCCGCGCGCCCGCCTAGCGTATTGACGCGCGCAGTTTCGATCGAGACGCCGCGTTTGGCGAGCACGTCGGCGATGCGCGAGAGCAGGCCGGTGCGGTCCGCTGCAACGATTTCGAGCGCGAAGCGCTGACCTTGCTCATCGCCGACGATTTCGATGCGCGGTGCGATAGGGAAGCTTTTTTGTTGACGTGTTGCTTTGCCAAGGGGTGCAGTCGAAGCGTCGATCTGTTTTTCGAGCGCTTGGGTGATCTCGTGCTCAAGCAGTTGCGTCACATCGCGATAAGCGAATTGTGCAGAGCCAGGATTCACCACGGTAAACGTGTCGAGTGCATAACCCGATTTGGAAGTGTGCACGCGGGCATCGAGCACAGAGAAGCCGAGCCGCGCGAACACCTTCATCACGCGTGCGAAGAGGTTCGGTCGGTCGCTCACGTACACCATCACCTGCAAACCCGCGCCCTCGGGCATGAGCCGCGTACGCACGATGGGCGTATCGCTTTCTATGCGCCAGAAGAGGTTGCGCGCGTGCCACGCAATTTCATCGGCGCTGTGGCGTTGCAGGTAGACCGAATCTAGCGTGCGCCAGAGTTTTTCAGCTTTTGCGATATCGATTGCGTAGAGAGAAAGCAGACGCCGTGCTTCGGTCAAACGATCGGCGAGAAGTTCGAACACGCTTTCGCCGCTGTCGCCTTTGAGTACGGATTGCGTAGAGCGAAAAAGTTGCTCCAGCAAACGCGCTTTCCAGTTGTTCCATACCTTGGGCGATGTGCCCCGAATGTCCGCAACGGTGAGCAGATACAGCGCAACCAGTCGCTTCTCATTCGCGCAAAGGTTCGCGAATTCGCGCACAACGGCGGGATCGGCGATGTCCTTTTTCTGCGCGATTGATGACATCGTTAAATGATGTTGCACAAGCCAAGCAACGAGTTCGACGCTGTCCGGCTCGAGCCCAATCGCTTCTGAATATTCGCGCGCATCAACCGTGCCTAAATCCGAGTGATCGCCACCGCGCCCCTTCGCGATGTCGTGAAAGACACATGCGAGATAGAGCACTTCCTTTTCCGGAAACTCTTGCATGAGCTCGGAGCAGAGCGGATATTCATGCGAATGCACCGGATCGGCGAAGCGCCGCATGTTTCGCAGCACCATCAGGATGTGCTGATCGACGGTGTAGACGTGAAACAAATCATGCTGCATTTGCCCAACGATGGGCGCCCAGGGCGGCACGAGTTTCGAGAGCACGCCGAGCTCGTTCATCTCTTTAAGGGCGTGATAAATCCCGTGGCCGGCCTTTAGAAATCCACGACACAGCGCGCGGCATTCGTCCGTCGCAAATGAATCATCTGGCAGTTGTTCGGTTGAGCGCAGAATCGCGCGACGCAGCGCGGGTGTGAATCGATCGAAGGAACGATCGCGATAGAGCAGGCGAAAGGCATTCAGAATTTCAAGCGGCGAGAGAATCGTGTCTGGTTTCGCGATATCGAGATGTTCGGCGGTCGACGCAAAGCGCGTTCCTTCGATGGCGATGCGCTCGGCTTTTCGTTCAACGGTTAAGGCGTCGATCAAAATGTCGTTGAACAAGCGCAAGCGTCGCGCCGCTTGGTAATAGCGCTTCATGAGCACTTCGCTTGCGCGCAAACCTTTCGTTGCCCCAATGCCAAGCGATTCGGCGAGCGCAGCTTGTAATTCGAATGCAAGCCGATCCTCGCGACGCTTCGCGAGCATATGCAACCGCGCGCGCAGAAATTTCACTTCGTCATAGGCGTTGGCAAGCGTTTTTAGTTCTTGCGCGTCGAGTAACTTTGCCTCAACGAGCGCATCAAGCGCATGCGCATCGCGCAAGGCGCGGGCGAGCCAGAGCACCATTTGCACATCGCGCAAACCACCGGGGCTTTCTTTTAGGTTCGGTTCGAGGTTGTACGCCGTGTCTTGAAAGCGCGCATAGCGCTGTTGTTGTTCAAAGCGTTTCGCGTTGACGAAGTGGGCAACATCGAATTTCGCATGCCACGTGTCGTTCAGTGTGGCAATGTCTTTGTCGTGTCCCACAATCAAGCGGCGCTCCAGCAATGCGGTGGCCACGGTCGCGTCGGCGTGCGCTTCGCTTAAACATTCGTTGATCGATCGCACGCTATGACCAATGTCAAACCCGAGATCCCAGGCTTCGCTTAAGAACGACTGAATGCCGGCGATCGATTCAACATTCACGTCGTCGTGAAGAATCAGAATATCAACATCGGAATGCGGGAAGAGTTCGAGACGACCGTAGCCGCCAACCGCGAGCAGGGAAAGCGGCGTTTGATCGAGTCCGTGTTTTTTCCATTGCGCGATCAGCACGTCATCGACGACGAGCGCGTGCGCGCGAAGCGCAACGTCGATTTGGTTAGGCGCATCGAGTGCGTCGAAAATGAGCGCGCGATGGGCTTTGTAGTTAGTTCGAAGTTCCGCGAGTGATGACATGTAAAGATTGTAGGCGCGCGACCCTGGATTGTGGGAGCGCGCTTGCGCGCGAAGAACTCGATTCACGACCAGGCAGCATCAGACACGGAGTTTGCGTGCAAGCAATTTTCGCGCGCTAGCGCGCTCCCACAGAGTCAGAACGACGCGAATGGCGTTACGCGACCGTCGGCGGTGGCGGCGAACCCGCCGAAAGCGTTGTCACTTCAAAGCCGTCTTCCGTCACGAGAATCGTGTGTTCCCATTGCGCAGACAAGCTGTGATCGGCGGTGACCGCCGTCCAGCCATCCGCAAGCACGCGCGTTCCCGCTTTGCCGGCATTAATCATCGGCTCAATCGTGAACATCATGCCGGGGAGCAAGCGCATGCCGGTTCCCGGTTTGCCGTAATGAAGTACCTGCGGCTCTTCGTGATACTTGCGGCCGATGCCGTGACCACAGAATTCGCGTACGACGGAGAAGCCCATCGGCTCCACGTAGCTTTGAATCGCGTGGCCGATGTCGCCGAGCGTCGCGCCCGGTTTCACGGCGCGAATGCCGCGCCACATCGCCTCATACGTTGCATCGACCAAACGCTTGCCCTGAATCGTCGGTTTGCCGACGATGAACATACGACTCGTATCGCCGTAGTAACCATCGATCACCATCGCGACATCGATGTTCAGTATGTCACCGTCTTTCAATTTCTTGTCGCTCGGAATGCCATGGCAGACCACATGATTGGGCGAAGTGCAAATTGATTTCGGAAATGGCGTGTGGCCGGGCGGCGCGTAGTTCTTGTTCGGCGAGTAACCCTTTTGCACCTCCACCACAAATTTTTCGCAGAGGCGATCGAGTTCGTCGGTCGTCACGCCGGGTTTAACGTGTGGTGTGATGAAGTCGAGGATTTCAGCCGTCATCCTGCCGGCCTTACGCATGGCTTCGATATCGTCTTTGTTTTTAATTTGAACGGACATGGTTTGCTATCGCAGGACGAATGACGAAGGACGAATGACGAAAAGCAACAATATGTTGCGCGCGACCGAAGATGCTTTTGTAGGAGCGGCTTGCCGCGACCAAAGCTGCGCCGAACGAATGCCGAGCGCCGGAGCCGTTGTGTCGCGGCAAGGCGCTCCTACAGATTGCACTTCAATCCCCACGCAGCAATTCATTAATCGAAGTCTTACTCCGCGTTTTCGCATCAACTTGTTTAACGATTACCGCACAATACAAACTGTACTCGCCTTTGCCTTGCGGCATGCTGCCGGAAACCACAACGGAGCCTGAAGGCACGCGACCATACGTGATCTCGCCCGTCATGCGGTTGTAAATCTTGGTGCTCTGACTGATGTAGACCCCCATACCCAACACACTGTTTTCTTCAACGATCACGCCTTCAACGACTTCACTGCGCGCGCCGATGAAACAGTTGTCCTCAATAATGGTGGGGTTGGCTTGCAGCGGTTCAAGTACGCCGCCGATGCCCACACCGCCCGAAAGGTGAACGTTCTTGCCGATCTGTGCGCATGAGCCGACCGTTGCCCAAGTATCGACCATCGTACCTTCATCGACGTACGCGCCGATGTTCACGTAAGAGGGCATCAAGACCACATTCTTCGCGAGATACGCGCCACGTCGCGCAACCGCAGGCGGCACGATGCGCACGCCTGCCGCGCGAATTTTCTCTTCATCGAGATGCGCGAATTTCGTGTCAACCTTATCGAAAAACGCGAGATCGCCCGCTTGCACGAGCTTGTTGTCTTTCAATCGAAACGAAAGCAACACGGCCTTCTTGATCCATTGATGCGTGATCCATTCGCCGTTGACTTTCTCCGCGACGCGCAGACGGCCTTTGTTCAAATCGGCGATCACCGATTCGACGGCGTCAACGACTTCTTTCGGTGCTTTCGAAGGCGAGAGGCTCGCGCGGTCTTCCCAGGCTTGATCGATGATGTCTTGTAATGTGCTCATAGCTCTAATTATGGTTGCCCTAGTTAATTGGGCGAAGATTCAAAAAATGATGTGATTCGAGAAACCGCTTCTTTGCATTCATTGCCCTGAGAAACTAGGGCAATGCGAACGAAAGCTCGTCCAGGATTCGTGCCGTCCGCAGCAGTACGCGAAAGATAGCTGCCTGGGATCACAGTGACGCCGGTTTTCTCAAAGAGTGAACGAGTGAAAGCCTCATCATCGTCACCAAATTTCTTCGGCAATGGCAGCCACCAATAGAACGCAGCCTCCGGCATATCGATCGCCGTGTATTTCTGCATCAGCGGCGTCAACTCGCGAAACTTCTTCGCGTACTCGGCGCGATTGGCGACGACGTGCGTTTCATCGTTCCATGCGGCCACACTCGCGGCGGCAACCGTCGCCGACATCGCCGAGCCGTTGAACGAACGCAAATGCAAAAACTTCGCGATGATGTTCTTGTCGCCAGCAACGAAACCAGACCGCAAACCCGGTGCGTTCGAACGCTTTGAAAGCGAACCCATCGCGATGATGTTTTTGAAGTCGGTGCGACCGAGTTCGTTCGCCACTTCAAGCGCACCATGCGGCGGTTTCGATTCATCGAAATAAATCTCGCTGTAGCACTCATCCGCGAGGATCACAAAACCGTAGCGATCCGAAAGCTCGAATAGTTTTTGCCAACGAGCTTTCGATGTGATGCGTCCGGTTGGATTGTCGGGCGAACACACGATCACCATCTGCACGTTCTGCCACACCGCTTCCGGCACTTTGTCCCACGCGTATTCGCCCAATTTCGCATCGAAATTCACGTAGTACGGCGTCGCGCCGCAAAGCATCGCGGCGCCTTCGTACACCATGTAAAACGGATTGGGTACGAGAATCGTTGGTGATGGTTTCGTCGGATCGACGATGAGTTGCGTGAGCGAATAGATCGCTTCCTTAGTGCCGATCACGGGAAGCACTTGCGTTTCTGGATCAAGCGCATTCAATTTAAAACGTCGCTTGATCCAATTCGCAATCGCCGTGCGCAACTCAGGCGAACCTTTGGTCGGCGGATATTGCGCGAGGCCAACGGTATTGTTCGCAAGCGCATCGCGAATGAATTGCGGCGTTGGGTGTTTCGGCTCACCAATCGAGAGATTGATCGGCTTCAAACCGGCGGGCGGCGTCACGCCCGCGAGCAGGCGCGCGAGGCGTGTAAAGGTAAATTCGTTTAAGTTCGCGAGATACGGATTCACAGTTGGTGCAGAATCGCATTAACGGCGCGAACCATTCGGCGATTCAGTCGATTCGTTCTCGCAACAACTTCAGTTTTCGATTCGCAATCGAATCGAACGAGTGGCCGGAGCAACATGATTCAGGAAAGTCGCAATTATAGGTCGCCGAGCGCCGCGCGAAGCGTGGAAGCCTGGGGCACGCCGCTCGTGTGGCTCGTGGCTGCTGCGCTCTTTGGCTGGGCGATTGCGCTTTTGCTGGGTGTGCTCGGCGATCGCGAAGCCGCGAAATTACCTGCGTGGAAACCCGCCCCAATTGCAATGGATTTGAAACCACGGCAAGCGGTTCCGAGCAGTGCGCCCACGTCCGCGAGCAACGCCCCTTGGCAGTTAGTTGGGATTGCCGATGATCGTGTGTACGTGCGAAGCAACAACAAGCCCGCGTCGTTCGCCGAAGGCGAAACGCTGCCGAATGGCGATGTGATCAAGACAATCGAGAAGGACGCGATTGTTGTGTCGAGCGGTGGAAAAGAATCGCGCGTTGCCTTGTTCAAATCTCCCGCGAATGACGCATCGAAAAATGCGAGTGCCACAAACGCGGCGGGTGCATCCACTGGCGCGGTGACGAACTGTCGCTTAAGCA
>JBOFBL010000697.1:0-4944 GCA_051645545.1 Casimicrobium sp. | reverse complement strand
TTGGGTTGTTATACGCTGGATCGGTGGGGGCATGCTCAACGCTGATCATGGACCAGTCGGCGTCCAACTCTTCGGCAAGCAGCATGGGCATTGCGGTTAGCACGCCCTGTCCCATTTCAACCGCCACACTCAACACCTTCATCTTGTTGTCGGGCGTGATTCGAATAAAGGCATTGGGGGCAAAGATGGCTGTGGAGCCGCCGGCAGACGATGCCAGCGCCCGACCAGTGCTCAGAGGCAGTGCGAAGCTCAGAACTAACGCAGCGTTACCTTTGAGGAAGCGGCGTCTTGAAGTACCAACCGTTGGAGCGGGCTGGTCGGCCGGGATGGAGTCATCTGAAAACCCGTGTGCGCTCATGAGATTGATTTGGTTGTCCATGTTCAAGCCCCCTTGCTCAGAGCCACCGATGCGTCCTTCACGGCTGCGTGTATCTGGTTGTATGTCCCACACCGGCACAAGTTGCCGGCCATGGCACTCGTGATATCGGCGTCACTTGGCTTCTTGTTCTGCGTCAGCAATGCGCATGCGCTCATGATCTGACCTGATTGACAGTAGCCGCACTGTGGCACGTCGCGCTCCACCCATGCCGCCTGCACCGCCTTGCCAGCGGATGTGCTGCCCACCGCTTCGATGGTGACCACCTTTTTGCCCGCTACAGCCGACAAAGGTGTTGAGCATGAGCGCACTGGCTGCCCGTCCAGATGCACCGTGCATGCGCCGCAGAGTGCCATGCCGCATCCGAACTTGGTGCCTGTGAGTTGCAGATCCTCTCGCAATGCCCAAAGTAGAGGCATGTCGGGCTCAGCATTCAGAGAAACGGGTTTGCCGTTCACGGTGAAATTGGTCAAGGTCTTTCTCCATCAGTTCCGCTGGCGCGGGTTGATACTTGTCCAGCCGCGACTATTGCTACGGCTGGTCTTGATTCACTGCTTTTCAATTCGAAATGCAGTAGGAGATATGATGCTCAGTCCGTCGTCGTATCGCTTGCCAATTTCTCCAAATAACTTGCCTTATCCTGCATATTTCCCAAGGCGGCGATCAGGTCGCAACGGCAGACACGTTAGAAATCAGCGCGTTTCAGCGTCTCGAAATGTCAGTGCTGAGAGATTCGCATCTGCGCTAGGCACAACACCGAATTTCCTGCTGTAGTCACGGCTGAAATGAGCGGCACTTTCGTAGCCAACGGTGAACGCGGCTTCAGACACCGTATTGCCCCTTTGCGTCAACAAGACTCTTGCCTCAATTAGGCGAAGATCCTTTTGAAACTGAAGTGGCGTTGTGCCCGTCACGTCCTTGAAGTGTTTATGAAAGGACGAATCGCTCATGGCTGCGACTTTTGCCAATGCTGACACCCTGAGCGGGGAGCGATACTCGGATCTCAATTGCCCAATGGCTTTAGCGATCCGGCTCGCGTAGCTGTCTGCAATAAGCAGGTTTCGCAGGTTTTGCCCAATGGATGAGAGCAAAAGACGATAGTGAATTTCTCTCAGGATAGAAGGACCAAGAACCTTTGCATCCAGCGGGTTGTCCATCAATTCGACGTATCGAAGAAACGGTGCAAGCCAAGTGGCTTCCGCAAAGGCCACAGACAGGGATCGAACCTGAGCATCGGGTGGCGGTAAATCGGCCACTTGATCGTAAAGACTTCGCATCAACTGCACATCAAGAAATAGGACTAAGGAGAGATAGGGAACACTAGCGCTTGCTTTCGTGATGCGGGAGACCACAGGAAGGTCATGGCTGATGACCAGAGCTCTTCCGGGACTAAGCCGAACAGTTTGATCCCCGATGGTCGCCATCTTGCCGCCTTGAAGAATCAAGCACAAAGCAGGTTCGTAGACCGAAGCCTCTATGTCACTTGGAGCGTCATAACAAAAAGCCGACAGCCTGTTTAACTCTTGATTCTTACGGCTCTTCTCAGTCAGGTATCGGCTCGCCAGCTCTGTAATGTGCGAAAGATCCATGCGTTTCTCCTACGCTGGCTAGACTATCAGGTCTATACGACTGCACGCCTGAAAATCCGAAAAATTAGAGGAATAGGCATGACTTGCGGCGAATATGGCTGTTGAACGTTGATGTCTCCGATAGTATTGCGCTCACTTTTTACCGCCCTACATAGGGAGCCTCCTATGTCCTCCATTAATCTCAGCGCCTCAACCTTACCTATCGCCACGCGACATACGATGCAATAGACCCGACATCAGCGCTGAAAGACAGCGCTCAGGACAAAGCAATCTTCGCGGGTATCACGCCTACCGAAGCACGCTGACCTGTCCCGAAAAACCCGTGCGCTCTGTCCATGCAAATACGGAATCGACGGTCACTGTTTCGATGCGGTCGGAGAAACGTTTTTCGTTCGGATGATCGTCGAAGGCGACGTTTGCTGCGGTCATACGACCGCCGAGGCGCGTGAGTGGCGGAATGTTGAGTACCGTCGGCGTGTAGCCTTCGAATTTGAGCCACGCCTGCGCTTGTTCGCGATTTGTTGCACGCGGCGACATTGCCATCGCAAGCGTCTCGATTGCCCATTGATTGCTTTGCTGATAGCGCGTGCTCCATGGATAGGCGACGACGTTGTAGGCGTGTGTGTGCAACGCTCTCGCACGATCGCTGGTGAGCAGTTTGTGCAGCGCCTCTTGCGCTTCGACACGCGGAATCACATACGCACCTTCGGCACGAAATAGATCGTCGAGAAAAAACTCGGCAAGCCCTTGTCGATAGAGCGAAGCTTCGGCGGTACCGCACTGATTTAATTTGTGCGTAATGAGCCAGCGACCGTCGCTTTGTTTTACGGCAAAGCCGAGATGCGAATAGCGCAGGTTGTACTTGCGCAAGTCTTGCCCGGCGCGCGCGAGGATGACGACTTTCGCGCCGCTCGCATCGAGCGATTGTCGCGTTTTTTCAGCGAGCGCGAGACCACGCTCAACGCTTGCTGCGCTCGGGCGTTTGGCTTCGCATGAGCGCCCCGCATGCGCGGGTGCGAGTGTGAGCACGATAGCTGCGAGTGAAATCGCAACGAATTGGATGAGCGGTTTAAACATTCTTAAAGCACCTTATCGTTAGCGAACGTCAAAGTCGTTCGTTATGCGTGAGCGCGCGGCCGAGCGTGTTTGGAATGAAGGCAATTGCTTCGCCCGCGGAGACGATCAGCGTGCCCGAGGCGAGCACCGTGACGCTCACTGCGGTGCCGACTGAGACGCCGACCGTTGCCATCGAGCGTCCTGCAATATCGAGACTCACGCGCGCGCCGTCGCTTGCGCGCTCCAGCACGCACACGACGCCCGTTGCAGATACTTCTACCGTTTTCACGACCAAGGTCGCGCCCGCAACCGAAAGCGCCGCCGGCACGGCAACCACGCCTGCGGCAGCGATACTGGTGCCCACACCGACGCTTGCGACCGATGCAATCGGCACTGCGACAGACATTGCGCTTGCTTCGGATGCGCCCGTGTGCGCGTGCACAGGCGAGAGCGCCATGGAAACTGCGAGCGATGCAGCGATGAGTGTTTGAGTAATGCGTTTCATTGAAATCTCCTGATTGAGTTGAAGTGAATGTGAACGTTGAGTTATTCGTTCTCTGTCGTAGTCACCCCATAGCGCGCTTCGGCGAGCGCGACTTCGTGACGATCGCGCAATGTTTTGGCGAGCGTGAAGGTTGTAGTGATGAGATAGAGCCAACTCACAAGCAGATACGCCTTGTAAGAATCGGCGATGCTCATGCGAAGCAGCCCCCAGCCGGTGAGCGCGAGGGCACCTGCGAAGGCGACGTAGACCACTGCACCGAACATGGGCGTGTCGCTTTTCTTGATCGCGTTGTCGCGAACGTATTTCGAAAGCACGAACGCAGTGGACAAGCAAAAGAAATAGCCCATCACCATGAATGCGCGATCGAGATCGGCGCCGGGCAGGTACGCGAGCCCCACGCCGCACAAAAAGACGGCAATCGCAAAGGAAATCCAGACCTGAATACCCCAAGCTTTGGTGTCTTTGACGATGATTACTTTTGTATTGCTTTTGCTGCTTCTTGCGTTGTTCGCCCAATGATTCTGCGGCACCACGTTTGGTGCTGATTCCGGGTTAGATACGGTGGCGGTGTTCATTACGTGATCCCTTTCGTTCTTTACATCGCGTGTTGCGATGGGATGAACGATAGTCACGAAATCAATCTCGCACTACTTTTTTAGACTTAGTATCTATTTTTTCGATCACCGGTATCGTTTAGCGATTCTTTTTCATGATCGCAGTCAGGGTCGCTCTTACCCGTCACACCGTAGGAGCGGCGCGCCGCGCTCTGGAAATACATCGCGTTAGGTCTCGCCAATCACAATCCCGCCAGCCACTTGCCAATCTTGGTCACATCGCCGGAAGTATTCGCACGTTTTGCGACAGGTCCGTCATGCATGCGCGGCGACTGACGGCGAATTCTGCGATGCAAATCGCAATCTTGAGAGTCCATGGGTCAACCGCCAACACATCGACGACCACATGACGGGCTCCGTCCGGAAGGCTCACAACGTCGAGAATGCGCTTGCAATAGCGCTCGCCACTTAGGGCGAAACCTGTGTGAAATCACGGAACGAAAACAAATTCGCACTAGTACAAGCACCCTAAATGCCGCGTTTAGGCGCACAATTTGCACGATGAGTAACACGCGTCTATCGCTCAGCCGAAAGTATTCAGCGCTTTCAGCGTTCGCCCAATTTTTATGGGCAATCATTTGTTAAAGCAACAGTTTCGCTAATTATTGTTTTTACGTTTATTGCCCAATTAAGTAGGGCGATGCGGTAAATTGCCAGAACCGTAGTCATCGTTGATTTACAGAGTCTTCCTAGCCCAAAAACAAGGTTTTTGGAGCGCGGTTTCTAGGCATCTCGTTCACCATATCGATCTTCAAAAAACAGAAAGTCAGGGACATGAATCGCAAGCTTTCAACGCGCTCAGCA
>JBOFBL010000696.1:0-2328 GCA_051645545.1 Casimicrobium sp. | reverse complement strand
TGGTGGCGGTGGCGACCTCTCCGATGGGTGTGAAATCTTTCTCCGCGCTGTAGCCGAGATTTTTGTACAGATACGGCGCGACCGAATGCGTCGAGGTCGTGCCGAGCAACAAGGTGTAGCCGTCAGGCGATGCTTTGAGCAGCTCCGCGCTACCAAGTGTTCCACCCGCGCCCGGACGGTTTTCCACGATCACTGTTTGTCCGAGCTGAGCGACGAGTTTCTGTGCGAGCGTGCGACCAATAATGTCGGTCGCGCCACCCGGCGGAAACGGCACAATCAAGCGAATTTGCTTGTTCGGATACACCGTGTTCGGCGGAAAGGTGACCGTAGTGGGGTTGGTGGTGGCCGCTTGTGCGAACAGTGCATTCGACAGCGCAGCAAAACAAACCAGGAATGTAGAGCGAAGAATAAGGCGGCGCATAGAGTGAGCGGCAATGGAGCGCTAAAAAAGAGCTCGTAGCATACGCGGCGCTCAACGCGCACGACACGAGGTTTCCCCGCAACGGTTTTCTATGCGTAAAATCAAATTGTGCAAAGCATTTCGCAAGAAATGCAGTGCCGTCGGCGGGGGAAATGCCGACCCAGCGCTTACACATATAAGCACATACGGTCACTTAAAAAATCATTTTCGGAGCTTCCTCATGTCCCCTCGTATCGCACGCATTACTGGTTTCTGTCTTTCGTTGGCTCTCGCCGCTGCATGTTCGGCGCAAACGGGCGCCAACCGTTTCTATGTCGCAGGCTCGCTCGGCGCGACGCAAGCGAACGGCGACTATGCCGGACAAGTTCGATCGGCGGGTGAACCTGCTGTTGGTTACACCTTTCGCAGTGCTGGAAAAGAGGGTGGTAGCGATGTCGGCGGTCGCTTAGCGATCGGTTATCAATTCATGCCAAACGCAGCTGTCGAATTAGGCTATGCGAACTTTGGCTCACACGGCACCAATTTCCGTTTTGAAAAAACCAGCGGCTTGATCCCGCCGCAGCCGTTCTTTACATCAAAAGGAAATTTCAAACTCGACGGCGTCACGCTCGACGTTGTGGGCACCGTGCCGCTTAACAATGTGTTTTCGTTTAACGCACGCGTTGGTGTGATCGCGAGCAATCTGCGCTATAGCGACGCAACCACGTTTCCGCAAACAGCTGACTCGACGTTCTCGTACAAGGAACGCCAAACGCGCCTGCATTGGGGCGTAGGCGCTTCTTACCAAGTCAACAAGCCGCTCGCCGTGACGCTTGATTACACGCAAGCGCAAAGTGTTGGCAAAAAATTTGCATGGACCGACGAAGGCAACGGCCGCTTAAGCTACGGCATGTTTGCGCTTGGCGTTCGCTACGCTTTCTAGAAGCTCTCGACGATCGCGCTCGCGGCCATCTCGAGCGAGCGCGAATCGACTGCCGACAGTCCAACACGCCTCGCTCTTGAGAGCTTCGGATAATTTTTCGCAATCGCGCTCGTGTAAAGCGGGTCGTAATGATCGACCATAAGGGAGGCGAACAACCCGTCGATGTCTCTCGCTTCGGCCTGCGCACGCCATTGATCGAGTAACTTCGCCCCACGCAGCGCTTTGAGGGGTTGCAGTTTTTCAACGAGCGCGAGCGGATCGTTCACGAAGTGTGCGTAGTCGTTGCGAATGTGTGCGACGCGCGCGGCGATTGGCACATCGAGCCACACGCATTCGCCATCGGCCATTGCTTCACGCATTGCATCGGGCATTTGGACAAGACCGATTTTTTTGCTCTCCGACTCGACGAATACCGGTTTCGATGGATCAAGCGCCGCGAGTTGCGCCCAGAGCAGCGTGTCGAACCGTTTTTGCGAGGGCTGCGGTTCGTTCGGTAAATCGCCGAGTAAGGAGCCGCGATGTTTGGCGATGCCTTCAAGATCGATCGTTTGCGCGCCCGCTCGCGCGAGCGCATGCAGGAGCGCGGTCTTGCCTGTGCCCGTGCAACCGCAGATCGTGACATAGCGAAACTTTTTAGAGAGTAGCGGCAAGTCTTCATTGACGAGACCGCGAAACGCTTTGTAGCCACCATCGAGTTGCACTGCATTGAAACCGATTTCGCGCAAGATGTGTGTCGTTACGCCCGAGCGTTTGCCGCCGCGCCAGCAGTAGATCAGCGGCGACCAATCCTTCGGCTTGTTGGCAAAATGCGTCGCGATCATGTCGCCGATATTTTTCGTAACGAGTGCCGCGCCGAAACGCTTCGCTTCGAACGGCGATTGTTGTTTGTTGATTGTGCCGACTTGCGCGCGCTCGTCGTTGTCGAGCACGGGATGGTTTTTCGCACCCGGAATGAAATCTTCCGCGTATTCGCCCGGCGAGCGCA
>JBOFBL010000695.1:0-8983 GCA_051645545.1 Casimicrobium sp. | reverse complement strand
GCGAGCGTCAGCGCTTGCCGCATCTCCATATCGAGGTGATTGGTTGGCTCGTCGAGTAGTAACAAATTCGGACGTTCATACACAAGCAATGCCAACACCAAACGCGCACGCTCGCCGCCGGAAAAAACACCGACGGGTTCGCTTACGCGATCACCGCGAAAATCAAAACCGCCCAGGAAGTTGCGCAAATCTTGTTCGCGCGCTCTTGTGTAGCCACGCGTCTCGACGAGCGTCTTATCGAGCTGATCGATGTGCCACATCGCAGACTCATCGTTGCGCAATTGCTCGAGCTGATGCTGCGCGAAGTAGGCAATCTTTAAGTGCTGGCCTTCGATGCGCTCGCCCGTGCGCTCGCGCAGCTCGCCCGCAATGGCTTTCACGAGGGTCGATTTGCCCGCACCGTTTTTGCCAAGCAAGCCGATGCGCGAATTCGGCAATAGCGAGAACTTTACTTTTTCAAGAATGTTTTTGTCGTCATAGCCGAGCGAAACGTTATCGAATTTGAGTAATTGACGTGGCTCGCCCTCAGGCTTCCGAAACGAAAATGAGAACGGCGAATCGACGTGTGCTGCAGAAATTCGCTCGAGTTTTTCTAGCGCTTTCATTCGGCTCTGCGCTTGCGCAGCCTTGGTCGCTTTCGCTTTGAATCGTGTGATGAACGATTCGAGATGCTT
The DNA here is from genome assembly GCA_051645545.1 of Casimicrobium sp. Lineage (GTDB taxonomy): Bacteria > Pseudomonadota > Gammaproteobacteria > Burkholderiales > Casimicrobiaceae > Casimicrobium. The sequence continues at coordinate 8,309 of JBOFBL010000695.1, read as the reverse complement.
GATGGTGCGCTGCTGTTTTTCGTACGCGCCTTGTTGCACTTCGAGCTCAACCGTGCGCTGCGCTTCGAAACTTTCGTAGTTACCGGTGTAAAGTTTTAACTTCGCAGGCGCTTTCGGCGCGCTTGTGTCGAAAAACAAAATTTGATTCGACACGCGATCGATGAAATCGCGATCATGCGTGATCACAAGCAGTGTGCCCGCGTAGCGTGAGAGCCAATCTTCGATCCAGAGCACCGCATCTAAATCCAAGTGGTTGGTCGGTTCATCAAGCAAGAGCAAATCGCTGCGGCACATGAGCGCCTGCGCGAGATTCAATCGCATCCGCCAGCCGCCGGAAAACTCAGCGACCGCTCGGCTTTGCATCTCATGTTCAAACCCCAAACCCGCGAGCAATTCCGCTGCGCGTGCGGGCGCTGCGTAGCCGCCGATCGTTTCCAGATGCGAATACAGATGCGCAAGGATTTCGCCGTGCTTCGATGCGTCGGCATTCGGACATTCGTTTTCAGCTGCGAGTTGTGCTTCGACTTCGCGCAACTCCACATCGCCATCGAGCGCGTACTCAAGCGCCGTCTTATCGCTCGGCGGCGTTTCCTGCGCCACATGCGCAATCACCCAGCCATTGGGCATGGCGATGTCGCCCTTTTCAGGATGCAGCAACCCGCGAAGCGCAGCGAACAGCGTCGACTTCCCTGCGCCATTCGCGCCGACAATGCCGACCTTGCGACCGGGGTTGATTGTGATGTTGGCGCGGTCGATGAGAACGGTGGAACTGCGGGCGAGGGTGAGGTCGGTGAGTCTTAACATCGTGTAGCCCGTATGCATGCATCCGGTTCTGAGTGAAGGTATGGTGGAACGACCAGTCGTTGTTTTGACTTGCTAGGAAGAAGAGATACCCGGGCAAGAGCGTTCGTACTACCTTCCCGGTAAAAATCTAACTTGAAGATTCAGTTGGTAACTCATCTCGTAGCACTTCTCTTAGCTGAAAAGCCATTTCTGCGACACACTTAATTTGTCGGTTACATATTTCTGCTGTGTAATCTATGTTTCTAAGTGAGACAAGATGCCATTGTCCACTCGCAGCTCGATCCGCACGAAAAAGAGTTGATACAAGAAAGTAGTAGTCGTCGAACGGAAGATTGAGCAAGGAAATGAGCGTTGCCTCGCGAATTCGTTCCAGGTAATAAGTTATGTACTCAAATCCGTTGAGATGCCCGGTTATATAGCTCCCGTTAACTTCCCCAGGAATTTTCAGGGCATTCTCGATGTATTGATCGAAACGACTGAGATTTCGGTCAACTTCTGGTACGTAGTTTCCAAGCATCGAAAACAAAATTGCTTTCGCTATGCTGATTTCACCGACAGCTTCTTTATACGACTTTTTTTCGACAAAAGTTTCTGCGGCTTTCAAGTACGAACGAACCTCTTGGAACGGCACGACATCAACTAGCGAGTAACTGTCAAATTCCAGCTTGAAATGCTCAAGCGATACAACACGAAGAAAAACTTCAGTACTTGCTTGAAACTTCGTCGCATCAGTTGGCGCCGGGAGATTTCCGTAGTGCTTGAATCCAACACGAGCTTTGTTTAATTCCAGAATCCTGGCGGTTTCGGCCACAGAAATGCCTGCGACGCGTAATTGATCGAGATTTGAAGTAAAGGATGATTGATCTTTGACTTGCAAGTTGTACTTTTTTACGAGCGCCCAAATCATCATCTCTACAGCATCCTGAAACATAGATACCGCAATGCCGCACGAGATGGGATCTGTGACGCTTACATGTTTGCATGCCTCTAAGTAAATCCGTTTTACTAAAAGAAGTTGAGATATTGTGTCTTCTGGTTGCATTTGCAGGTGTAGCTAATCCTATATGCTGAATTCGTAGTCAACAATTAATGGAGCATGATCCGAAAACTTCTCTTCGAGATAAACCGAAGCCTTCTTCGCGGTCGCCGCAATTCCCGGTGTTGCGATTTGATAGTCGAGTCGCCATCCGACATTGTTTGCGTACGCATTGCCGCGATTGCTCCACCAGGTGTATTGCTCGGGGCGCGGGTCTAGCGTTCGGTGGACGTCGACGAAACCGATTTCATCAAATACGTGGGTAAGCCACGCGCGCTCGTGCGGGAGGAAGCCGGAATTCTTCTGATTGCTTCGCCAGTTTTTCAAATCGATTTCTTTGTGCGCGATGTTGAAGTCGCCGCAGATCACAACTTCTTTGCCGCTCTTGCGCAAGGCCCTCAGATGCTTCGGAAATGCGTCGAGGAAACGGTCTTTGCTCGCTTGTCGTTCGGGACCGGCCGCACCTGATGGCAAGTAAAGTGAAATGACGGCGAGCGAACCAAAATCGGCCTCAAGATAGCGGCCTTCGCGATCGAATTCTTCAACGCCGAATCCCTTTGAAACCTTGGCGGGATGCGGCGTCCAGAGCCCCGTCCCGGCGTAGCCTTTTTTCTCGGCAGAGTAGAAATGCCCAGTCGCTTTTTTTACTTTGTGCAGTTCTTCGGGCACGTCTTCGACGTTCGCTTTGAGCTCTTGCACGCAAAATACGTCCCACGCGCGGAGTTTTCCCATCCATTCGGCGAGTCCCTTGTTGTGCGCGGAACGAATTCCGTTGACGTTCAGAGTGACAATACGCATGATGGGATGCCTTCGAGTGGTTAACCTATCTCATTTTCCACGACGGGCGCATTTTTTGCCTAATGACACGAATGACTGCTGATAACGATTTTCGACAGGCTTTTTTGCGCTTCGCTCTCGATTGCGACGCGCTGCGTTTTGGCGAGTTCAAAACCAAATCGGGGCGGCTATCTCCGTATTTCTTCAATAGCGGCCAATTCAACACTGGCGCGGCGTTGAACGCATTGGGCGGTTATTTTTCGGAAGCCTTGCTTGCATCGAAAGTGCCATTTGACATGGCGTTTGGTCCGGCATACAAAGGCATTCCGCTGGTGTCGGCACTGGCGATCGGATTAGCCCAAAAAGGTCACAACGTGCCCTATGCGTTCAATCGCAAAGAGGCGAAAGATCATGGCGAAGGCGGTTTGATTGTCGGCGCGCCGCTTAAAGGGCGCGTTGTTATCGTCGATGACGTGGTGACGGCGGGTACGAGTGTCCGCGAGTCGGTGGCGATGATTAAGGCGGCGGGCGCAGTGCCCGCAGGGGTGCTCATCATGGTTGATCGCATGGAGCGTGGTACGGGTAGCAAGTCCGCCGTGCAGGAAGTCGAGCAAGACATCGGTATTCCGGTGATCGCGATTGCGACACTTGTGGACGTGATGAAAATGGTGTCGAGCAATCCCGCGCTTGCAGAATTTCAAAATAAGATCGATGCTTACAGGAATGAATATGGCGTTGCGTAATTTTTCATTAGGGTTGGTTGCACTGGCTGTGCTCGCTGCGAGCCCGGCGTGCTTCGCTCAACTCTACAAATGGACGGATGAGAACGGCAAAGTGCATTACAGCGACACGGTGCCGCCCACTGCGACCGATCGCGCACGCAAGGAGCTTCGCAGCGATGCACAGGTGAAAAAAGAGGTCGATCGCGCGCCCACGCCCGAGGAGCGTCGCGCCGCCGCCGTGCGCGCGGCCGAGGAAGAAAAAACTCGCCTCGCGAAGGCGGAGCGGGATCGCAAAGATAAAGCGCTCCTCGCGACGTACACGAACCTCGCCGATTTCGATCGTGTTCGCGATCGCACCATGAATCTGCTCGACGGCGAGATCGCCGGACTCAAAAAGCAAGAGGCCAGCGAGGCGACGCAACGTGCCGAATTGCAAAAGCAGGTTGATACCGCTGGCAAGAAGGGCCCGTCGGTGAAACTTAAAACCGATTTCGATAACGCGGAGCGTGAACTCACGATTGTTCGCGACTTGCTAAGTCGGAAAACGAGTGATCGTGCGATCCTCGCAGCAAACTACACCACCGAGCGCGCGCGTCTGGCAGAGTTGATCGCCGCTGAGGAAGCCGCGAAGGCCGCTGCAAACGGCGCACCGACGAAAGCATCTGCGGCTGAAATGCTGCCCGCGAAGAAGAAGTAAGAAACGGGAACGTCGTTCAACGTACTTTCTTCCGTAATAGACAAGATGACGATCGCCCTATTTAATTGGGCGATAGTGTATTTTTCGATAAATACCGAAAATAGATAAAAATTCCTTAATCGCCCAATTAAATTGGGCGATAAGAGTGCTGGCTGATAGGTTTCTAGGAGCGCGCTATTCTCGCGCCATGGACATCGCTTTTCACGTCGATCCACTCGACAAACTCAAGGCTTATAAAGATTCAACCGTTGCGATGATGCGCGCCGCTGCTGCACGCGGTCATGCGGTGTATGCAATTGAACCGGGCAATGTGTTCTCACGCGAAGGTCACGTGCAGGCGTTTGCAAAAAAGGTGACGCCGTATTTAACGGATGACGAGCGTGACCATTCGCCGAATTGGTACGAAGCCAGCGAGGCAACGTTGCGCCCGCTCAAAGATTTCGCTGCGATCATCGAACGCAAAGATCCGCCGTTCAACATGGAATACGTTTATCACACGTATCTGTTCGAGCGCGCTTGCGACGAAGGCGCCCGCGTGTTCAACAACCCGCGCGCCATTCGTGACAACAACGAAAAGATGGCGATCCTTAAACACGCCGACATGATCGCACCCACCATCGTCACACGCTCCGCAACGGTGCTGCGCGAATTCGTGGCCGAGCACAAAGACGCGATCTTCAAACCGCTCGATGGCATGGGCGGCAGCGGCATTTTCCGCGTGCGTGAAAACGATGCGAATTTAGGCGTGATCATCGAAACGCTCACCGCGCTTGGCACACAATCGATCATGGCGCAGCGTTATTTGCCAGAGATTGTCGATGGCGACAAACGGATTTTGTTGATCGCGGGCGAGCCGGTGCCGTATGCGCTTGCACGCATTCCGATGGTGGGCGAAACGCGCGGCAATATGGCCGCCGGTGGCAAGCCCGTGGTGCGCGAATTTTCGGCCTCCGATCGCAGCATTGCCGAAACCATGGGCAAACGGCTCTGGACGGAGGGCCTGTTTTTGGTGGGGCTCGACGTGATTGGCAGCAAAGTGACCGAGATTAACGTGACCAGCCCCACCGGTTTTGTCGAAATCCAAAAGCAGACAGGGTTCGACGTTGCTGCGTTGTTCGTGCAACAGCTTGAACAAGCACTCCAAACACGTTGAACAAATCCTGGTGCGCCGCAACATTAAGTTTGCTACTATGTCGCACCACTTTTAAGCGGCGAAGACCGCAACCTGCCTCATAAGGGAACAGGCGTACGAAAGGCTCTCTGTGATCGGTGTATTGATCATTGCCCATGGCAATCTCGGCGACGCACTTATCGGGTGCATGACGCACGTGCTCGGACGCCGTCCGGATGCCGTCGCGTCGCTCTCCGTTGCGGCCAACGATTCGCCGCGCGATCTGGTGCCGGTTGCAAAACGCATGATTGAATCGCTCGACGATGGTGACGGCGTGTTGATCGTCACCGACATCTTCGGCGCCTCGCCTGCAAATCTCGCGGCGAAATTGATCGATCCGGGACATATCGAAGCCGTGGCGGGTGGCAACGTGCCGATGCTCGTACGCGCGATGACCTATCGCACCAAAGGCATGGAGACGTTGCTAAAGCGCGTGGTCGCCGGTGGCTGCGAGGGCGTGTTCCACATGGAAGCCGATCCGATCATCGGGCCCTGCGTCGCAAAATCAAGCGCCAACGAAGGCATTCCGGCAATGAATCGACACTGATCCGTTATCCTCGACGATCAGAACACGGGGCGAGAACAAACACAATGCAGCGGCGGGACATCGAAATCATCAATAAGCTCGGGCTTCATGCCCGTGCTTCCGCAAAGCTCACGCAACTGGCGAGCAGTTTCAAGTGTGAAGTTAATTTAGAACGCAACGGCCGTCGCGTGAATGCGAAGAGCATTATGGGTGTGATGATGCTTGCTGCCGGCAAAGGCTCAACGATTGCGATTGAAACCGATGGCGATGATGAAGCCGCTGCGATGGATGGGCTCGTCGGGCTCATCAACGACAAGTTTGGCGAAGGCGAATAGCTAATTCTCCGATTTGCACTTTATAGCCGCTTTAACAATCGCCCAATTTAATTGGGCGATTCGCGAAAATAACGACTACATCGAATAAAATAAAAAACTAGTCGTTGCCCCAATTTATTTGGGCGCTACGGTGCATAGCCGATACCGATTTTCCTACGGCTTCTGAAGCGATAAACCGATAGAATTACAGGTTAACTTTTTTGACCTGTTTAGGATTTTTTCCATGATTGGAACAGCCTACGCGCAATCGGCGGGCGGTGCTGCCGGTAGCGAGTTTCTGACCCTGTTGCCGATGATCGGCATTTTTGTTGTGTTCTATTTTTTACTCATTCGCCCGCAGCAAAAGCGCGCGAAAGAGCAAAAAGCAATGCTCGAAGCGCTCCAGAAGGGCGATGAAGTGGTAACCGCCGGTGGCATCGTCGGCAAGGTAACCAAGCTGGATGAAAACTACGTAACGTTACAAGTCGCTGGCAGTAATGAAATTAGCTTTCAGCGTAGCGCTGTAACGGCACTATTGCCCAAGGGCTCGCTCAAAGCAATCTAACCTTTCGTAGGAGCGGCTTGCCGCGACCACCGCGTTAAATCGCGACCGCTGTAATGAATGCGGTTCAGTCGCGGCCAGCCGCTCCTACAGCGTCCGCCAACGCGCTTGAAAACCCTCGACGTGTCGCCACGTCGATCTGAACTCCTCACTAGGATTCGTTATGAATCGTTACCCGCTCTGGAAATACGCAATCATGGTGGTCGCGCTTGCGATCGGATTGCTCTACACCGTGCCGAATTTTTTCCCGCAAGTGCCTGCGGTACAAATTTCGTCGAACAAGAATGGTGTCAAAGTCGACAATGCCTTGCTCGGGCGTGTTGAATCCGCATTGAAAGACGCAGGTATTGCCAATAGCTACACCGCGCTCGATGCCAACGCGATCCATCTGCGTTTTCAGGGCGGTGACAACGCAACGCAACTCAAAGCGCAAGACGCGCTCGCGAAGGCAATCAATGCGGGGGTGAAAGACGAGACGGGCAACTACATCATTGCGCTCGCCAACGAATCGACGGTGCCTAAGTGGATGCAATCGATTAACGCCTTGCCGATGTTCCTCGGTCTTGATTTGCGTGGCGGTGTTCACTTTCTGTTGCAAGTGGATATGAAAGGCGCGCTTGATCGCGCCGCTGAGCGAAACATGTCTGAGATTCGCACCTTGCTTCGCGAGAAGAAAGTATCGTACGGCGGTGTGACCCGCGCGAGCGAAGTCATCGCTGTGCGTTTCAGCGACGCCGCCGAACGCGATAAAGCAAAGCTCGCAATCGAGGCGTCTAACTCCGATTTCATTGTCAAAGAAGAGGGCGCAGCGCCCGAATTGCGTTTGGTCGTGACGCTCAAAGAGCAGGCGAAATTAAAGCTCGCCGATTCCGCGATCGAGCAAAACCAAAAGGTGCTCAACAACCGTATTAACGGCCTAGGTCTTACCGAACCGATCATTCAGCGTCAAGGCGCCGATCGCATCGTGATTCAAGTGCCAGGCGCGTCCGATCCGGGTTCGATCAAACGCATCATCGGCAAAACTGGCACGCTTGAATTCCGTCACGTCGAAGCGCATGGCGGGAAAAACGCCGCGATGGTCGAAGCGGCGAAGAACGGCAACGTGCCATTTGGCCTGGAGCTTCTTTCCGATCGTACGGGTGAGCAAATTCTTGTTCGCAAACAGGCGATCATTACCGGCGAGCGCATTTCGAGCGCTGAGCCTGCCTTCGACGGACAAACTAATCAGCCGATCGTTCGCGTCTCCACCGACGGTCAAGGCGCGCGCGTGTTGCGCGAACACACGAGCCAGAACATCAAAGAGCGCATGGCGATTGTGCTCATTGAAAAAGGCAAAGCCGAAGTGATTACTGCACCGACCACGCAAAGCGAACTCGGTGCACAGTTCCAAATCAGCGGACAAATGAGCACACGCGAAACGAGTGACATCGCGCTTCTGATTCGCTCCGGCTCGATTGCGGCGCCGATGGAAATCATCGAAGAGCGCACCGTTGGTCCGAGCCTCGGCGCTGAAAATATTGAGCGCGGCTTCAATTCGGTGAAATGGGGTTTCGTTGCGCTCTCGATTTTCATCATCGTGTACTACATGGTGATGGGCATCATCTCGGCGCTCGCGCTCGCGATGAACGTGCTGTTACTCATCGCAATCTTGTCGATGTTGCAGGCAACGCTCACGCTGCCGGGCATTGCTGCGATCGCGC
>JBOFBL010000694.1:0-2422 GCA_051645545.1 Casimicrobium sp. | reverse complement strand
GTCACCGTGCATGCGAATGCGGCGCTCTTCAAAGCGCCCGAGATTAAACGCGCGGTGCAAACGGGTGGCGCGCAGATGGGCGAAATTCTGGTTTCGAATTTCAGCAATGAATGGCAGATTTTCGGCGCGGATGCCATTCCTTTTCTCGCCGACAGTTACGACGAATCCGCAAAACTCTATCGTGTACAAAAACCGATGATGGACAAGAAACTGGGCGAACAGGGCATGATGCTTCTGTATTCGGTGCCGTGGCCGCCCCAAGGGATTTACTCGAAGAAACCGCTCGCGAGCGCTGCCGATCTTAAAGGCGTGAAATGGCGTGCGTACAACCCGCAAACAGCGCGCATCGCCGAACTCGTTGGTGCGCAGCCGGTGACTGTGCAAGCTGCGGAGCTGTCGCAAGCGATGGCAACGGGCGTTGTTGAAAGCTACATGAGCTCGGGCTCGACCGGCTTCGATACGAAAACGTATGAGCACATCAAGAATTGGTACGACACGCAAGCGTGGCTGCCGAAGAATGCGGTGCTCGTGAACAAGAAAGCCTTCGACGCGCTCGACAAGCCAACGCAAGATGCGGTGCTCAAAGCTGCGCGCGATGCTGAGACGCGCGGTTGGGAAGCCTCGAAGAAAACGAACACCGATTCGCTCGAGAACCTGAAGAAAAATGGGATGCAGATTCACAAGCCATCGGCTCAGCTTACGGCGGATATGAAGAAGGTGGGCGATACGCTCTTGCAAGAGTGGCTTAAGAACGCTGGTGACGAGGGTAAAGCGCTCGTGGATGCGTTTAGGAAGTAGTGCTAGGTTCCCTCGCCCTTGAGGGGAGAGGGTGTCCGCCGAAAGCCCCGTGCTACGACACGGGGGACGGGAGAGGGTGATGGTTGAATGAGCACCGATTGTGATGGGTGCCAGCCCCCTCTCCCGCCCTTCGGGCACCCTCCCCACGAGGGGGGAGGGGAACACTCGAGTATGCGCAAAACCCTCGACTCCCTCTACACCGCCAGCATCTGGATCGCAGCGATCTTCATGATCTTGCTGCTGGTGATGGTGCTGCTCTCGATCCTCGGTCGGCAATTCGGCTTTCATGTGCGCGGCACAGATGCGTACGCGGGCTACATGATGGCGGGCGCGGGCTTCTTCGCGCTCGCGCATACGCTCAAACGCGGTGAACATATTCGCGTGACCTTGCTGTTGCAAGCGTTGAACCCTTCGAAGCGGCATGCACTTGAGATTTTTTCACTCGCGAGCGCGGTGTCGCTTTCGGGGTTGCTCGCGTGGTTTAGCGTGAGCCTTTGCGTGCAGTCGTACAAGATTCACGACATCTCAACCGGAAACGACGCGACACCGCTCTGGATTCCGCAACTCGCGATGGCAATTGGCACGATCATCTTGTTGATCGCGTTTGTCGACGAGTTAGTCGCGGAGATTCGCGGGACACGGAAAGCGGTGGACGCCGATGAGTCTCTCCATAACGAATGAGCAGCGTTTCGTTCCCCTCTCCCTTGAGGGGAGAGGGTGTCGCGAAGCGACGGGAGAGGGTGACGATTGCGTGAACGCCGATGGTGATCGGGACACAGCCCCCTCTCCCGCCCTTCGGGCACCCTCCCCCACGAGGGGGGAGGGGAACAAAGTTGGCGTCATTTGAGCAAAAAGAACACATGGAAATCCTAATCACCATCCTCTTAATCGCCGTTCTATTTGCCATGCTCGCAGGCGGCGTGTGGATCGGGCTCACGCTCGCAGGCGTGGCCTGGGTGGCGATGGAATTGTTCTCATCGCGCCCTGCGGGCGACGCGATGGCGATCACGATCTGGGGCGCGTCGTCGAGTTGGACGTTAACCGCGTTGCCGCTCTTCGTTTGGATGGGCGAAATTCTTTTCCGCACGCGCCTGTCGCAGGACATGTTCAAAGGTCTCGCACCGTGGGTTGAGCGTCTGCCCGGGCGCTTGCTTCATACCAACGTGATCGGTTGTGCGATCTTCGCGGCCGTCTCGGGCTCCTCCGCCGCGACCTGCGCAACGATTGGCAAGATGACGTTGCCGGAACTTAAGAAACGTGGTTATCCGGACGATCAAGTGATCGGCACGCTCGCAGGCGCGGGGACATTGGGCCTCTTGATTCCGCCGTCGATCATCATGATCGTTTACGGCGTGGCCGCAGATCAATCGATCTCGAAGCTCTTCATCGCCGGCGTGATCCCGGGCATCATGTTGGCACTCTTGTTCTCAGGCTATATCGCGGTTTGGGCGCTGCTCAATCCATCGAAAGTGCCCGCTGCGAGTCGCAACTATTCGTTTCTCGAAAAGCTTTACGAATCGCGTCACTTGATTCCTGTCGTACTTTTGATCGCGGCCGTGCTCGGCTCGATTTACGCGGGCATCGCGACCGCAACGGAAGCCGCAGCGGTCGGCGTCGTCGGCGC
>JBOFBL010000693.1:0-3011 GCA_051645545.1 Casimicrobium sp. | reverse complement strand
AGAATCGCTAAAACAAACTGCTGCCAAGACTTACGATTTACTGCGGAAAAGCGATTTCTGACTCTAAACATCAACTGCCTCCTTGTGTGTATGTACGAACGCGGGCGTGCCGGTCTAGCGCGGCTCTAAACGGCCGTTTGGAACAACTGTTTTTGGTTAGAGCGCGAAATTTATGAAGCACGTTCCGATTCAAACGCAGCAGAAACCCTAAGCTGCGGCGCAGCAAAACAGAACCGTGTAAATGAAGTGATTGCGACGCTAGCGAAAAAATGAAGTGCAACGACGGGGCCAATAAAAACGCACGTCGCCAGTAGCTTTCTCAGGAACCTTGTTACGGACTTATCTGGACTCGACCAAATCTCTTTGGCAGCGCTCGCTGCCATGTATCCCGCGATGAGCCTGACTAGGTCGCGAGAATCGGCGTAGTTGCTCAAGTAGGCGTCGACAAATGCTGCGGGACTATCGTGGCTGACATTCTTGATGCGGGTCGTTGGTTTCACTTGTGTTCTCCTCAATTCGAAACGTATTGACCGAATCATGCCGAGGGGCGATGCGTTGCAAAAGTGCGAACTCGCGCTGCCTGTGGATAACTTGCTCGTTTGACTGCGACTTGATCATTGAGTCTCTAGCCAAATTGATCTCAGAGCTCCGACTTGATGTCCGAAAACGGCGATTCAAGCAAGGTGAGTCGTTCTACACTGCGCAGCATGGAGTTCTCAATCGCCGCCTGCTATCAAGCGATGAAAGCGCATGACACGCGCTTCGATGGGCGTTTTTTCGTAGGTGTAAAGACGACAAAGATTTATTGTCGCCCAATTTGTCGCGTGCGCATTCCGCTTTTGAAGAATTGCACGTTTCATCCGAGTGCGGCGGCGGCGGAATCGGCTGGGTTTCGTCCGTGTTTGAAGTGTCGTCCCGAATTGGCGCCTGGATTTGCGGCGACGGAAGCGTCCGCGAAGCTCGCGCGCGCAGCGGCGCGCATGATTGAAGATGGCGTTGCGAACGATGACGATCTCGCAGCGCTTGCGAAGAAGATCGGCGTGACCGACCGGCATTTGCGGCGCATCTTTGCGGAGGAATTCGGCGTGTCGCCGGTGCAGTTTGCGCAGACGCAGCGATTGTTGCTTGCGAAACGATTGATGACGGACACGACGATGAGCGTGACGGATGTTGCGTTCGCGAGTGGCTTTTCGAGTGTGCGACGGATGAACACGCTGTTCGCAGAGCGCTATGGTTTTGCACCGACGCGTTTGCGCAAATCGGATGGCGACGACGCAGGTCTTGCGCAGGCGCACAACGCGAAATTCTTCACATTCTTTTTGACGTATCGTCCGCCGTTTGATTGGAAAGGTTTGCTTGCGTTCTTGGAGAAGCGCGCGATTCCGGGTGTTGAATCGGTCGCGAACGATGAGTACCGACGCGTGCTGCGCATTCGTCACGATCGCGAAGAGGCGGTGTGTTGGATGCGCGTGCAACATGTCGCGAAGCGGCATGCACTTGAGCTCACGCTCTCGCCCGCGTTCGCACGAGTGCTGCCGCAGGTGCTCGCGACGGTGAAGCGCGTGTTCGATTTGCATGCGGATCCGGTGGAGATCAGCGATGCACTGGGCTCACTAGCGAAACCGAACAAGGGCTTGCGCTTGCCCGGAGCGTTCGATGGATTCGAACTCGCAGTTCGCGCTGTGCTTGGGCAACAGGTGACTGTGAAAGCGGCGCGCACGCTGGCGACGCGATTTGTTGCCGAACACGGCGAGAGAATCGAGTTCGACCACGCGCCGCCGTTCGATGATTTGCACTACGCGTTTCCGAAAGCCGAACATGTTGCGACGCTGACGCAAGACGATGTTGCAAAGTTAGGCATCGTATCTGCGCGCGCGAACGCGATCATCGCGATCGCGCAAAAGGTCGCGTCGGGCGAATTGGATTTGACCGCGAGCGCATCGATTGACGTAACGATTGAGTCGTTGCAAACGATCAAGGGGATTGGTCCGTGGACAGCGCATTACGTCGCGATGCGTGCGCTGTCGTGGCCCGATGCGTGGCCACCACAAGACGTGGCGATTTTGAATGCGCTTGAATTGCCGAATACGAAAGCCGGGCAGCGCGAGGCGGATGTGATAGCTGAGCAATGGCAGCCGTGGCGCAGTTATGCGGTGTTGCATTTGTGGAATTCGTTGGAGAAACAGCAATGAAAAAATACTTCACTCATTTCGATTCGCCGATGGGCACCATGTTGGTCGTGGCGACGGACGATGCGATCACTGACTTGCATATCGTGAGTGGCAAATACGTGCCAAAAATCGACGAGCAATGGATCGATTCGCCGAAACTGCCTGTGTTCTTGCAACTGCGGCAAGAGCTTGGCGAGTATTTCGCGGGCAAACGCAAACGCTTCGAGGTGAAGCTTGCGCCTGAGGGCACCGAGTTTCAACGCGCGGCGTGGAAAGCGCTCACCAAGATTCCGTTTGGGCAAACGCGTTCGTATGGTGAGCAGGCGGCGGCGATTGGGAAACCGAAAGCGGTGCGCGCGATTGGGGCGGCGAACGGTCGCAATCCGATTGCGATTGTGGTGCCCTGTCATCGTGTGATTGGGGCGAACGGGACTTTGACGGGGTATGCGGGTGGGTTGGATAAGAAGGAGTTTTTGTTGAAGTTGGAGGGAATTGTTTTTTAGGAAAAAACGCTTTGTGGGAGCGCGCTTGCGCGCGATCGGCGGTTCTCGCCAACGTCAACGCGACGATCCATTGTTTCGCGCGCAAGCGCGCTCCCACAGTTCCTCTCATCGATTTTCATCCCCGCAAATCAACAAAACATCCAAAACGTGACATCCCGCGACCTTTTCGACTTCATCCTTCTCGCCGCACTTTGGGGTGCATCGTTTCTGTTCATGCGTGTGGGAGCGCCGGAGTTTGGGCCGATTGCTTTGATTGCGATGCGTGTGCTGATCGCGGCGCTGTGTTTGTGGCCGTTGCTTGCGTTGCGTGACGGCGGCGCTGGCATTGTCGCGGCGA
>JBOFBL010000692.1:0-5648 GCA_051645545.1 Casimicrobium sp. | reverse complement strand
CGATATTCTTTCATATCAATCAATATTTTATGTAATTTTATTAGCCTAACTAATAATAGAAAATATTAGACAAATTCTTAGTTAATGCGACCGCGGTCGCCTAAAATCAGTAGCAATGTTCCTTTAGCCACGCTTCCCTGCAACATCACCTGCGGCTTCGATTGATGCCGCGTGAGGCAGTGTGACGCGTGGCTTTTTTGTTGTCTTTGTTAACTATCGCGAGTCGTGTTCGGTTTTCAAATCGATCATGAGGCGCCGCGAAGCCGCAGACAGTACGCATGTACGGCAAGGCGAAGGCAACAAAGTCAGGATCGATTTGAAAGCCGAACACGTAGATGAAAGATTCTTTTCGCATAAAACTCGAACAACTCGAACGCCGTTTGGTCGAGGTGGAGTCTTTGCTGGCCGATCCGTCGGTGGTTGATGACATGAATCGTTATCGCGCGCTTTCGAAGGAGCGAAGCGATCTGGAGCCCGTTGCGGAGCTCTTCAAGCAGTTCAAAGCGCGCGAAGCCGATCTCGCGACTGCGCAAGAGATGCTCGCCGATCCGGACATGAAGGAGATGGCGCAGGAAGAAATCGCGAGCGCGAAAGAGGCGATTGAATCGCTCGATAAAGAACTCACACTGGCGCTGTTGCCGAAAGACCCGTCTGACGAGCGAAATATTTTCTTGGAGATTCGCGCGGGCACGGGCGGCGATGAGTCCGCGCTTTTCGCGGGCGATTTGCTGCGCATGTACACGCGTTTTGCCGAGCGGCAGCGCTATCAAGTGGAAATCGTCTCAGCAAACGAAAGCGAAATTGGCGGCTATCGTGAAGTGATCGCGCGCGTGAGCGGTCAAGGCGCGTATTCGAAATTCAAATTCGAATCCGGTACGCATCGCGTGCAGCGCGTGCCGGAAACTGAAGCGCAAGGGCGAATTCACACGAGCGCTTGCACGGTGGCGATCCTGCCCGAAGCCGATCCCGTGAAAGACATCACGATCAATCCGTCGGATTTGCGCATCGACACCTTCCGCGCGAGCGGTGCGGGCGGTCAGCACATCAACAAAACGGATTCGGCCGTGCGCATCGTTCACATTCCGACGGGTGTGACTGTCGAATGTCAAGACGGACGTTCACAACATTCGAACAAAGCGCGCGCAATGGAAGTGCTCGCGTCGCGCTTGCTTGAGCGCGAGCGCGAGGCTGCGCATGCGAAGGAAGCAGGTTTGCGCAAATCGCTCGTTGGTTCCGGCGATCGCTCTGAGCGTATTCGCACGTACAACTTCCCGCAAGGCCGCATGACCGATCACCGCATCAATCTGACGCTGTACAAGCTCGACATGATTATGGATGGCGACATTGGCGATATGGTCGACGCGTTGCGCAGCGAACATCAGGCAGAACAAATGTCTTCGATGGAATCGGCCTAGCCGATACCATCAGGACGTCGCTTCGCTAGGACGACGGCCCCTCGGCCTAAGACGACGCTCCCGTTGGTCGCTAGGACGCAAAGCTTTGCGGACTTTGCTTGCTCGATTCGGCCGTTGTTGCGATGCGTACCGTGGGAAAATCAGTCAGCTATCACGAAAGAAAACGCATGAGCTTCACAGAAAAACTAAACGCCGTTTGGCGCAAGTCAAAATCGCTTGTCTGCGTCGGCCTCGATCCAGAGCTACCAAAATTGCCCGCGCGCTTTCGCGAACGCCCCGATGGCGTATTCGCGTTTCACAAAGCAATTGTGGACGCAACGCACGACATCGTTTGCGCGTACAAACCGCAGTTCGCGCATCATGCGGCGCTCGGCGCGTACGATCAACTCGCGGCGATCATCGATTACATCCACGATCGTTATCCGAACGTGCCGGTGATTCTGGACGCGAAGCGTGGCGACATGGGCAACACCGCGATGTATCTCGCGCAGGAGGCGTTCGATCGTTTCAAAGCGGATGCAGTGACGGTGAGCCCGTATCTCGGGACGGACGCGATTGAGCCATTCACGAAATACGCCGATCGCGGCACGATTCTTTTATGTCGCACGTCGAATCCGGGTGCTTCCGATTTGCAAGAGCTGTTGCTTGATGGCGAGCCGCTGTACATGAAGGTCGCGCGACTCGCGGCGACGAAATGGAACGCGAACATCAATGTGTCGCTCGTCGTCGGTGCGACTGCACCGAAGGTGATCGGTGACGTGCGTCGCGCCGTGGGCGACATGCCGCTCTTGGTGCCCGGCGTTGGCGCGCAAGGTGGTGATGTCGCGGCGTCGGTCGCTGCGGGTCGTGATAGCAAAGGCGCGGGGCTCATCATCAGTGCATCGCGCTCCGTGCTCTACGCATCGAACGGCGAAGATTTCGCACACGCGGCACGTGGTGCGGTCGAGCAGATGATTGCTGACGGTGCAAATATTGCCTAATTGTTAGGCAAAAAGTCGCTATTAACCCCGTTCGCTATCGCCCAATTTAATTGGGCAGCTACTTAATTATTGTTTGTTCTTGAATAGTTGTTTTTCTTACTTTCTCGCCCAACAAAATTGGGCGATCCATTTCAAGGCTAGGATTGGTTTCTTTCGAGCGATCGAAAGTCATCATGTGTCGCATTGAACATTCGTCAACTAACTGCCGAACTAGCGAATGACGCAGCTCCGCGAGCGGAGCTGCGTTTGCTTCTCTCGCATGTGCTCTCACGAAGCACTGCATGGCTCGCTGCGCACGACGACTACGAACTCACGCCGGCAGAGGAAAACAATTTGCGAGTCGCCGCCTCGCGTCGCGTCGCCGGTGAACCGATTGCCTACATCCTCGGCTATCGCGAGTTCTACGGCCGCAAATTCAAATGCACGCCGGCAGCGCTGATTCCGCGCCCGGAGACGGAGTTATTGATCGATCAGGTTTGTGGATCGTCGGAACTACTCGCTCGCCCTGAGCCAGTAGAAGGGTCGAGCGACGCTGTTCTGCAAGTCCTCGACGTCGGCACCGGCACCGGCTGCATTGCAATCACTCTCGCGCTCGAATTGCCGAACGCTCAAATCACTGCCTGCGATCTTTCCCGCGACGCACTCGCACTCGCACGCGAGAATGCACGCGCGCTCGGTGCGACCAACGTCGAGCACATCGAAAGCGAGTGGTTCTCTGCAATCGATGCAAACAAGATGTTCGATGTGATCGTCAGCAATCCTCCATACATCGCGCCGAACGATCCACACTTGTTTCGAGGCGATCTGCGCTTCGAACCCTGGCTCGCGCTACGCGACCGTGTCGATGGTTTGGAGAGCTATCGCGAACTCGTTAAAGGTGCAAAGACGCATCTGCGCGACGGCGGCTTGCTCATCGTCGAGCATGGCTACGATCAAGGCGAATCGGTGCCCGCGCTGTTTCGCGAAGCGGGATTCTCAGACGTTGAAATGATTCGCGATTTAGCAGGCAACCCACGTGTAACGCGCGGACATCTTCTCATCTCGTCCTAGTTCGTCCTAGAATCAAGGCGCTACTTCTTCAGTAGCAGCGTTCTCAGGGCGGGGCGAAATTCCCCACCGGCGGTAATCGCGTGGCAAACGAAAGTGCGTCGCACGGAAGCCCGCGAGCGCCCGCGATTGCCCTTGTGATTGCGGGGTCAGCAGATCTGGTGCGATGCCAGAGCCGACGGTTGAGGCAACATCGATTCGGTGTTTCCCGAAAGTCCGGATGAAAGAGATCGCGATCGACGGCGTTCGCTGGTGAAAACTCGCGAACGCGTTGTCGCGTGCCCTGATTCTTTGTTCATTCTCATAGAGGACAACATGAATCAGCAATTCAACTCAGCAAATGCCGCGAAGCTTCCTCGCATCGCGGTGATCCATTCATCTTGGCATGGCGACATTGTCGCCTCGGCGCGCGCCGCGATGCTCGCCGAATTTGCGCGGCAAGGCATTCCGCGAGATTACGTGCAGGAATTCGAAGTGCCCGGCGCATTCGAGATTCCCTTGCATGCGAAGAAGCTCGCGGCGAGCGGGCGTTTCGACGCCATCATCGGCTGCGGGTTCGTCGTCAACGGCGGCATCTATCGACACGAATTCGTCGCCTCCGCCGTGATTGACGGGCTCATGCGTGCGCAGCTCGACACCGGTGTTCCGGTGCTCTCGTCCGTGCTCACACCGCGCGATTTTCACGATCACGAGGTGCATGAACGATTCTTTCTCGAACATATGAAACACAAGGGTGAAGAGGTCGCGCGAGCATGTATCGAGACCGTTAAAGCCGTGGCGCGAACGGAGGCATTCGCATGAGTGTTTATGTCATCAACAACATGACGATCACCGATCGCAAGGCCTACGACACGTATTTACGCGAGTTCATGCCAGTGTTTCGGGAATTCGAAGGCGAAGTCTTGGCTGCGACCGATGCGCCCGCGCTGATCGAAGGCGAATGGCCATTCGATCGCACGGTGTTACTACGTTTTCCTGATCGGGAATCGTTGGAGCGATGGTCGCAAAGCGAGGCTTATCGCGCCATCGCCGTACATCGACACGCAGGTACCGTGAGCAATGTCGTCGTACTCGACGGCGCACCTCAACGCCCGCGTTAGCAATTCGTTAGCGCGAAGCGCTTACACAAAAATCGGCGACCCTCGCAACATAGCTCGCGAAGTCGCTGATTGCGTGATCGCCGCCTTCGATGATCAGTTGCTGGGTGCCTGCGTAGTGATCGCGCATCACGCGCCAGTCGAGCACTTCGTCGCCAGTCGCTGCGAGCAGGAAATAGCGTTCTGGTTTCGTGGTGTTTTCGATGCGCAGCGCTTCGAGTTCATGCAAATAGTCCGCTTTCCAATCGAACGGATCGTTCGAGTGATACGTCGTGAGTTCGCCGACGTGCTCCGCTAAATCGTTTGCCGGAAACACTGCGGGGTTGAGTAATGCAGCGCGGCAGCCGTATTTTTCGGCGAGATAGGTCGCGTAGAAACCGCCGAGCGATGAGCCGATCAGAGCCCAATCTCGCGCAGGATCGCCTCGGTCTTCGATGAAATCGCTTGCGAGTTCGATCGCAGCCGCTGGGTTTGCCGGGAGTTGTGGGCAAATGAAGCGATGCTCCGTCGTTGCGAAGTACTCCGCCATCAATCGCGCTTTCATCGATTGTGGGGAGGAGCGGAAGCCGTGCAGGTACAAGATGTTCACGCCATTATTGTAGGAGCGGCTCTGCCGCGATCCAGGGTTGCGTAAAGGCCACGCTTATCGCGGCAGAGCCGCTCCTACAGAACTGCGGCCGCCGCCTACAATTAAGGCAACTCAATCTTTACAAAGAAAAACAACATGGCAGTTCAATGCGGCATCGTCGGCCTTCCGAACGTCGGTAAATCGACGCTTTTCAATGCGCTCACCAAAGCGGGTATCGCGGCGGAAAACTATCCGTTTTGCACGATCGAGCCAAACACCGGTATCGTCGAAGTGCCCGATACGCGCTTGCAACAACTCGCGGCGATTGTGAAGCCACAAAAAGTGATTCCAGCAACCGTTGAATTTGTCGATATCGCGGGCCTTGTGAAAGGCGCGTCGAAAGGCGAAGGTCTTGGCAATCAATTCCTCGCGAACATTCGCATGTGCGACGCGACGGCGCACGTGGTGCGTTGCTTCGAAGACGACAATGTGATTCACGTCGCCGGTAAAGTCTCGCCGATTGATGATATTGAAATCATCA
>JBOFBL010000691.1:0-2535 GCA_051645545.1 Casimicrobium sp. | reverse complement strand
TATCGATGGCTTCGACATTTGGACGTATCAGGACGACTACGTCAATGATGCCGGCGTGGTTACCAACGTCATGCCGACCGGTCAGCTTCTTTTTGGCAATCCAAAGCTCCTGATGGGTAAGCGCTATTTCGGCCGCATTGTGGACGAAGAAGTTAATTACAAGGCGCGTCCTTACGCCGTGAAATCGTGGCTCGAAACGCATCCGTCCGCGCGTTTTGGTTTGCTTCAATCCGCCCCGCTTGTGGTGCCAATGCGTCCTAACGCGTTTCAATCGATCAAGGCGTACTAAACCCTTCCGGCGCGAACGATCGCGCCGATTCGCTTCAACGCTCCGCATGCGGGGCGTTTTTTTTCAAAGGAAATGTCATGGCAAACGTATTGGTCGCCAGAGTAACGATTGGGCTCGGCAAAGATCGTCGTATCGAAACAGGCAAACAGGTCACAGAGGCCGAAGTCAAGCTGCTAGGTAATGACCTACAAAGATTGATTGATGAGGGGCACATCATTCAAGTTGATGTCGCGAAGTTTGCGCTGGCAAAAGCGTCGGTTGAGTCACCAGCTCCCTCTCCCCCTGCTGACCCTGTTGTGCCGCCACCTGCTGTTTAGTAACACGCACTTTACCACCGCATGTGGTCCCCCGACCCCTTCGAGCTCGCCTTTGTTGAAGCGGGCATGTGGCAACCGGTCACAGCCACGATTGCGTTTGGTGGCACGCGTGTCGTGCCGGGTCACATGCGCGTGCGCGCGATTGATCGGCTGTTCGGTGAAGATTTCAAGGTGCAGGCCACGGATTACGATGGCCTGTTCGCCACCGCGCGCTTCGAAGGCTTGAACGTCGGCGACAAGATTGATCACGGCGGCATTGAATACAAAGTGCTCACCCCGCCGATGCTGCTTCGTCGTGGCACGCATTCCGAATGCCGATTAGAGCGCCTTAATCGCGTTTATCCAAAACAAGCCATCAACACCGGCGGCGCAAACGTGATGCATGATATGTCGGCAAACAGCTATATCTCACGCATCGCCGCGCAGTCATTGAATGCGTTCGCCATCGTGCGTTCGGTCAATGACGCCTTGATCGACTACGCGAGCGCGGACAACGCCGCTCATGCATCCTCTGTGCTCGGTTTTCTCACGGGTGCGCTGGGTGCGGGAGAAAAAGGCTTCGTTCAAAACAAGGGCGAGCTCGAAAACTTCGCATGGAACTGGGTGCCCAATCAGCCGATTTGGTTGGGTGTGGGCAACGGTCTAGTCACGCAGGGCAACATCCTCGCGCCGGCGGTCTTCGTGCAGCGTGTCGCGTTCGCCATGTCGCCCACCAAAATCTTCATCGAAATTGAAGAATCGGTCAACTTTTAGCGTATCGCCGCGCGCATCATGATCAAAATCCGATCGTTCATCACCGGCGCGCTAAACGGCATCAAAGAGCGCTGGCTCGATGCGATTTCGCAATCCACCGGCCCTGGCGATAGCGGCAAAGCCGTGCTCACGCATGATGACGGCAAGATTCATGAATCGTTGTTGCCGCCTATTGCCGGCGACGCTGATCCTGCAAATTTAGTATCGGCGCAACGTCCGAACTTTTTGCGTTTATCAACCGGTCTTGGCAACGATGGGAAACTCATAGTTGGTCGCAGCGACCTTGCCGAAAATGCTGTCGAAATTGATGCAAGCGGTAACTTGCATGTGCCGCGTTTCCCGCGTCAAACGGCTCACATTACGTTCCACGTCGCGCCAGCCCCCATTGGTCAAGCAAGCGCGCCCGGAACGCAGGCGCAACCAACGCTTGCAAGAGTCGCGGTGCAACGACTGAGTGAATTGCGAAACTACGGTTACACCGCTGCGATTCAGTTTGCCGACGGCACTTATCAAGAGACTGAGTTTGACCTCGCGCCCGATCTAGTCACCGGCGCAGAGGTCAATACGGGGTATCCGATTTTTATCCTTGCGCCCGAACGAGCGGCGTACGGTTTTCAGTCCGCGTCGATTCGTCTGCTTGGCAATTCAAGCAATGCTTCGGCTGTTGTTTTGCGAACCAATTTCGCGAACCAAGGGCCGTCGGTGTTGGTCGAGAATTTGACCGTGCTTGGTAACGTGTATGCGTCACGAAATGGTTACGCCTACTTTCGTAACTGCCGCCTGTCCGAGGTTGAGTGTGAAGACGGCTACGTGCTGCTCGAAAATACAAAGCTTATTGGTGGGGCCGTGTCCGGTGCAACCGGCGTCGCCGTGCGCGTCAAAGAAAAGGGGCATGTCGAATTGTTCTCCGGTTCGGGGCCTGAACCCGGCACGAGCTGGACGAATGTCTTGCAAATAGACCCGGACGGGCGGCTAATTCTCGGTGCGTCGTACGCAGGGTCGGGCCCTGCGACTGGAACCAAAGTTCGATGGGCGCCGGGCGGTGTGCTCGAAACGACATTGACCGAAGCGCAGTTGCCGGGCGATCAACCGGCGATCTATGGCATGTCGGCCGCAGGCATTAAACGTGTCGCATCGTTTTTTTCTGTGAACGGAAAGACGCCGAATTTTGACGGC
>JBOFBL010000690.1:0-2745 GCA_051645545.1 Casimicrobium sp. | reverse complement strand
CGGCGACCCTCCGAAACGCGCTGCTAGACTACCGGATTAATCTGTAGCGTCAATAGAATTGACTCGCACGTTGTCGATATCTGAGGGGATCCATGGACTTTCGTTTTGTTTTTGAGCGCCCGTGCGTTGATCTGCGCAGTCTTTTTGTGCAAGTCATGATTTCTGCTCGCGTGTTACGTCGTGGAATCGCGTTGTTGCTAACCAGCGCGCTTACGCTCACGTACGCGCACGCGGGCGGCGCGACGCAGGGCGCAGTTTCTAAAGCGTCTGTCGCATCGAGCGGCAACGATCGCATGATCGTAAAGCTCAAGAACGCACCGTCCAACGGGGTGAGTGCACAAGCCGCTGGTGGGGTCTCTGCGATGGCTGTTGCCGCAGCGAGCATCGCGTCGACACGTCTGGGGCGCCAGGTAACACCGTTCCTCGACATTGGCGGTGGCGCGGTTGTGCTTAAACTTGATCGCAAACTCGATGAATCGGCATTACGGCAAGCGGCGATTGCCATCGCGCAAGATCCGAGTGTTGCCTACGCAGAGCCGGATCGGCGATTGAAGCGGATGCTCGTACCTAACGATACGCGCTATGCCCTGGATCAAAAGAACATGCAGGCGCGAAGCGCTGCAAACCAATGGGGCATCAACGCGCCGGTCGCGTGGGACAGCACAACGGGCAACGCATCGGTCGTGATCGCTGTGATCGACACTGGCATCGTCACGCACGCAGATTTAAACGCCAATGTGTTGCCCGGGTACGACATGATTTCCGATGTCGATGTCGCCAACGACGGCGACGGTCGTGATGTCAACCCCGCCGATCCCGGTGATTGGATTACCAGCACCGAAGCAGAAGCACCAGCGGGACCTTTCTTCGGCTGTGACGTCGATAACAGCAGCTGGCACGGCTCGCACGTTGCTGGCACGATCGGGGCGGTGTCGAACAATGCTGCGGGTGTCGCTGGGGTTAACTGGACATCGAAAATTCTTCCTGTGCGAGTCATTGGTAAGTGCGGCGGCGCACTCTCCGACATTGCTGACGGCGTTCGCTGGGCAGCAGGCGTCGCGGTGCCTAATGCACCTGCCAATCTGAACCCCGCAAAAGTAATTAATATGAGTCTCGGCGGAGATAGGGTTTGCAGCGTAACCATGCAAAGCGCCATCGATGCTGCGACTGCGGCGGGTGCGATTGTCGTTGTAGCCGCAGGTAACTCGAACGCCGATCTTGCCAACGAAGAACCCGCGAGTTGCAATAACGTGCTGCCGGTCACATCGATTACTTCGAGCGGCGCACGTTCGAATACGTCGAGTTTCGGTGGGGGTGCATTCATCGCTGCGCCCGGTGTCGGGATTCTCTCGACTGTCAACACGGGGTCGCAGTCGCCGGTGGCGAGCCCCGGTGGCGATAGTTACACAAGCTACAGCGGCACCAGTATGGCAACGCCTCACGTCGCCGGTGTCGTTGGTTTGCTTCGTGCCGCGAATCCGACCATCACAATCGCCAAGATTCGCGCGGCGCTTGCCGCGAGCGCAGTGCCGTTTGTATCGCCAATCAACCCGCAGTGCTACGGCAATACATGCGGCGCTGGCATGCTGGATGCGGCCGGTGCGTTGAGCGCAGCGACGAGTACGACACCGCAAATCTTCTTCGTTACCAAGTCGGCTCGCGCGCGCGAACGACAAACAATTCAGTTCTTCGTTGAACGTGTCGGCGACGCGACGCTCGCCGCAAGCGTGAACTATGCAACAGCGGGTGGAACGGCAACATCAGGCAGTGATTTCACTCCTGCGAGCGGCACCCTCAACTGGGCGGCAGGTGAATCCGGGCGCAAATCGTTTAGCGTGACTCTGCTGTCCGATGCGGTCGCCGATCCTAGCGAAACCTTTACCGTGAATTTGAGTGCACCAGTGAACGTTACGATTTTGGGAAGTGCGAGCGCGACCGTCGAAATCGGAGACGTGTTAGCGTGCACGCCGACCCCTCTCACCGCGAGCTACACAGAGCCGACGACAGCCGTCGGCGAGTGGGACACCGGCGATTGCGACGATTCGCCACGCGGCGAGGGGCACTTTACCGATCTCTACACCGTGGCGCTCACAGCGGGTGATCGCCTTTCCGTGCATCTTGGAGGCTACGCGACCAACGGCACCATCACCGATATCGACACTTACGTGTATCTCGTCAATGCGTTGGGGAACATCGTTGCCGAAGACGACGATTCGGGGCCTGGCACATGGTCTTCGATTCATCGATTCAGCGTGCCAAGTACGGGCACCTATCGCATCTTTGCAACGACGTTTGGAACGAACAAGTTTGGCAACAACTCGCTCACCGTGGTGCGCGAACCGGGCTGCAATTTCGACATGAACGGCGACAGCGCAATCACTGCAACCGTCGAAGCTTTGATATTCACCCGCTCGTTGCTCGGCATGTCTGGCTCGGCGTTGCTGCAAGGCACGGGGGTCACGCCAAGTCAATATGCGACGGCGCGAACCGCAATCAACGGCAATTGCGGCGTGACGCTAAATCCATGAACCCTCGGGTGGGCAACTTGTTGCCCACGCGTTGATCAAGGTGGCGATCGGCTTTTTTGCGTGAATGTGATCTATGGCGCAGCAAAGCGGGGCACCAGCGGATCGAGACCAAACGTCTCGATCACCTCACGCAAACGCGCAAGCGCCTTCGCGCGCGGCAAATTCTTGAATTCGGCAACGATCAATTCGTTCTTCATTGAATGTTCCCAACCGACGA
>JBOFBL010000689.1:0-2358 GCA_051645545.1 Casimicrobium sp. | reverse complement strand
TGGCGAACGGGTACTTTTTCAACTTTGGGTGCTTTGGGCGCGCACATCGCTGTTACTCCAATTCACGTAAGCGATTTCGTTCATAGTCCTGTACAGCGTCAACCGCTGCCGCGAGCGGGCCTATCACAACTTTTCGCTTGGGTGTAGTAATATTTGCGTAGACGACAGCGTCGCCCTTGTCGGTCGACCGGCCCAGCCGTTTCTTGATATCGTCCTTACTCTCGACGAGGATGCCGCGAGACGTCACCCGGTATGTCGGAGCAGCGAGATCGGCCAGCAGTTCGGCGTCATCCGGCAGCATGATCCTGTCCGGGTTTTCGGGATCGAGCGCCTGCCGCAACCCCCAGTATAATTCAGCGCGCAGATTGTACATCCGCAGCAAGCCTGACTTGTCGGTGGCCAGCGACTGCGCCGCACCGTTGATCGCGACAACATGCACCGCGTTGTCGTTCAGGAAATCATATGGGCTGGTGCCGACGCCGACGACGTCGATATGAACTGGGGCTTCGTCGCGTCGCCAGCGGATTATGTGCGCTGCGGCCAACGATCCTGAGTTGGTGTCGACGCCTTTGATCGACACGAGCGGCGCGAACCAATTCCCGTGGCGTCTAGACACCACCATCTTGTCCTTGCCAACCGCACCCATGGTCGATCCTGTGTTGCCGCCGCGTGCAACATCGACGCCCATCGCGTCCATCGGCCCCGCGTTTTCAGGATCGTACCAGCGATCCATAGCCGCTTCGATCCACGCGGTTGGGATGACCTGAAACGCGTCGTCCTCAACGCCAGCGGTAAAGTCGCCTCTCAACATCTGTGACCTCATAGGCTCTGGCAGCAGCTGAAGCTGCGAAATGTATCCCGATTGCACGTAGTACGGGTTGTCTGTCACACGCGCCGTGATGAAGGTACGTGATTTCGGGCGGATCACCAACACTTCCTTGTCGCCTGTGTACGAGGCTGGATCGAAATCGTAATCAGGCGTGCGGGTGCCGTCACCGTCTGGCTTGTCGAGCGTTGACCCTTTCCATACAAAGCGCCTTCCGTCAGCGACCTCATAGTCAGCGTTGTCGCCGACAGTGGTAAACCACCGCAACTCACCATCTTTGGCCGGGTACGGGTGTTTAGGGTCTAGCCAAGGCGCGAAGAATTTAATTACCCAACGACCTTCCGCTGTCGTCGGCGGGTTGAACGTCAACAGCACGCGGCAGCGCTCTTTCGGGTCATCAGATCGCACCCAGCCCATTGTGTAGCGCACTTGGCTTTCGCGCATTTGGGTGGCCTCGTCGTAGCATTTGAGGCTGTAGTCGACGCCCTGCTGCTTTTCCTCGTCACCGGGGTTCTCCAGCCCGGCAAACTCTATCACGCGATTGTAACCGTCAGGCCCTTTGAAGTTCCACGTTGACCCTTGGCTGGAATATCCATCACGATCGCCCTTGGCCTTGGCGATATCCTGCACGAATTTTCGCGTCGAGACTTTCTCCTGTCGTATGATGAGCGAGCGCTTGTGCTGCGTCATCGCCAGACCCGTTATCAGCATCGACTTACCGCCACCAGCCGCACCGCCGTATCCGGTTATGTCCGCCTCGCTGTTGAACGCTTCCGTTTGCGGACCGGGATTAGGGGTGAACAGAGGTTCGTACCCAGCCGTTATCGCGTGATAGACAAGCTTTTCGCTTGGCAGCATGAACGCTTCCAGCGCTCTGATCTTCTGCGGACTGGGTACCTTGAACGGGGTCACGACAACAAGTCATCCAAACTGGGGGTCTTGGGCGCGGGTAGCGCTTCGACCTCGACGAACTTCGCGTCGACCGTGACCACTGGCACAAACTGACCCGCCTGTCGCGCCATGGCCGCAACCATGATCTGGTGCAATCGCTCCGCTGCGTCCTTGATCGGTGCGCCCAGCGCCTGACCGCCGCTGGTGACGTCAATCCGGTTACCGTAGTGCGCTGGCCTCATTTTTTCAGCTACCCACTGCCGGGTGCGTATCATCAATTCTGCACGACGTATCGCGGTACCGTCGATCGCTGCAACCGGTTTGCCATCAACGTATCTGATGTACGCGTCATCGGTTGCGTCAGCCGCGATATCGATCATTTCTTCGACAAGCGTATCCACCCGATCTTCACGCGCTTGTGCGTATGCCTTTGAGAAATCAGAGTTATCTTTCAACCAGCGGTACACAACCGCTATCGAGAACCGTTTTCCGCTGTCGAACGGATCGCTTTCACACCACGATTTCAATGAGTTACCGTCGGCGATCCACGTCAACAAATGTTGCGCCGCATCGTCGTCATACGGTACCAGATCACGGTGTCCACCTCTTGGCATAATCGCTCGGTTACCTCAGCCGCTGCC
>JBOFBL010000688.1:0-7754 GCA_051645545.1 Casimicrobium sp. | reverse complement strand
GTAGCTCGTGACTGAGCATTGCCATGAAGCGCACTTTGTCGTCAGCCTGTTTAGTCGCCGCTTCGGAAGCTTCGCGCAATTCGTTCTCGAGTTGTTCGCGGCGACTGACCTCTGCCGTGAGTTCGAAATTTTTGTTTTCGAGCTGTCTTGTTCGACGCTCGACGCGCTCTTCGAGCGTTGTATTGAGCGCTGCGAGGTCTTCGTTTTGTTTGCGGATCGTCGAGAGCGAATCGCGCAGTCGCCTGAACATGCCGACGAACGCGCCGGACAAGACGCTAGTTTCTTGCAACGTTGTTTTTGGCTCGACATATTGGTTGCCATCGATCGTGTAATTGTTCGCAGACTTCACCAGTTGATCGACGTCGCCCGTCACGCGATTGACGATCCAGAGGCCGAGTTGGAGCGCGGCGATCAACGCCGTGAAAATCACAACAAACATTATTGTGGCGCTACGTACGATCGGCGCAGTCAGATCGGAGCGCGGAATGGCAACCACGACATCCCAATCCACGCCATCGATGCGCGACACACGGCGCACTGCTACGTCGATCGAATCGCCTTTATCACTATTGATTTTTGCGGAGCGGAGTGCGGCACCGGAGGGTATTGCCTCGCTTCGAATTTGCTGCCACCAATCGGCTGCCGCACGTTCGACCTCGTCGCCATGATCGCGCGCTTTAACGCGTGTTTGTGCGCTACCGTCCTGTTTAAATGGATCGCCCGGCGCGGAGCTCGCAACTAAAAGTCCATCGCGATCGACAATAAACGCCACGCCGTTTTCGCTTACCGAAACATTTTTCATGAACGCGGAGAGCTCAGAGAGCTCCACGTCGGCGGCCAGCACCCCAAGTAATTTCGCTTCGCGCGTCACCACCGGCTGGCTCGCGGTCGTCACCAACGCGTTAGACGCGAAAGAAACATACACCGGCGTCCAGGTGAGCCGATTAGCGGCTTTTGCCTGGGTGTACCAGGGGCGCTCTCGAGGGTCGAAAATTCGCGATTCCACCTCTTGCAATCGCGTACGATCACCCGGTGTGCGCGCCGAGTAGACGCGGCGCGGCTCGGGTATCGCGCCTTTCGCTCGCACCGTCGCCGCAGCCTGCGCGCGCGCGCGTCCGCGATCGACGCCAAGAAACGAGCCGTCTTCCGCGCCGTAAAAAATGTAGCTCGTGGTGCGCGTCGCGGAGGTGAGCTCGAAGAACTTTTTCTCAAGCGTCTCCATATCTTCAAACAAGGCGATCGCGCTGCCGTGCGTGTTGACGGGATCGGGCACGCTTGATCGCAGCGTAATGGCGGCCTCTTCCAGCTGATGCACGGCGGCCTGTTCAACGCGGCTCGATACGTCGGTAATCACCCGCTCGGAGAGCGTATCCACAGCGCGCAACCCGGTGTAGAGCGACGTGAGCGCGATGATCATCGCAGGCGCAAGAATCAGCGCCGTAAACGGAACGGTAAGCAGCGTGCGCAACCGACGTTTCGGTGACGTCGGTGGCTCATTAGGGATCGCGGATGACATGCCGCGATGGTATCGCGGCTAAATGGGCTTAACTGAAGAAGGAGGCGACTTTATCGAAAAACCCCGCTTCTTTCGGACTTTGCTTAGTCGCATTTTTGATACGAATTTCTTCGAACTCTTTCAAAAGCTCTTTTTGGCGCGAGGTTAAATTCACTGGCGTTTCCACTTGCACGTGGCAATACAAATCACCGGTGACCGAGCCACGCACTGGGCGAATACCTTTGTTCTTCAGGCGAAATACTTGCCCGCTTTGCGTCTCGCTTGGGATCTTTAGCATCGCCTTGCCATCGAGCGTCGGGATTTCCAATTCGCCGCCGAGCGCAGCGCTTGAAAACGAGATCGGCATTTCGCAATGAAGATCCGCGCCGTCGCGCTGAAACACGGTGTGCGGCTTGATTTGTACGACGACGTAGAGATCGCCAGGCGGCCCGCCGTTGGTGCCCGCCTCGCCTTCTCCGGAGAGTCGCACGCGATCATCCGTATCGACGCCAGCGGGGATTTTTACTTCGAGCGTTTTCGCGGTCTTTTTAACGCCCACGCCATGACAGGATTTGCACGGGTGCTTGATGATCTTGCCCGTGCCACGACACTGCGGGCACGTTTGTTGAACGCTGAAAAAACCTTGCGACATGCGCACGACGCCCGCGCCCTTACACGTCGGGCAGGTCTCGGGATCGTGCCCCGGCTCAGAGCCAGTGCCATGACACACCTCGCATTGCTCGGTCGTTGGGATACGCAGCTTGGTGGTCGTGCCGCGTGCTGCCTCTTCGAGCGTGATCTCAAGGTTGTAGCGAAGATCGGAGCCCCGATACGGCGAATCGGCGCGCTGTTGCCGTCCGCCGCGACCACCGCCGAAGATTTCGCCAAAGATATCGCCGAACGCGTCGCCGAAATTGCCACCTGCGAAGCCGCCAGCGCCGCCCATGCCCGATTGCGGATCGACACCCGCGTGCCCGTATTGATCGTAGGCCGCTTTCTTTTGCGGGTCGGAAAGAATTTCGTAGGCTTCTTTGGCCTCTTTAAAATTCTCTTCCGCAGCCTTATCGCCCGGATTGCGATCCGGGTGATATTTCATCGCGAGCTTGCGATAGGATTTTTTGATGTCGTCCTCAGAGGCACCACGCTCGACGCCCAACACCTTGTAGTAATCTTTTTTTGCCATAACAAAACCTGCGGCGTTACCCGCAGATCCCGTAAATCCATTTAGTTAGCGGGGGATTTGGGGGCGGCAGGCGCCCTTTCAAGCGAATTTCCGTCCCAGCGAAACGCATTGGCGCAAAGCCAGTCTGGAAGCGGCTCCCAGCGGGTTTTCATCGCTGCAATAACGTCTTCCGGAACGTTATGGATATTGTTCCACGTGCCCGCACATTCAATCACGCAAAACGACTTCGCCGCGAGCGTTGCCGCCCCCACCGCACCGGCCATTTCCCAGAGCCGCACATGCGTATTGGCGACGATTACGCGCACACCCGCTTGCAGGTGCGCGAGCGCATCGCGCACGACGAGCGCATGCGCATCGGCCGCACGCATCGGATCAAATCGGTACTCGCCGCCCACATAAAAATGTTGATCGGCTTCGAGCAACAGGTAGTCGCGTTCGTTCATCAAGCGCGCTGCGAGCGTGCTCTTGCCGCTTCCGGGCAGGCCGCGCAGAATGACGCAGTCGAATTTCGCAATGTCATCGATCATCAACAAATTGTAGGAGCGGCTCCGCCGCGATGGCTTGCACGCTCCACTGCCGATTGACTGGTATGTGTAAACGCTCGTTGCCAACGACATTGGTTTACAACCGTTCATCGCGGCAGAGCCGCTCCTACAATTCCGAAATGCCCGCGAAACTCCATGACCCCGAGACGCTTGCCTATCCGCTGCTCGAAGTCGCCTCTCAAGCCGCGTGGCGCCAATGGCTTGCCAAGAATCACGACAAATCGACCGGCGTGAACTTCGTTCACTACAAAAAAGAATCGGGCATCAAAGGCGTTTCGTACGAAGAAGCGCTCGATGAAGCGCTTTGTTTCGGCTGGATCGATTCCACGATTCGCAAGATTGACGAGTTTCGCTACGTGCATCAATTCACGCCACGCAAACCCGGTAGCTTTTGGAGCGACGTGAATAAACGCAAAGTGGCCGCTTTGCTCGCGAATAAAAAGATGACGCCGCATGGCGCGAAGCTTTTGCCGACGATGAAAGAGATCGAAGCGGCGGTTAAAGCAGGGCCTGCGAAGAAAGAAGCGCCGAAGCAGGTTGACACGCCGTCCGAGCTTGCTGCGCTGCTCAAGAAAAATGCTGCGTTTCGTAGAGCGTGGGAAGCGCACACGCCGTGGTCTGCGCGACAGTATGCCATTTATGTGGCCGAGGCGAAACAGGAAATCACACGTATGCGACGTGCGCAGGCAACGATGGATCGCGTGCTCGCCGGGTTAAAGATCGGCGAGAAGCTCGAGACGTATTTGTAGGACAGACCCCGGCAGCGATCGTTGACAAAAATGCGAAGGAAACGCTGAGTAAGTCGGCGAGAGAGATGCAGTGCGAGGCGTCGTTGGGCGACGTGTACGTTTGTACACGAGCCCGACGACAACGAAGCAATGCGCTCTCGCAGCCACTTAATCAGCGGTTCCTTAACCCCATTTGCGTGACTCGCTCGTTTCATGGAACATCTGCCTCACGATCTTTGGGAGTCCCCATGAAAACAATCGCCGCTTTTGTCGCAACCCTCATCTTCTCCGCATCGCTTCTCGCACAACAAACCACCATGCCCACCTACCCACCGCAAAATAAAGACGTTCTCTCGCTCGATGCATCCGCCTCGACGGAAGTTGTACCTGACACGGCATTCGTCACGCTCGCCTCCGAAATTACGGGCGCGGATGCTGGAGCCATCACGCGCGAAGTGCAGCAAATCATCAATGCTGGACTCGCGCAGGCCAAAGATACGAAGGGCATTGAAGCACGCACTGGCGGATTCAATACGCAACAACGCTGGAACAACAAAGGCGTGCGCGACGGCTGGACGGTGCGCGCCGAGCTCATCCTCAAAAGCAAAGATTTCGGCACCCTTGGCACGCTCGCGGGCAAGCTCGCGCAGCAAAAATTGATGATCGCGAACACTGGTTTCGAAATGTCGCGCGCGCAACGCGAACGCGAGGAAGCAGCCCTCATTGAAAGCGCAGTCAACGCGTTCAAAACCAAAGCGAGCGCCGCTGCGAAAGCCTTTGGTTTTTCAAATTACAGTTTGCGCGAAGTCAACTTGGGCAGCATCGGTGGCGGAGTGCAGCCTAGACCAGAGATGCTGATGTCGGTACGCGCAAAAGTTGCGACCGCAGATGCCGAAGCGATGTCGATCGAAGGCGGAAAAACGGTGCTCACGCTCTCGGTGAGTGGATCGGTCGCAATGAGTAAGTAAGCACGTAATTCCTGCAAAAGGTACGCAAAAAACTAACTTCTAACTCAAGCGCTAATCGCCCAATTTAATTGGGCGACAGCGCTAAAAATAGTACTTTTCGAAAATAATAAAAAAACAATCTATTGCCCAATAAAATTTGGCGAATAGTGACATAGCTTGAATCGAAACGAGCCGACGCCGACTTTCCTCTACATTCACACTCAAATTAGGAGGACACATGCTCGGTCTCATGCAACAGCGCGCGCTGCTGATCTCAAACATCATCGAGTTCGCGGCGCTTTATCACGGCGATACCGAAGTCGTTTCACGCCGCGTTGAAGGCGATATTCATCGTAGCAATTACGCAAACATCGCCAAACGCGCAAAGCAAGTCGCTTGCGCACTCGATGCGTGGTCGCTCGCGCAGAGCGCACGCGTCGCGACACTCGCATGGAACGGCTATCGCCATTTCGAACTGTATTACGGCGTCTCAGGCTCGGCGCGCGTGTTGCACACGATCAATCCACGCTTGCATCCCGATCAGATGGCCTGGATCGTCAATCACGCCGAAGACGAGGTGCTTTGCTTCGACATGACGTTTCTGCCGCTCGTGAAAGCCATTGCACCGAAGTGTCCAACGGTGAAACACTATGTTGCGATGTGCGATGCAAGTGCACTGCCCGCCGATCATGGCATCGCGAATCTCGTCGCTTACGAATCGTGGATCGCGTCGCAGGAAACAAAAGCGACAACTTATGTATGGCCGACATTCGACGAAAACCTGGCCTCATCGCTTTGCTACACGAGCGGCACTACCGGCAATCCGAAAGGCGTACTCTATTCGCATCGCTCGACGATGTTGCATGCGATGGCCTCTGCCGCCGCCGATTCAATTGGCGTTAACGGCATGGACACGGTGCTGCCCGTCGTTCCAATGTTTCACGTCAACGCCTGGGGCTTGCCGTACTTGATGCCAATGGTCGGCGCGAAAGTCGTCTTCCCCGGCGCCGCGCTCGATGGCAAATCGATTTACGAATTGTTCGAAGCGGAGAAAGTGACCTTCTCTGCCGGGGTGCCGACCGTGTGGCAAATGTTGCTCGCGCACATGGATGCGAATCAGTTGAAACTCACGACCATGCGACGCACGACGATCGGCGGCTCGGCCTGTCCGCCTGCGATGATGGATAAATTTCGCGACGTCTACAACGTGAAAGTCGATCACGCGTGGGGGATGACCGAGATGAGCCCGCTCGGCACTTACGGCAATTTGAAAGTGAAACACCTCGCAGAAGATTGGCCGACACAGCGCGAAGTGCTGTTGAAGCAAGGTCGCGCTGTATTCGGCGTCGATATGAAAATCGTCGATGATGCGGGCAATGAACTGCCGCGCGATGGCAAGGCGTACGGCAATTTGATGGTACGCGGACCGTGGATCGTCTCCGAATATTTCAAGGGCGACGGCGGCAAGATTCTCGATAACGACGGTTACTTTCACACCGGGGACGTCGCCACACTCGACGCCGATGGTTACATGCAAATCACGGATCGGAGCAAAGATGTGATCAAGAGCGGTGGCGAATGGATCAGCTCAATCGACATCGAAAACATCGCGAGCGGACATCCAGCGGTCGCAATGGCGGCATGCATCGGTTTGCCGCATCCGAAATGGGATGAGCGCCCTGTTCTCTGCGTGGTGAAGAAACCCAATACGAACGTATCGCGCGACGACATTCTCAAGTTCTACGAAGGCAAGATCGCGAAGTGGCAAGTGCCCGATGATGTGCTCTTCGTCGATGCGATTCCGCTCGGCGCAACGGGAAAAATGCAGAAATCGAAATTGCGTGAGCAATTTAAGGATTACAAATTTGCGTGAGCCACGCACTGTAAGGTCGAACGTGGCACGCGCGACCAATCGGCCATGCTCTATTCCGCCGCAATGACACGCCCGCTCTTCGCTTCGAAGAAGGTGCGTTGGTTCATTGCACTCTGGCTCGTTGCGTTGATCGCTGCGTATTTCTTCACCGATCTTCGCAAGTATTTAACGCTCGATGCGGTGCGCGATGCGCAAAGCTGGTTTATGCATGCGTACGAGCAATCACCGGTCATCGTTGCACTCGCTTTCTTTGCGATCTTCACCGCGATCTCGGTCATCTCGATGCCCGGTGCCGCGGCCTTGATGCTCGTTGCCGGATCGAGTTTTGGATTCGTCTACGGTACGCTGTTATCAACGCTTGCGTCGGCACTCGGCGCAACGATTGCGATGTTGCTCACGCGTTTTTTCTTTCGCGATGTGGTTGAAGCGCGCTATGCCGATCGCATGAAAGAGATCGATCGCGGGATTGAGCGCAACGGTTTGTATTACCTCTTCTCGCTGCGCGTCGCGCCAGTGATTCCGTATTTCATTTTGAATTGGTTGATCGGGCTCACAACGATGCGCGCCTGGCCATTTTTTTGGGTGAGTTTCCTGGGCATGTTGCCGGG
Source organism: Casimicrobium sp. (assembly GCA_051645545.1). GTDB lineage: Bacteria > Pseudomonadota > Gammaproteobacteria > Burkholderiales > Casimicrobiaceae > Casimicrobium. Next base: position 375 of record JBOFBL010000688.1, on the reverse strand, counting down.
CACTGCTGTATACGTAAATGCGGGTAACGAGATCGCAAAAATCGATTCGATGGCCAACATTTTTAGTTTCAACATCGTTGCGTCGCTGCTTTTGCTCGCCGTCGCACCGTTTCTGTTGAAATACCTCCTAGAGAAATACAACGCCGCGAAACATCGCGCAGAATAACTTCAGGGACATGAGTCAGACACGCGGCCCAAACAGGGGTTCACATGAGCGCACGCTCGTGCTCTTCAATTACGACTGGGATCAACGCGAATTCGCGCGTCTCGCCGAGCGCTATCCGCACGATTCGCGCGGTTTCGATCTGTTTTCTTTTCCGAGCAATGCACGGCTTGCGTGGTTCGATATGGAACGCTTCGTCAATCGTTACGCGA
>JBOFBL010000687.1:0-2048 GCA_051645545.1 Casimicrobium sp. | reverse complement strand
ATAGTTCCAGCGCGGGAATATGCGCGTAGCGCCCCAAATAATTTGCTCGTACCCCAGCGCCCCAACTTCTGGGGTGACGTTGCGCGCGCGCGCTTCGCCGAAGCGATCAACATAAATCCATCGCGGCGCGATGATTGTGAACTTTTCTTCAATAGTGGCGGCACCGACCTCTTTGTTTGGAATACCAATCGGCGCGACGAATCTTTGCGCCAACTCAATTTGCGGTTCCGGCACCGGAAAACTATCGTGTGAAAAATACTGAGTAATCGTTCTGATTCGGTAGGCGGCGAACGCGACACCGAACAACGATTGGTCGCCAAGCGTGATGCGGTCATAGAAGCGGCGCGTGTTCTGCACAGATGGCCGCGCAACCGCCGAATGGTCGCTACCGATTGCAGAGACGACGCGCGCGCCATTTCTGAGGGATGCCCATCTCGTAAAAACCGACAAGTCGTCGCCCTGCGTGCGTACCGTTCGAATTCTGTAAGCAATTAGATGCGATCCAAACGACGAGTGATCGTTGCCGCTGCTAGTTTCCAGCGCTCGTCCTGTGAGCGCAATCGTTGTTGTAATCGGTATGCGTTGCGACGGCCAGCCGATTGCACCGACGATACGGTCGCGATTGGCGACGTCATTGAAGTTACCAAATACACCGCCGTCATCCGTGGTTGTCTCGAATAACTGGTAGACGTACTGTCGCGAGTTGTAGGCTTCTGGTCGACCCCATCGCTGCTCGGGTAACTGCCCCGGCACTTGCGACCAAAACGATACCGGCAGCACGCGTCGCACACGCGGCGCAATGAACGTATCACCAATGATCGACGAATCAAAACCGGCACCAAGTACGTAGGTACGATTGTCAAAAACGCTCGGCAATCCAAACGCGCTCGCATCAAATCCTGTTGCATTAAGCGTTCTGCGAAAGCCAATTGTTGCGTTACCGAACGCAGTAGCAACCGTCCACGTCGGCAGAACAAAGCGTTCCTTGTATGCCGCAAAAGCGGCGCCAAAACTTGTGCCAACAATGGACGGCACGCCAACCCAGCGAATGCCGCCTGCGATGTCTGCAACACCAAAAAGCGACGCCACCAATCCGACGGGACGAACCGTTCGATCAAGATAGGCGATCTCGTGCGAACCAAACACGAGCTGGTTGATCTTGCCTGCGGCATTGATCTGTTGTCCGGCACCGGGAATGCGTACCGTGACGTCTTCGCCGAACACATTGCTCAGTATCGATTGCGGCCTGATCTGTCGAGGCCCGACTATCGATGCAAAGCCAAATCTTGCTGACGAAAATCCCCGCGCCCGAACCGCAGGGGGGTAAAGAAACTCAACAACGAGTGACCCGCCTAAGCCGCCCTCTCCTGTCGGACGTTTAAACTGAAGAACCACGCCACCGCCGTAAGGGGCGTAGTAAATACCAGAGGCGTTAAACGTCTTCGGCGTTCCGACTTGAAATGTCGAGCCGACGCCTTGCGCGCTAACAAATTGCGTCCATCGCAGCGATGGCGTACCGACCGTGATTCGCGCGTCAATACCAATCGGTTTGATCCGCGGGTAGTCGATCTCGTGCGCGCCGACATTTCCGGGCTGGATGCCCCCCGCTGCGGCTATGAACTGTTGCCCGCTAAAGCTTGGCTCGCCAAACAGGAGCGCGCTAGGAATTGACGGCGCAAAAACCGTGATACCCGCAGGCGGCGTGAATTCAAGCGTTACCGAGCCGCCCGGCGGCGAACTGTAAAGCCCAGCAAAATTGAGCGTTACGACTGAGCCAGGAGGCGGCGTATACGACATTAATCTACTGGATCAACAAAGCTGTACGTTACTGAATTATCGGCACCAGAAGCATCAAAGCCAACCACAAGATGCGGTAAGTCGGCGAGACCAATGAACTCAAATGCGCATAGAGGTAGCTCCGTGTACGCATCGCGAATCAACGTCATCGACGGCTGTACAAAAAGAAAAACTCGTCGCGCAACAGGCAGTCCGTCGCGCTGCGTCACGCCTGCGATGCGTTTAACGCCTGAGAACGTGTTGCCTCTGCC
>JBOFBL010000686.1:0-1334 GCA_051645545.1 Casimicrobium sp. | reverse complement strand
ACCGAATTTGTGATCGGTCGCGGTTACGAGCCTTCGTTCATGGAATCGTTTCTGCTTGGTGCCGTTACCTTGTCGCAGAATTTTTTTCCCGATGGGTTGGTAACCGCTGCCGCGTTCCGCAAAGCCGAAATGTTTGTGCGCTCGCGCCTGGAGGTCATGCGGCCGCAGTACAAGCGCGGCTGGGATGTTGCGTACGGTTCGTCGGGCACCGTGCGCGCCATCTATGAAATCGTCACCGAGAACAATTTCGGAACAGCGCTACACCAAGATGCACTTACCGCGCTACGCGATCGTCTGGTTGAAGTCGGTCGTATGGATCGCGTGGAACTCAATGCGCTTAAAACGACGCGAGCGCCAGTGTTGCCCGGTGGTCTTGCGATTTTGCTTGGTCTTGCGCGCGAGCTCTCGGTGAAACAGATCGAGCCTACTGATGGCGCGCTGCGGCTCGGCACGCTCTACGATTTACTGGCTCGTCGAAAAAACGGCGAGCTTCGCTTTTCCGACACGCGCTATCGCACAATCGAGCGCTTACAGCGACGCTACGATGTCGACGCGACACAAGCAACGCGCGTCGATATGCTCGCACAGCAATTATGGAAGTCGCTCGGTCAAGAAACCCCCGATAGTGTTCTCACCTGGGTCGCCTCACTACACGAAATCGGTATGGCCATTGCGCACGAGGACTATCACCGCCATTCGAGCTACATTGTCGAAAATGCAGAACTGCCCGGATTTTCCGAGCGCGAGCGTAACACCATTGCCTGGCTTGTTCTGGGGCACACAGGTTCGCTCAAAAAACTAGAGCGCGATCGCGTCGATTCTCTTCAATTGCAACGATTGTTGTGTTTACGCATCGCCGCAATTTTTGCCCACGGTCGCACCGATGTTGCGGCACGAATGAGTCTTCGTGCTCGCGGCGAATCATTCGAAGTGGCGCTGCCAACAACGTTGCGCGACTCGCATCCATTGACGCATTTACTGATCGAAGAGGAGTGCGAGCGCTGGCGCAAGTGGGGACGAACGCTGTCACTACGCGAGACCTAAGGTAACACCGCTTAAAGCAGTGTCTCAAAAAAAACGAGCGTAAAGCGCTCGTTGAGGTGGAGGTCTCTCTGGAAGAACACGCGACATACCGTTCGCGCGGCATGCGTGGTTGTGATCAAGGCAGCTGACGTTGCGACGATTGCACGCCAACTGCATTCACCCGAACGCTCGGGCAAACAGGTAAACAAACTCTTCGCTACAACCATCGACGTGTAATCGATGAATCGCTTACCGCCAAGATCACAACCAACATTCTGTCGAGCTACGATGACATTGCGATGACGCATTGC
>JBOFBL010000685.1:0-5398 GCA_051645545.1 Casimicrobium sp. | reverse complement strand
CCTCACTTGAGTCTAACGCGCTTCGGCGCCTGCACCAAAGCACGAAATTCGCATTGCGCGCGCTTACCGCGACGCGCGCCGACTCGGTCACTATGCCTTTATCTTCCCCACAACCGCGTGAACGATTGCATCTGCGTCGCGTGTCCTACGAAGGCTTTGCGCGTGCGGATGGACTGTTCGATATCGATGCGCATTTGAACGACAGCAAAGATCGCGACTATCCGCTTGCGATGGGAATGCGCAGCAAAGATGTGCCTGTACACGAGATGCACGTGCGCGTGACGATCGATAAAAGTTTCAATGTGATCGACATCGAAGCGACCACCGAGCAAATGCCGTATCCGGGACATTGCAATACGATCAGCCGCGAGTACAAAAAACTCGTTGGCGCGAATTTGATGCGTGGCTTTCGCAAAGCGATTGCGGAGCACATGGGCGGCGTGAAGGGCTGCACGCATTTGTCCGAATTGCTGGGCTATTTGCCGACAGCGGCGGTGCAAACCTTCGCGGGCTTGAAGCGCGAAAATGAAGGCTGGGGTGACAAAAAACCGTTTCAGCTCGATGCCTGTCATGCGCTCGCAACGACGGGTGAAGCGGCGCGGCTTTACTATCCGAAATGGTATGTGGGCAAGGAGACTACAACAGCGTAGCAAAGGTTTTGTAGGAGCGGCTCTGCCGCGACCGCGTAGCGAAGGTAGGAGCGACGCTCCTGCTAGCCGCACATCGCGGCGGAGCCGCTCCTACAGTCACTTTTCAGCTTGAAATAAAAAGGGGTTACAAACGTGAAAATCCACGAGTACCAAGGCAAACAAATCCTGCGCGAATTCGGCGTTCCGGTGCCGCGCGGCATCCCGGCGTTTACGGTTGACGAAGCAGTGAAAGCTGCGCAAGAACTCGGCGGCTCCGTATGGGTCGTCAAAGCGCAAATTCATGCAGGCGGTCGCGGCAAGGGCGGCGGCGTGAAGGTCGCAAAATCGATCGAGGAAGTGCGCGAAAAAGCGTCGCAAATTCTCGGCATGCAACTGATCACGCATCAGACGAGCGCCGAAGGTCAGAAGGTGCGTCGTCTCTTCATCGAAGAAGGCGCGAACATCGCCAAAGAAATGTACGTGTCGATGGTCGTAGACCGCGGCACACAGCGTATTGCGCTTCTCGCCTCATCCGAAGGCGGCATGGACATCGAAGAGGTCGCACACAAAAATCCTGACGCGATCAAGAAAGTGTTCATCGATCCAGGTCTTGGTTTAACCGATGCGCAGTGCGACGAAGTCTCTGCTGCGATCGGCATTCAACCTGCGTCGTTTGGCGACGCACGCAAATGCCTGCAAGGGCTCTATAAAGCATTTGTCGAAAAAGATGCATCGCTTGCGGAAATCAATCCGCTCATCGTCTCGGGCGACGGCCTCGTGATCGCGCTCGATGCGAAATTCAATTTCGACTCGAACGCGCTGTTCCGTCATCCCGACATTGTCGCGATGCGCGATCTCGATGAAGAAGATCCCGCTGAAATCGAAGCGTCGAAATTCGATCTCGCTTACATCTCGCTCGACGGCGACATCGGCTGTTTGGTCAACGGCGCCGGCCTCGCAATGAGCACGATGGACACCATCAAGCTCTACGGCGGTGAGCCTGCAAACTTCCTGGACGTCGGCGGCGGCGCGACGACCGAGAAGGTCACCGAAGCCTTCAAGATCATGTTGAAAAACCCGAATCTCAAAGCGATTCTGGTCAACATTTTCGGCGGCATCATGAAGTGCGACACCATTGCCGAAGGCGTGGTCGCGGCGTCGAAAGCGGTGGGTTTGAAAGTGCCGCTCGTCGTGCGCATGAAGGGCACCAACGAAGATTTGGGCAAAAAGATTCTCGCCGAATCGGGTTTGCCGATCATCACCGCAAATAATATGGGCGAAGCGGCTGAAAAAGTGGTAGCCGCTGCGAAGGCTTATAAGCCAGTTGCCGCCGCTGCATTGGGCGCTGCGGCGGTAAGTTCGATGGCAGGCGCAGCTGTCGCTTCGGGCGTTGCCGGTGTCGCAAGCGCTGCGAGTGCCGCGACAAATTCGGCGGCGGCCAAAACATCAAGTGCTGCGGCAACGGTCGCTGGTGCAGCTACAGCGACAAGCGCCGGTGCTGCGGCCGCGACAAGCGCGGCGGCGAACCGTGCGCTCGAACCGTCCGCGCCGATTGCGGGCTGGATGAAATGGCTCGCGCTGGTTGTCTCGGCCATTCTCGCGGCGTTCTTGTTGCGTCAATGCACGCAACCGAAGGAAATGCCGAAAGCGGTCGAACCACCGAAGCCTGCGGTGAGCGCCCCTGCACCTGCGCCAGCACCTGTTGCAGAAGCGCCTAAGGCCGTTGCGCCTCCGACCGCTGCTGTGGCTGTTACAGCGAAATCCGCCGCCGAAGCGTTTAAGGCTGGTGCGAAATCGTTCAAGCTCGACGTCGAATTCGACACCGGTAGCGCGAAGATTCGCGGTGAAGCGGTGAAAGATTTGAACGAACTCGCCGAGCTCATCAAAGACGGCAAAACCAAAGGCGAAATCGGCGGACACACCGATAACGTAGGTGACGCTGCTGCGAACTTAAAGCTCTCGCAAGCGCGCGCCGAATCGGTCGTTGCCTATCTCGTTGGCAAAGGCGTGCCGAAAGAAGCGCTCAGCGCGAAGGGCTACGGCGACACCAAGCCCGTTGCTGCGAATGACACCGATGAAAACAAACAACGCAATCGTCGCGTTGAATTTGCTGCGCAATAAAGTAATAACGAAGGAAGAAAAAACATGTCGATCCTCATCAACAAAGACACCAAAGTTATTACCCAAGGCATCACCGGCAAAACCGGGCAATTCCATACGCGCGGCTGCCGCGATTACGCGAACGGTAAAAACTGTTTCGTCGCCGGTGTGAACCCGAAAAAAGCGGGCGAAGATTTCGAAGGCATTCCAATTTACGCGAGCGTTGCCGAAGCGAAAGCGCAAACCGGCGCCACGGTCAGCGTGATCTACGTGCCGCCCTCGGGTGCCGCCGCTGCAATCGACGAAGCGGTTGATGCGGGCATCGAACTCGTGATCTGCATCACCGAAGGCATCCCGGTGCTCGACATGATGAAAACGCGCTACAAAATGCAGGGCAAAAAAACGCTCTTGCTCGGTCCGAACTGCCCCGGCCTCATCACGCCCGAAGAAATCAAAATCGGCATCATGCCCGGCCATATTCACAAAAAAGGCCGCATCGGTGTCGTCTCGCGCTCTGGCACGCTCACGTACGAAGCGGTTGGTCAATTGACTGAACTCGGCTTAGGTCAATCCAGCGCCGTCGGTATCGGTGGCGATCCGATCAATGGACTCAAGCACATCGATGTGATGCGCATGTTCAACGACGATCCTGAGACGGACGCAGTCATCATGATCGGCGAAATCGGTGGCCCTGATGAAGCAGACGCTGCGCGCTGGGTCAAGGCCAACATGAAAAAACCGGTCGTCGGTTTCATTGCGGGAGTCACCGCCCCCCCAGGCAAACGCATGGGTCACGCGGGCGCGCTCATCTCCGGTGGTGCCGACACCGCAGACGCCAAACTTGCCATCATGGAAGAGTGCGGCTTCAAAATCACACGTAATCCGGCGGAGATGGGGAAGTTGTTGAAGGGGTTGTTGAAGTAACGCGCTTCAGCGACGACGGAACGAATGTAAGCTGGGATTTCATGTCAGCCTACGAGCCACGTAACGCTAGTAAAGGATTTTTGAAAAGCAGATTTATGGTGAAGCGAATGAAGAGCTGGATCAAATGTTCCGCCGCTGTCGTTGCGGTAATCGGGTTTTCACACGCTGGTTTTGCGGCACCCGGTAGCGCTGATCCAACGTTCGGGAATGGTCTTGGCGTAACCGACTATCGCCCAGACGAGACGGCCGGTTGGGCCAATAAGGCGGTAATCGATTTGCAAGGCCGTCTTGTCATGGCGGGCGTGTGCGGTTACAACTCAGAGTACTTTCTTTGCGCTTTAAGACTTAACACTAACGGGCAGTTGGATGCGTCATTTGGCACCGGAGGCGTTGTACGGGTCGTTAAAGGGGAGGCAAACGCTGTCGCTGTCGATGAGGAGGGTCGAGTTCTTGTTGGTGGACACTGCATTGAGCTTAACGATGCTCGTATTGGTTGCCTAGCGCGCTTGAGCGACTCGGGTGCGCTCGATTCGTCGTTTTCGCCGTCGGGAAATCCAGTGGGTGTACGTCGATACGCCTCACAGGTAGCCTCTTCCGTGCTTGGAATACATCTCGTATCGGGCAGCAAGATGCTCATTACTGCGTCGTGCCAATATGGCACTTGCATTTCGCGATACCTATCGAGCGGCGCGACCGATCAAACCTTCTACCCTCAATCGACTACCAATGTACGCGCTCTACAGTTTGCTCAACCGATTGGCAACGTCGGATTACGTTCTCTCAAAGTAGCGCAAGATGGAAAACTCGTGGGTTTTGGCGTTTGTGGCGGTGGTATGTGTGTTGTACGCCTCACACAAGATGGCGTAACGGATACGGCTTTTCGATCGGATGCTGGTTCGATAGGAGCCGTCCCTATTAGTTTTTCTACGGCGCAAGAACCGCAGGTGAGCTCTTCGGGGTTCTATGGCGCTATTGATTCACTCGGGCGTATCTACGTAGTTGGTGACTGCGATGCATATCGATGGGCTTGCGTATCGAGACTGAACGCGAACGGAACACTTGACACTACATTTGGCAACGATAGTACCCGCCCGGGGCGCCTCGTACTTCGTAGACAATGGCAACCCAACGGGTACCCTGAGCTGTCAACATACTTTTCAATTGTTCTTGATTTCCAAGGTAGGATTGTTTTGTCAGGTGGTTGCGCCTATTCGGTTAGTCAAATGTGTGTGACGAGGTTGCTAAGCGACGGCACACTCGATACGAGTTTCGATGCCGAACCAGGCAACGGTAATGGGATTGTTTCGATCGCATCCCCATCGTTTTTTAGCGGAGCTTGGGCCAACACAGCCGCAATTGACGGTGCCGGACGACTTTACCTGGCTGGCAAGTGTTATAACTTTTTTGGTAGTGATCCTTTTTGCGCTACACGAATCATTGGCGGTGATGTTGATCGTCGCTCGTGCACCCTCAACGCCGACGCCAACAACACTATCGCCGCGTCCTCCGACGCAATGCTCGCCACCCGTTACCTCTTCGGCTTCCAAGGCGAAGCGTTAACGACCGGCGTCATCGGTCAAAATGCAGCGCGCACCGCCGACGAAATCGTGACTTATCTCGATTCGCTCAAGAACGATCCGCTGCGCAAACTCGATCTTGATGGTGACGGTCAGTCGCTTGCGTTGACCGATGGTTTGCTCATGCTGCGTGCGATGCTTGGGCTTTCGGGCGATGCGTTGACGACT
>JBOFBL010000684.1:0-1684 GCA_051645545.1 Casimicrobium sp. | reverse complement strand
CAACTCCCCACCACACTTCGGCGAAGTGAAGTCGCACGAGATAGCGACGACCTTCGGCGAGTACGAGCGGTCGATAGGTGAAGTTGTTGCCGAAACGCTCGGAGCGATACACCGCTTCGGGCGCAGGCTGAACGACGCCCACGGTGCTCACGCTCTTGTCAGTGGTAAACGTATAGCCGCCGGTGAATCCCTGATCGGCCACATAGTTTCCAGCAACGCCGCCACCCGCATTCACGCCGCGCGAGGGTCGAGGAGGGATTGCATCGTCGGGCGCAGTGCCAGCAAAGATACCGCGACCGCCGGTGCCGATGTAGACGCGATTTTTCTCACGCAAGTCTGCTGCCATCGTGTTGATCTTCGCGAATTGATTGGTGTCTGGGTCGCTCACGAGCTCCCAGGTTGCGCCTAGATCTTTCGAACGATAGACGCCGTCTTTCGTTGCGCCACCCACGCGGCCATGAATGAACATGTACGGTGTGTCAGCTGTGTCGCCTTTGCCAAACGCCATGTGATTAACGACGTCGACTGTGCTCACGGGCGTGAATGTCATGCCGAAATCGTCCGAGCGAAACATCTTGAACGAATCGGTTTGATTCGTGTTCGATGCGAACGTCGCGAAGACTTGCCCTGCGCGCGCTGGGTTCGGCACGAGATTTGTGTCGAGCGTCCACCACGGTGGCAAGCCTTGTTCCCAAAACTCTTTCGCGGCCGGTGTCCAGGTTGCACCGCCGTCGGCAGATGTGTACATACGACCGGTGGAAAGGTAATAGAAGCGTTTGCCATCGACGCGATCGGCGGCGAGCACTTCGCCGGTCCACCATTCGTTCGACAATTGAAATGCACCCGTTAACTCTTTGCCTGTGCTCGCATCGATGCCGACTTTCCACGTCTTGCCGCCGTCGAAGGTCACATGCGGGCGCGCCCAACGCGCAGGCGCCCACACCATGTTTTGCGGATCAGCGGCTGACATTGCAATCACGCCGCCTGAGCCTGGCGTTTCATTGGCGAATGGCGTAAACGTTTTGCCGCCATCGCTCGAATAGCCCGTGCGCTTCGCCCACCAGCCACCTTTGTCTTGATCCCAGCCGACCCAGGCCATGAACTCGGGTTTCTGTGCAGAGAAATCGATGCTGGTTGCGCCGGAAACATAGTCAATCGAACCGAGCGTCGCAGCGGGGACTTGATCGACGCTCGTGTGGCGGAAGCCAATCATGTCAGCGACCACCGAGAAGAGCTCTGCGCCTTTCTCATTCGTGCCCGGTACGGTGATGAGCGGCGGCACTTTTACTTTGCGCACGACGAGCTCTTCGAATCCGTTCATTCGCCATTCCCACGCGGGCGTATTGGTGTTTAAGTTCGGCGTGTAAATCGTGCCGAAGCCATTGGTCTGCCAAGCGCCGCCCGCGCGGTCGTACACGAGCGCGGCGTTGCCCCATTCGCCGACGTAGGCGTTGTAGTTACTTGGCTTCGGTTTTGGGTAATAAGCGGGTTCGCTTTGAACCACCGTTTTTTGAACTTCGCTCCAGTTGTCGCCGCCATCGACACTGCGGAAGATGATGCGTCCACCGCCGCGAGAGACGGCAACGTTCTTCGCATTGTTTGGATCGATCGCGATGCTTGTGAAGGTGCCGTTTTGATTCGGCAACATGTTCTTCCACGCGCCATTCGCGAAACGCCACACGCC
>JBOFBL010000683.1:0-10829 GCA_051645545.1 Casimicrobium sp. | reverse complement strand
AAGGTCAAGGTGGGATCGCTACTCATGGGGTCACAACCACGCGATACCAATCGGAGGTAAGCGTCCATTCGCGCGACACGAGCGTGTTGACTTGCAAGGGTTTCGGCAATTGCGTGGTGTCGAGCCGCAAGCGAAGCGACACGTCATAGCGCGAGCCCACGCCCAGCGCTTTTCGCTCGACGAGCTCACGACCGCGAATCACGCGAATTTGTCGCAGCGCCTCATCAAGCGTCGCGAAGCTTGCGCCGCCGCTCATCGTGCCACCGGAATCGACGCGATAGGTGCTGGTCAGTGGTACATAGGTCAGCCGACGCACGGACGTTCGCGTCGGCACCGTTTCATCGAACCAGAATGAGCGCGAACGCGTGATCTCGCTCTCCAACACGAAGTAAAGTGGCGTGCCTCGAAGCAGCGCCGTTTCGAGCGGATTGGTGAGGCTGAATTCGAACTCAGCATCAAACACGTACGCCTCTTCATTTGGGCGAACCAGCGCACTTTTTGTCGTTATGACTTCTGCATAAACGACGTTTATCGCCCATATAAATAGGGCGATACAAATAATTGCTAAATAGCGAGAAAACGACCGTTCTCGCGCATGCGGAGGTGCGACGCGACGTCGAATCGATTGCAACGCGAAGCTCACGGCGCAGTTTTCTCCAGGAGGGCATAGAAGAAGCCGTCGTGATTGTGGGTCTTCTTGTTGCCGCCCGGCAAGAGTTGCCCACCCGCGGAGGCCGGGTCGCCCGGCAGATTGATGCGTAAACGTTTCAGGTTTGCGTGGCGAGCGAGTGCGGCATCAATTTGCATCGCGTTTTCGTTGCGAAAAATCGAACACGTGCAATACAGCAAGCGGCCGCCGACCGCGAGTGTCGGCAATAACGCATCGATCAACGCCGCCTGCAATTTCGCGAGTTGAGCGATGTCCGTCTCGCGTTTCAGCCACTTACCATCGGGATGACGGCGCACGACGCCAGAGCCGGTGCACGGCGCATCAAGCAAAATGCGATCAAAGGTTTTGCCGTCCCACCACGACGCGACATCGATTGCATCAGCTGCGCGGACATTCGCTTTGAGTCCAAGTCGTACCAGGTTCTCATCGATGCGCTTGGCGCGCTCGGCATCGACATCGAGTGCCGTTAATTCACAATCGGCAAGTTCAAGCAGGTGCGCACTCTTTCCACCCGGCGCCGCACACGCATCGAGCACCCGCATCTTGTCTTTCACACCGAGCAGCGAGCCTGCCAATTGTGCGCCCGCGTCTTGTACCGAAAACCATCCTTCCGCGAAACCCGGCATACGATGCACTGGCCGCGGTCGCTTCACCACGAGCATCGTTTCGCTTAAAGGTTCCGCCTCGATTTTTTTTGCCGCGAAGGCTTCGAGCAATTGCGCCTGATTGGCGCGACGACGATTCACGCGCAGCGTGAGCGGCCCATGACCATTGCCGCCGCGAAGAATCGCCTCCCACCACTCAGGATGATCGGCGCGCACGCGATCGATCCACCATTGCGGATGATTCCAGTGCCCCTCTTCGCTCGCCGCACCTTTGGCGCGTGCCTCGTCAGGTTCGCGAAGCACGTTGCGCAATACCGCATTAACAAAACCCTTTGCACCGCGATTAATTTGCTCGGCGGCTTCCACGGCCTGCGAGACGACCACGTGCGACGCCGTGCGCGAGTACAGCAATTCGTAAATCGCAATCCAGAGCACCGCTTCGATCGCCGGATCGGGTTTCGCGCGCACAAACGCACGCACGATCGCCCGCAGCTCACCCAAATGGCGCAAGGTGCCGAGCGTTAAGTCCGCCAGCGCACCGCGCGAAGCGCCATCGAAACCCGAGGTGTCTTGTTTGGCAATCGCATGATCCGCATTCACACCGTTCAGCACCGCCAGCACGGCACGCGCCGCTGTTGCCTGCACACGCGCCAGCGACACCGAAGCGGCGAGCGGTTTCTTGGCGGCGCGGGCGGGTGCGGGGGATGGGCTGACCACGGTGGCGTTCATCGCGGGAAGGTGTGCGGTTTGCGCACGAACAAAACGTTCGCACAAACGCGATAGAGAAGATAGAAACCGCAGTGTAGCGGAACAGTCCGGCTACCCCATTCATCGCCCAATTTAATTGGGCAGATATGCAAAAAACATGTGTTTTCAATACAACACTAATTTAGGCGTGTCGCCCAATCCAATTGGGCGATTCGACGAAAAGCCGGATCCCGTCCAATGCGGATCGTCGTTCATCGCAAACGCCTGCTGCGCGCCGCACAAGCCTCGGTAAGATGTGTGCCCCACGCAAAAAGTTTCCAAACGTCATGACTGCGACCGTCTACGCCGATCTCTCGCACACCTTCACTCGCCTCTATCGCTTCAAACACTTGGCTTCGATCGCCGGCTGGGATCACGCCGCGATGATGCCGAAGAAAGGTAACGACGCACGCTCCGCGGCAATGGCCGAGCTCGGTGTGTTGATGCACAACATGTTGACCGACGCCACGCTCAAGAAAAAGCTCGATGCGGCCGAACAAGAAAACTTGAAACCGATTGAGCGCGCCAATTTGCGCGAAATGAAGCGCAGTTGGGAAAGCGCGAATTTGCTGCCCGCGAAACTCGTTGAGGACATGTCGCTCGCTGCATCGAAATGCGAACACGCCTGGCGCGAGCAGCGTCCCGCGAACGACTGGAAAGGGCTTGCGGCGAATTTGAAAGACGTTGTGCGCCTCGCGCGCGAGCAAGCAAAGCTGCTTGCCGCCGAAAAAGGTACGTCTCGTTACGACGCGTTGATGGATATGTACGAACCCGGCATGACGTCCAAGAAAGTCGAAGCGATTTTTGCCGATGTGAAAACCTGGTTGCCGCAACTCATCGCGAACGCGCAGGCCAAGCAAGCGAGCGAAAGCCTCATTCAACCAACGGGTTCGTTCCCGACCGAAAAGCAAAAAGCGCTCGGCCTCGCGGTCATGAAACATTTGCAATTCGATTTTGACGGCGGGCGACTCGATGTGAGCACGCATCCGTTCTGCGGTGGCGTTCCCGAAGACGTGCGCATCACCACGCGCTATCGCGAAGACGATTTCATGCAAAGCCTGATGGGCATCATTCACGAAACCGGTCATGCACGTTACGAGCAAAACCTACCGCGCGAATTCGTGGATCAACCGGTCGGGGTCGCGCGCTCAATGGGCATTCACGAAAGTCAAAGCTTGTCATTCGAAATGCAACTCGCGCGTTCGAAGCCGTTTCTCAAGTTGATTTCGCCGCTCGTGCGTGAACACTTAGGCGATCAACCGGCGTTCACGGCGGAGAATTTAGGCAAACTCTATTCGCGCGTGAAACCAGGATTCATTCGTGTCGATGCCGATGAGGCGTGCTATCCCGCGCATATCATTTTGCGCTTCGAGATCGAACGCGCCTTGATGGACGGCGACATCGAAGTCGACGACCTCCCGTCGCTGTGGGACGAAAAGATGAAAGCCTATTTGGGGATTGACACCAAAGGCAACTTCAAAGACGGCCCGATGCAAGACATTCATTGGCCCGGCGGCGCATTCGGTTATTTCCCAAGTTACACGCTCGGCGCGATGTACGCCGCGCAATACTTCGCAACCATTCGCACATTGAATCCCGATATCGATCAAAAAATCGAAGCGGGCAACCTTGCGCCGATCTTTGATTGGCTCAAAGAAAACATTTGGTCGAAGGCGAGCGAACTTTCAACGGACGAACTCGTCACGCGTGCGACGGGCGAAGCGCTGAATCCGAAACATTTTCGCGCACATTTGGAGGCGCGCTATTCGGGTTAGTTTTTTGACGCGGATTGCGCAGATTTTTCACAGATTAACGCCGATTAGTTTTTGCGTATCACGTGAGAAATCTGCGTAAATCATAGTTCCAAGTCAGCGAGATCTGCGTCAAAGAGAACGGTGTGTCTACCCGCCATGACGCGGATCTTTGCCTTGCACAATATGGATTACATATTCACTGATGTTCTTCGTATGATCTGCCACACGCTCGGCGGCTTTCGCTAGGAAAGCGATTTCTATTCCCGCGCCGATCGTGCGCGGGTCTTCGAGCGTGTAGGTGACGATCAGACGCATGATGCGTTCGAATTCTTCATCGACTGCTTTATCGCGACCAATGACTTCGCCGGCTGCGATTACATCGAGTCGTGCGAACGCATTGAGCGTTTCTTTGAGCATGTCTTGTACGAGCACACCGATGTGTTTCATCTCGTTCAAACGCATCGATTGAAAGCGCTCATTTGCTTGAAACTGTTTTGCGCGCTCAGCGATCTTTTTAATCTCATCGCCGATACGTTCGAGGTCGCCCGCTGCTTGCATCGTGCAAAGAATTTGTCGCAGATCGACGGCTGCTGGTTGGCGCTTGGCGATGACTTCCATGCCTTTGCGGTCGATGTCCATCTGTAGCGAATTGACCTTTTTGTCTTCGCGTGTGACGGCTTCGACAAGCTCCGCATCGTTGGTTGCGATCGCACGCATCGCGCGCTCCATCTGCGCTTCCACGATACCGCCCATCGCAAGCAAGCTGCTGCGCAGGTCTTCAAGTTCGAGTTCGAATTGTTTTGAGGTGTGTTCCATTAGCCAAACCTTCCCGTGATGTAGTCCTCGGTGCGCTTATCCTGCGGCTTCACAAAAATTTGCGCCGTTGGTGTGAACTCGACTAGCTCGCCAAGATACATGTACGCCGTGTGATGCGATACGCGAGCCGCTTGTTGCATGTTGTGAGTGACGATCACAATTGTGTAGTCGTCACGCAGCTCGCTGATGAGTTCTTCAATACGCGCCGTTGAAATCGGATCGAGTGCGGAGGTCGGCTCATCGAGCAGTAGCACTTCCGGTTTCACCGCGATGCCGCGTGCGATGCAAAGGCGTTGCTGCTGTCCGCCAGAAAGCGACAAACCGCTTTGCGAGAGTTTGTCTTTCACCTCGGTCCACAGCGCCGCTTTTTTGAGCGCCCATTCGATGCGATCATCCATGTCGCTTTTCGAGAGACGTTCGTAGAGCTTCACGCCGAATGCGATGTTGTCGTAGATTGACATGGGAAACGGTGTTGGTTTTTGAAACACCATGCCGATTTGTCCACGCAGCGCGTTCAAATCTTGTTTCGAATCGAGAATGTTTTGTTCGTTAAAAACAATTTCACCCGTCGCGCGCTGACCCGGATAGAGCGAATACATGCGATTGAGCGTGCGCAGCAGCGTCGATTTGCCACAACCCGAAGGCCCGATGAAGGCGGTGACCTGCTTCTCTGGAATTTCGAGCGAAATGTCACGCAAGCCCTGAAAATTTCCATAGAAAAAATTCAGGTTCTTGATCGCAATTTTTGTTTTCGCTGCGGTGGCGATTTCATTATCGCCAAGGCTGACTTTGAAGTTCATTGTTGTTCTCTACTTCGTTTTCTGGCGAAACACGGTGCGCGCCAGTATGTTCAATACCAACACCGTTAAGGTAATCAAGAGTGCGCCCGCCCAGGCGAGACCTTGCCATTCTTCATACGGGCTCATCGCGAATTGGAAGATCACCACTGGCAAATTCGCCATCGGCGCATTCATGTCGGTGCTCCAGAATTGATTGTTGAGTGCAGTGAATAAGAGTGGCGCGGTCTCGCCCGAGATGCGCGCGAGCGCAAGCAGCACGCCCGTAACTACGCCGCCCTTAACCGCACGCAGCGTGACCATCGTCACGACTCGCCACTTCGGTGCACCAAGTGCAATCGCTGCCTCGCGCAAACTATTCGGCACGAGTTGCAACATGTTCTCCGTCGTGCGCACGACCACGGGCACGGCGATGATCGCGAGCGCAATTGCGCCCGCCCAACCCGAGTAATGTTTGAAATTCGCAACGATCAAGGCGTATACAAATAAGCCGATCACAATCGAGGGTGCCGAGAGCAAGATGTCGTTGATGAAGCGCGTCACTTTTGCAATCGTACTTTCGCGACCGACTTCGGCGAGATAAATGCCCGCCATGATGCCGATTGGCGTAGCGATAAAAATCGCGGAGCCTACGATCATCAGCGAGCCGATGATCGCGTTTGCAAGCCCGCCTTCGGAGCCCGGCGGCGGTGTGCTCTGCGTGAACAGCGAGAAGCTCAATCCCGCAAAGCCTTTGCTGAAAAGAACAAACAAAATCCACAGCAAGAACACCATGCCGAAGGCCATCGTCGCGAACGACATCGCCATGTTGAGGCGATTGACCCACAAGCGTCGCCTGTAAATCGGATTGGTTTCGATGTTTCTCATGTGCGCTTGCCCTCCCGTGCCGTCATGCGCGAGAGCATGTAGCGCGACGCAGCAAGCACCAAGAACGACAACATGAAGAGCGTGAGCCCGAGCGTGATGAGCGCCGACAAATGCATCGGCTCCGACGCTTCATTGAATTCATTGGCGAGCGAAGACGCAATCGAATTGCCCGCATCGAAGAGTTGCAGCGAGATGTTGTACGCATTGCCGATCACGAAGGTCACTGCCATCGTTTCGCCGAGCGCGCGACCGAGCCCAAGCATGATGCCGCCGACCACACCGGCCTTGGTGTACGGCAACACGACGTTCCACACCACTTCCCACGTCGTCGCGCCGAGACCGTACGCAGACTCTTTCAAAATCGCAGGCGTCGTTTCGAACACGTCGCGCATAACAGATGCAATGAACGGAATTACCATCACCGAAAGAATGATGCCCGCAGTCAGCACGCCGATGCCCATTGGTGGACCTTGAAACAAGGTGCCGATCAAGGGCAGTTTGCCGAGCGTTTCGCTCATTGCGGGCTGGTATTCGGCGAGGATCGGCGCGAAGACGAAAAGCCCCCACATGCCGTAGATAATCGACGGAATCGCCGCGAGCAATTCAACAGCGGTGCCCAGAGGACGCTTCAACATCGGCGGGCACATTTCGGTTAGAAAAATCGCGATACCGAAACTCACGGGTACCGCAATCGACAGCGCGATGATTGAGGTGACGATCGTGCCCCAGAGCGGCGAGAGACCGCCAAAGAGTTTGCGCACCGGATCCCACGCATCGGTCACAAAAAACATCGGCCCGACTTTGGTGAGCGTCGGCCACGCGCCCATGACGAGCGAGACGATGATGCCCGCAAGCGTCGCGAGTACGAGAAACGCGAAGAACTGTGTGCTGCGTGCGAAGATCGCGTCTTGTAGCGCGAATGAGTTTTGTTGTTTCATACTTTTTCTATCGGGGCTGCCTTGTCGCGATTGGCGTATGCATGGGAACCCCATCCCCACCAGCGCTTCGCGCGACCTCCCCTTGAAAGGGAGGTGAGTTCATCGCAACGCTTTTCCACTCGCATCCCCAATCTTTTTCCATTCGTTTTGCACTAACGCGACGGTTGCTGCGGGCAAAGGCACGTAGCCTAACTTTGATGCCGCATCTGCACCGTTCTTCATCGACCAGTCGAAAAACTTAAGTACTTCACGTGCAGTATCGGGCTTCGTTTGTTTCGCATGCATCAAGATGAACGAGGCACCTGTCATCGGCCAACTCTTCGCGCCGACTTGATCGGTCAAGATCACGCCCATGCCGGGCGTTGTTGTCCAATTCGCGTTGAGCGCCGCTGCTGAAATCGATTCATCGCTTGGTGCGACGAATTGACCGTCTTTGTTTTTAAGTTGCGTAAACGCGAGTTTGGTTTTCTTCGCGAAGGCAAACTCAACGTAACCGATCGAGCCCTTTACCCGTTGCACGTATTGCGCGACACCCTCGTTGCCTTTGCCGCCCAAACCGGTTGGCCAACTCACGGCACTGCCCGCACCGACTTTCTCTTTCCATTCGGCAGAGATTTTCGAGAGGTAATTTGTGAATAGAAACGTCGTACCCGAACCATCGGATCGGCGAATCACAATGATCGTGCCTTCGAGTTTCAAATTCGGATTCAACGCGGCGATCGCCGGATCGCTCCATTGCTTGATCTTGCCGAGATAAATGTCGGCGAGTAGTGCCCCGGTGAGTTTCAATTCGCCCGGTGCCACGCCCTTCACATTGACCACGGGCACGACGCTGCCGATGATGGCCGGGAATTGCACGAGATCATCCTTCGCCAAATTCTCCGGTTTCATTGGCATGTCGGTCGCGCCGAAGTCCACGGTCTTCGCTTGAATTTGTTTGATGCCGCCGCCCGAACCGATCGATTGATAGTTCATCGCTACCCCTGTAGCTTTGCGGTACTCATCGGCCCACTTCGCATAGATTGGATAAGGAAAGGTCGCGCCAGCGCCGGTGATCGTCGTTTGTGCGACGACCGAACTTGCGGCGCATGCAGTGAGAGAAAGAAGAAATAAACCGAGACGATGCATCGACTACAACAAGGCTTGAACGCAGAGCCATGCATGATACGAGTGCAGGCACTGCGCGAAACCCAGAATTGTCGAGCGCGTTTATTGCAGAAATATTTCAGTACGAAAATTAGTCTCAGCATCATCCGCTATCATCCAATTAAATAGGGCAACAGCGCAATTATTTATATTTATTGATAAATTAACTAAATAATATGATCGCCCAATAAAATTGGGCAAATCGATGGATTGCTGGACTAGGCTAAACAAGTCTACTACCGCAGCGCTTTCCCGCTCTCGTCGGAAATCTTTTTCCATTCGTTCTGAATCAGCGCAACAGTCGCTGCGGGCAACGGCACGTAATCAAGCTCGGTCGCTGACTTCGCGCCGTTCTTTAATGCCCAATCAAAAAACTTGAGCACTTCACGACCCGCATCCGGTTTCGGTTGTTTCGCATGCATGAGGATGAACGACGCGCCCGTCATCGGCCAGCTCTTGGCGCCGGGTTGATCGGTCAGGATCACGCCCATGCCCGGCACGCTTTTCCAATCGGCGCTTGCCGACGCGGCGGCGAACGCGCTGTCATCCGGCGCGACGAACTGACCGTCGCGGTTACGCATCTGGATGTAGTCGAGTTTGTTTTTCTTCGCGTACGCAAACTCAACATAACCAATCGAGCCTTTAATGCGCTGCACGTATTGCGCAACGCCTTCATTGCCCTTGCCGCCTACGCCTTCGGGCCACGCAACCGCTGCGCCGACGCCGACTTTCGTTTTCCACTCGGGCGATACTTTTGCGAGGTAATCGACGAATAGGAACGTCGTGCCCGAGCCATCCGAACGACGCACAACCGTGATCGGACCTTCGAGCTTGAGGCCGGGATTCAAGTCAGTGATCGCCTTGTCGTTCCACGTCTTGATTTTGCCGAGATAAATGTCGGCGAGCACCGGCCCCGTTAATTTCAATTCACCCGGTTTCACCGCATCGAGATTGGTCACCGGCACCACGCCGCCAATGATCGCGGGGAATTGCACGAGGCCATCTTTCGCAAGATCTTCGGCTTTAAGCGGCATATCGGTCGCACCGAAGTCAACCGTCTTCGCCTGAATCTGCTTGATGCCGCCGCCCGAGCCGATCGATTGATAGTTCATCGAAACACCGGTCGCTTTTTTGTATTCCTCGGCCCATTTCGAATAGATTGGAAACGGGAAAGTCGCGCCCGCGCCGGTGATGGTTTGCGCCGACGCTGCGCTTGCGATCGCAAGTGTCGCCAGCAGCGTTGTTATCGTTTTCTTGAATTGCATGTTTATTCCAGTCTTTTCAACAACGTAGTTAAGGAGGAGGTTCGCCTTTCGACTACATCGCATTTTGTTCATCGTTTATTACCGCAATATTTCAATCGTCGTGATTGCCGCGCGTTGTCTTTGTTTTGTCACACAACGCGCAGATAGTTGCGAGTAACAACGAGTAGAAAGACCGACCGTGTTGCTTATCAATCGCGAACGCTCATTGCTGACGTTCAACGAGCGTGTGCTCGCGCAATGCGAATTGCCGTGGATTCCGCCGCTTGAAAAGCTGCGCTATATGTCCATTGTGAGCTCTAATCTGGATGAGCTCTTCGAAGTTCGTCTGGCCGAACTCAATCAAAAGCTCGACGCGCTCGAGGCCAACGGTTCACCCGACGCAACGCAACTACGCGCGGATTTGC
The DNA here is from genome assembly GCA_051645545.1 of Casimicrobium sp. GTDB lineage: Bacteria > Pseudomonadota > Gammaproteobacteria > Burkholderiales > Casimicrobiaceae > Casimicrobium. The sequence continues at coordinate 820 of JBOFBL010000683.1, read as the reverse complement.
TCGCGGTGGCCGAACACACGCATCGCTTGATCGAGAAGCAATATCGTGTGCTCGACGAAAAAGTATTGCCCGAGCTCGCAGCGCACAATATCGTGTTGGTGCGCGACGCACAGCTCACGCTGACGCAACGTCGCTGGATCGGCGCCACCTTTCGCCGTGAAGTCAAACCGGTGCTCACACCGATCGGGCTCGACTCCGCGCATCCGTTTCCGACCGTTGCCAACAAGGGCTTGCACTACATCGTTGAGCTTGCCTCTGGCACCCGATCGGTTAAGCGCTCTGTTGCGATTGTGAAAGTGCCACGCACGCTGCCGCGCGTGCTTGAACTTCCGCGTATGGGCGCGAAGCGTTTTTTTGTGTTGTTATCGACCGTGATTCAATCGCAGCTGACGAGTCTGTTCCCGGGGCGCGTCGTCACCGACTTTTCTCAGTTTCGCGTTACGCGCGACAGCGATTTGTGGGTTGACGATGAAGACACCACCGATCTTCGCGATGCGCTCGCGGGGCAGCTGCGTCGTCGACCGTTCGGGCATCCGGTGCGACTTGAAATCAATGCCGATTGCAGCGAATCGATGGTGGAGTTGTTGCGTGCACAATTCAATCTCGAACCGCACGAGGTGTATCGCATCCCCGGCCCGGTCAATCTCGCGCGCTTGCAGGCACTCGGCGAAATCGCAGATGTTTCGTCGCTGCGTTTCCCGATCGTCGTACCGTTTCGATCGAGCTTGAAAGTCAACGGCGACGACTTCTTTGCCGTGTTGCGAAAGCGCGATGTGTTGTTGCATCATCCGTATCAATCGTTCGATGCGGTGATCGACTT